>DASSZD010000161.1:0-110486 GCA_035702985.1 Acidimicrobiales bacterium
GTCTATGCGGGTCTCGAGGGAGTGCATCGGATCGCCCGCCATGCTGCCCTCCAGGCCGAACAGCTCCCGCTCGGCCCGGTTGTTGACCACGAACGCCCCGGCGGCGTCGCACGACACGATGCCGACGTCGATGGTCTCGAGGAGAGCGTCGGTGAAACCCTGCCGCCGGGCCAGCTCGTCGCTGGCAGCAGCCAGCTCGGCCGCCACCGGCCCGGCGCACACCCGGCGCCGGAGCCCGCCCAGCACCGACAAACCCGCCGAGCCGACCGATCGCACCGCTCGGCGGGCACCACCGGCACGAAACGATGTGCGAGCCCCCACGCCACCGACAGATTAACCGGTCCGGATCCTCCCGGGCCGGGTCAGCTGCACAGCAGGCTCAAGAGGGCGATCTGGCGGGGGCCGGTGACCGTAGACGGCCCGCTCTGCCAGTTCGAGCCGATGAGAGCGACGACGTAGAACCAGTAGCTGCCGGCCAGGAAGGTGGAACTCCATGTCGTTCCGGTTAGCCCTGCAGCAGCCAGAGAGAAGCCTGATGTGGCCGAGGTGGTCGATTCGAAGACCGTATAGCTGGTGGCCCCCGGTACTGCGGTCCAGCTGACCGACAGGCTCCCGAGGAGGGTCGTCCCGCAGGCCGAGCTCACCCCCGTCGGGGCTGCGGGGGCGGACCCGGCCGTCGCCTGGCCCCCGCTGGCGCCGGCCGCGACGGCCCACCCGGCCCACACCGGCTGCGGGACGGCCGGCAGGGCCCCGGAGGCCGCGCCGGAGAGAGCGGCCAGGAGACCGACCGCCCAGCGCGCCGGGCCCGGGCGCGCCGGTGCCCGCCGGGGGTCACCGGGCGGGCAGCGGCTCATCGGGGCCCCGGTCAGCGTGGCCAGCGGGAGCCCTGGGATCAGTAGGTGTCGGTGGTCGGGCTGGTGGTGGCCGTCGCCGCCCCGCCGGTGGCGGTGACGCCGATCAGGGCCGGCATCGAGAAGTACTTGCCCTCGCACGCCGACGGTGCCCCCGCTCCCATCACGGCCTCGTCGGTGAGGGTGACCACCAGGCTCCCGGCCACGTTCGCGGCCTCCGCCGGCACCACCAGGGCGGTGGTCAGCTGCACCGAGGTGCCGCTGGTGGCGGTGGACAGGTTCCACGTCACCGTGCTGGAGGTGGAGTCGCAGCCCGTGGCTGCGGTGGCGAGAGCGCTGTCGGTGTAGCCGGTGGCGTAGACGGTGTCGGCCGGCAGCTGCAGGGCCGTGATGGTCACCGGGAAGGCGTTGGGGTTGCTGATGCTGGCCACCACGTCCCCGTTGCCCCCCGGGTAGAGGAGGTTGCCGGCCGCCGGGGAGGCCGAGGCGGTGATGGTCAGGTTCTGCACCGAGGCGGCCTGGGCCTCGCCGCCGGTGGTGCCCGACGTCAGGCTCACCGTCCAGTTGGCCGCGGCGTAGGCCGCGTCGAACGCCAGGATCAGCCCTGCGGTTGCGGCGATGGCCCTGCCTGCGCGCGCACTCAGTCGAAACGCCACGACCTGCTCCTTTCGGACAATCCCCCGGGTGCCCCTTGCCAAGCCCGGGATTTGCTCTTCTGCCTCTTCCGTTTTCGTCGGACCAGCGGGCGTTTCGCTTGAGGCGGCGGGAACCGGCCGGAGGTCAAATGATCACAGTGGGGGGCCCGCAGCGCCGGCGGGTGTCCACTCGGTCTAGTCACCGTCGGCAGTACGTGTACGCGTGGTGGCACGCACGGCGCGACCGGCCCCTGCTCACAGCGCGACCACTTCAGCCGGCGGGCCGGGGGCCCGAGAACCTAGATCGGCGGGTGCTCCCCCTCCCCCGATTCCGCCCGCCGAACGGAGCTGTTTGCCCTAACCCCAGGGTTGTACCGTCTGCACCTCGTACGGACCGTCTAAGTCCCGGCCTGCAGTCCCCCGGAGCCCCAGGGCCCGGTCCGGCGCCGGCCGCGAGCCGCATGCGACAAGGCGGTTGCCCGCACTCCACCAACACCGGACGCAGCCCCCCGGCTGCCTTCTCCAGGAGGCGTGAGATGCGCAAGCACCACACCATTCGCACGTCCGGGCGGGTCACGGTCCGCCCAACCCGGCGCCCAGTCGCCGACGTCCTATCCGGAGCGGCCCTGACCGGCGCTCTTCTGATCAGCCTGCACGCCGGCGGAGCCGGCGGCACCCATACCGCTTCCGCCGCCCCGCCCGCCCGGGTGGGGGGCGACCGGATCTCGCTGGTGAGCGCGGTGAGCGCCACCGGGCGGATCTGGGTGGCCTCCAGCGACGGCCACGTGACCTCGCCCAACGGGTCCCCCGTCTACGGCCAACTGTCCACCCCCCCGTCCAGCCCGATCGTGGCTGCCGCCTCCACCCCCGACGGCAACGGCTACTGGCTGGTCGGTGCCGACGGCGGGGTGTTCGCCTTCGGTGACGCCTCCTTCCACGGGTCCACCGGGGGCATCCGGCTCAACGCCCCGATCGTCGGTATGGCCCCGACCCCCGACGGCCGCGGCTACTGGCTGGTGGCCCGTGACGGGGGGACCTTCGCCTTCGGCGACGCCGGGTTCCACGGGTCCACCGGGGGTATCCGGCTCAACGCCCCGATCGTGGGCATGACCGCCACACCCGACGGGGCCGGCTACTGGCTGGTGGCCTCCGACGGGGGGATCTTCGCCTTCGGTGACGCCTCCTTCCACGGGTCCACCGGCGGTGACCGGCTCAACGCCCCGATCGTGGCCATGGCCGCCTCCCCCTCGGGGCACGGCTACTGGCTGGTCGGCTCCGACGGCGGGGTCTTCGCCTTCGGCGACGCCGCCTTCCACGGTTCGCTGGGGGGTGCCCCGCCCGCCTCCCCCCTGCGGGGCATGGCCGCCGACCCGGCCGGGGGCTACTGGCTGTTCGGGGCCAACGGCACCGCCTACCCCTTCGGCCCGACCGGGGCCCGCCCGTCGGTGGCGGTGGCCGCCTCCAACGTGGCGGTCTCGGTGGCCGCGGCCAACAGCCCGGCCCCCTCGGCCGGGGCCCGGGCGCTCGCTTTCGCCGAGGCCCAGATCGGCAAGCCGTACGTCTGGGGGGCGTCGGGCCCGGGCAGCTACGACTGCTCCGGGCTGACCCAGGCGTCCTGGGCGGCGGCCGGGGTGCCGCTGGCCCGGGTGGCTTCCGGCCAGTTCAACAACGGGGTCCACGTCCCGCTGTCCGCCGCCGCTCCGGGGGACCTGGTCTTCTGGTCCAGCAACGGCACCGCGGCGGGCATCTACCACGTGGGCATATCGCTGGGGAACGGCCAGATGGTCGACGCCCCCAAGCCCGGCACGGCCGTCCGGGTGGAGGCCATCTGGCCGGGGGCCTACCCACTGGCCACCCAGCCCTGAGACCGGCCCGGGCCTGAAGGTCTCCCGGGGGTCGACCCCGGGATGCCTCAGGCCGACGGGATGCCTCAGGCCGACGGGATGGAGCGGGCCGTCTCGGGAGCGGCCCGCTCCGGTGAGTCCATGCCCCTGAACAGAGCCCCGTAGGCCACGGCGTTGACCACCTGGAGGGCGCCGGCCAGGAGGAGCGGGGCGGCCAGCGCCACCTCGTCGAAGAGGTAGCCGGCGATCACCTGAGAGCCGGCCTGCGTGCCCTGGGCCGGGAGGTTGGACAGCGAAGCCACGCTGGCCCGCTCCGCCGGGTCGGCCACCGACTGGGTGAACGACTGGCGCAGCGGCAGGCCCAGGCGCTGTACCAGCATGCGCAGCAGATAAACCCCTCCGGCCACCAGGAACGACGGGGCCAGGGCCATGGGGATCAGCAGCGCCCCCTGCAGCAGGCGCACCGCCACGATGGCCCTGACGGTCCCGAACCGGCGGCCCACGCCGGCCGCGGTGAGCGCCGACACCAGAGTGGCCACGTTGATCACGGCGAAGAGGATCCCGATCTGGCCCGGGCTGGCCCCGAACCGGCGGTGGAACCAGTAGCTGATGAACGGCCCGAGCAGCCCGATGGCCATCCCGTTGATCCCGTTGGTGATCCAGAACCGCCACAGGACGTTCCACGACCGGCGGGGCAGCACCAGCCGGACCCGGCGGGTCCCGGCCTGCCGGGCCCGGGGCGGCTCCCGCAGCCCCAGGGCCAGCAGGCCGGCCACCGCCGCGCAGCCGGCCGCGGCCAGGAACGCCGGGCGGTAGGCGGCGGTGGCCGCCGCGCCCCGGGCCCCCCCGTGGGCCAGCCCGGCCATCAAACCTCCAGCCAGGGCGCCCAGGGAGGCGACGAACGACAGCCGTCCGAACGCGTCGGTGCGGTGCCGGGCACCCACCGTCTCGGCTACGAACGCGCTCTCCGCCGGCTGGTAGGGGCCCACGTTGCCGGCCCCGACCCCGGCCCCGCGCCCGAAGCTGCCCAGGGCGGCGAAGACGAACAGCATGACCGGGGCCCGGTCGGTGGCGAACACCGCCGCGGCCAGGGCGGCCATCAGGGGCAGGGCCACCAGGAACGGGCGGCGGCCCAGGGCGTCGGAAGCCAGCCCGATGAAGGTGGTCATGACCGCCGACGCCAGCGTCACCCCCAGAAACAGCAGGCCCAGTTCCACGGCGGTGAAACCCTCCGCAGCCAGGTACAGGGCGGTGACCACGCCGGCCACGGCCCGCCCGGCGCTCATGAACCCCCGGGCGGTGAGGACGATGGCCACGTTGCGGTCCACCCAGGGCGGTCGGATGGCAGCGACGATTCCCGACCGCGACAGCATGGCTCGCAGCACGCTACCGGCGATGGCTCGGTGGCAACGTTCGGGCCGAGCGGCGCAACTACCGGGTGCCTGGCCCGGCGTCAGCCCTCCGGGTGCCAGTCCCCGAGGGTGTCGAACTGCTCGAGCAGGTCCGCCCCGCCCGGCCGCCCGTCGAGGGTCAGGCGCAACTCGTTCGTGAACGACGCCCGGTTGGCCGCCTCCACCGTGCCCATGGACTCGGCCAGCAGCTTGTCCCACAGCGTGGCGATCACCTCGGTCCCGGGGATCCGGCCGCCCGAGGTGGTGACGAACGTGCGGTCGCGCATCTCGGTCAGGGCGGTGCGCAGGTACTCGACGTGGGGGGTCTCGTCGGCCCTTATGCAGCCCACCAGGCGGGCCGCGTCCCCATCCCCGGCGACCAGGTCGCGGTCCGAGAGCAGCTCTTCGGCCCAGGCGAACACGTGGAACGCCTTGATCTCGATTAACAGCACCCGGATCATGGTGGCGAGCAGCATCTCCAGACCGGTGTCGATCTGCGGGAAGGACCGGCCGGCGTTGAACCGGGCCACCCGCTCCTCCTGAGAGACGGCCGGGCCCTGGAAGCCCAGGCGCTCCAGCAGCCGGGCGGTCATGTCCCCGGTGAGGGGATGCTCGAAGGCGATGTCGCGCACCGCGAACCACATGGTGTCGTGCCCGGCCAGGCCGCCCCACCCGGCCTCGTCGCGGGCGTGGGCCTCCACCAGGCCGCGACCCAGATGGGAGGTGGCGGTGGCCCGGATGTCCTCGACGAAGAAGCGCTGCATGTCCGCCGGAGCCAGATGGCGGATGTTGGCTCCGAACCCCTCCACCGTGCCGATGCGGGTCAGCTGGGCGATGATCGGCTCCCGGACGCCGTGGCTGAGCAGCAGCCTGGCCTGGGCCACGTTGGGGTAGGTGCCGGGCCAGCTGTCCAGGGGGGCGTCGAGGATGGCGGTGCCGAACGTCCTGCGGTGCTCGTCCTGCCAGGCCCGCACGGCCGGCACCCGGTGGCGCGTCCGGGGGGAGGCGTAGGTGCCGTCGGTCAGGAACCCGCCGTGGCAGGTGACGCCGCCGGCCCGCAACGGCTCCACGATGGGCGGGTCCATCAACAGCTCCGCCTCGGTGTAATCGAGCTGGGCGGTGGTCATGGTGGGGTCTCTCCCGGGTCCAGGGTCAGCGACCGGTGGCCGCCCCGACCGGGGCGGAGGACATGTCGAGGCACTGGCCCCGGTCGCCGAAGGTGGCGTCGAGCAGGTCGAGCACGTAGTTCTGGCGGATCCGCCACGGCGCCACCGGGCCCTGCTTGGGCAGGATGGAGGTGGCGCGGGTGACGTAACCCGACGTGAGGGGCAGGAACGGCTGGGCCTCCATCCCCTCCGCCGACGGGCGGGGCACCACCCGGAGCGCACCCCTCCGGCGCATGCGGCGCAGCAGCCGGCACACCGCCCTCGAGGTGAGATCCGAGCGGAGGGTCCACGAGGCGTTGGTGTAGCCGAAGCAGAAGGCCAGGTTGGGGACGCCGCTCAGCATGAACCCCCGGTAGACGAACCGGTCGGCGGGGTCCACGGTCTCACCGTCGACGGAAAGGTCGATGCCCCCACAGGTCACCAGCTCCAAACCGGTGGCGGAGACGATGACATCGGCCTCGATGTGGCGGCCGGAGGCCAGCTGGATGCCGTCCGGCGTGAAGGTCTCGATGTGGTCGGTGACGAGAGCCATGGTCCCGGCTGCCAGCGCCTCGAAGAAGTCGCCGTCGGGTACCAGGCACATGCGCTGGTCCCACGGCCGGTAGGTGGGGGTGAGATGGGTGCCCAGGTCGAAATCGGCGGGCAGGGCGGCGGCGGCCTGCTTGAGGATCATCCGCTTGGCGACCTCCGGGCGGCGCTGGCACAGCTGGTAGAAGGCCGTGCCGCGGGCCACGTTCTTCCATCGGAGCGCCCCGTGGGCCATCCGCCGGGGCAGGCGCCGCTTGACCTTCTCGGCCATCGGGTCCACCGAGGGGGCGGAGACTATCCAGGTGGGGGTGCGCTGGACGATGGTGACGGACGCGGCGTCGGATGCCATGGCCGGCCCCAGGGTGACCGCGGTGGCCCCGCTGCCGATGATCACCACCTTCTTCCCCGAGTAGTCCAGATCCTCGGGCCAGTGCTGGGGATGGACCAGCGCCCCGGCGAACGAATCCCGGCCCGGGAACTCCGGGAAGTGACCCCGGTCGTAGCGGTAGTAGCCCGAGCACAGGTAGAGAAAATTGCAGGTGATGCGGCTGGAGCCGGTCGCGCCGTCCGGCCCGGACCGCTCGACGTCGAGGGTCCAGCGGTTGTCGGGCGAGGACCACGAGGCGCCCACCACCCGGTGGCCGTAGCGGATCCGCCCGTCGATGCCGTTCTCGGCGGCGGTCCGGCGGATGTAGCGCAGGATGGACGGGCCGTCGGCGATGGACTTGGCGTCGTCCCAGGGGCGGAACGGGTAGCCGAGGGTGTACATGTCCGAATCCGATCGGACGCCCGGGTAGCGGAACAGGTCCCAGGTCCCGCCCATGGACTGGCGGCCCTCCAGGATGGTGTACGACCGGTCGGGGCACATGGTCTGCAGCCGGTAGGCGGCCCCCACCCCGGACAGTCCGGCTCCGACGATGACGACGTCCAGGTGTTCGGCCACGGATCAACCCCCCGAGCTTGCTATCGCTGTTAACCAACCAGCGTAGTCCCGGTCCCCGGGGCCGTCCCGGGCGGCGCCAGACTGGCCAGGTGCTGATAGTCGATGCGGCCAACGTGGTCGGCTCCCGGCCCGACGGGTGGTGGCGGGACCGGCCCGGGGCGGCGACCCGGTTGGTCGCCCAACTGGGCGCGGCGGTCACCGCCGGGCGACTGGCCGGGCCGGATCTGCCCGTCATAGTGGTGCTGGAGGGCCGGGCCCGCACCGCCGACCCGGCTCCGGTGCCCGGGGTGACAGTGGTGCGGGCCCAGGGATCCGGCGACGACGCCGTGGTGGCCGCCACCGGGGAGGCCGCCGGCGGCCAGCCGGTAGCGGTGGTCACCGCGGACCGGACCCTGGCGGGGAGGGTGCGCTCCGCCGGCGGGGAAATCCGGCCGCCCGGCTGGCTCCTCGATCTCCTCGCCGATATTCGCCAGGGTTGACAAAATAAGTTAGGTGTCCCTAACTTCGTGTCGTGACCACGACCGGACCCGGCACCGACACCGCCGCAGTCGCCGACCGGGCCCCGAACGGCCGTGCCCTGACCGCCCGCCGGCCCGGCCTGTTGGCCGTCTGGGGTCCCGGTCTCATCGTGATGCTGGCCGACACCGACGCCGGCAGCCTGGTCACCGCGGCCCAGTCCGGGGCCCGCTGGGGCTACGCCATGGTCCTGCCCCAGGTGGTGCTGATCCCCATTCTCTACATGGCCCAGGAGATCACCGTCCGGCTCGGCGTGGTCACCGGCCGGGGCCACGGCGAACTGATCCGGGAGCGCTTCGGCCCGGCCTGGGCCTACCTGTCGGCGGCCACGCTGCTTCTCTCCGCAGTGGGAGCCCTGATCACCGAGTTCGCCGGGGTGGCGGGGGTGGGCCAGCTGTTCGGCGTCTCGAAGTGGGTGACCGTCCCGGTGGCCACGGTGGCCCTGGTCGGGGTGGCGTTCCTGAGGAGCTACAGCCGGGTGGAGCGGGTGGGCATCGTCGTCGGCCTGGCCGAGCTGGCGTTCATACCGGCCATGATCCTGGCCCACCCCTCCGGGCACCAACTGCTCCACGGGCTGGGCGCGGCCCCGTTCGGCCGCGGCTCCTACACCCGCCTGGTGGCCGCCAACATCGGGGCGGTCATCATGCCGTGGATGGTCTTCTACCAGCAGGGCGCGGTGATCGACAAGGGCATCACCGCCGGCCAGTTGCGCCAGGAGCGGCGTGACACCGCAGTGGGCAGCGTGGTCAGCCAGACGATCATGATCGCGGTGGTGGTGGCCCTGGCGGCCACCACCTTCGGCGCCCGGCGAGGCGCCGCTCTCGAGACCGTCGGCCAGATCGCCGCCTCCCTGGCCCCCGCCCTGGGCTCGGGCCCGGCCGACGCCCTGGTCGGGGCCGGGGTGCTGGGGGCGTCCCTGGTCGCCGCCCTGGTGGTGTCGCTGGCCGGGGCGTGGGGGCTGTCGGAGGTCTTCGGTTGGCGCCGCAGCCTCAACGACGGGCTCAACCGTCGCAGCGCCCCGTTCTACCTGACCTATTCGGTGGCCCACGTCGCCGGGGCGGTGCTGGTCCTGGCCAGCGTCGACCTGGTGGGCCTGGCCGTCGACGCCGAGGTGATGAACGCCCTCCTCCTGCCGATCGTCCTGGGTTTCCTCCTCCTGCTCGAGGCCCGGGCCCTCCCCGACACCTACCGCATGCGGGGCTGGTACCGCTGGACCGCCACCGGCCTGTGCCTGGTGGTCATGGGCTTCGGCCTGTACCTGGTCCCGTCGAGCCTCGGCCTGTAGCTGCACTGACAGGGATCCGGCCGGGACCGGCCGCCGGCGGGTCCGGACGGGCCGGGTTCACGCAGCGGGCCGGATGGCCGGTGGAGGGCGGTTGCAGGAGCGACGGCTGCCAGCCGGCGGCGGTGTCCCACGCCGGGGCGGAGATGAAGCTGCCGTCCGGCTCGCACACGTCGGCGATCTCGAGGAGCGGGTCGCCGTGGCAGCGCGCCGCCACCAGGACGGTCCACCCCCCGGCCGGGTCGGTGGCGGTCTCGGCGAACTCGTGGACGATAAAGGTTTCGATGCCGGCTTGGATGGTCGGGGGAGCCACGAGCGCCGGGGCCACGACGGCCAGCGGCCGGCAGCCGGCCGCCACGCGGTGGGGCCTGGTGGCCGGCAGGCTGCAACTGGCGAACGGCAGGCGCACCATGCTGCCCGCCACCCCCGGCGGCCGGAGGTGGTCGGCGCACCCGGCCGGTCCGATACCGATCTGCTCGGCCGTGAGATCGGTGGCCAGCCAGTACTGCGTGTCGGCGGTGTCCGGCCAGTGCTCCGCGGCCCGGGCCCGCCGGACCAGGTCGGCCAGGTCCGGCGGGGTCAGGGACTTCTGATGGCGCCGGCGCAGCCACCGGTGGGGGCTGCCGGGGACGGTCCACGACCCCCCGTAGACGGCCGGCGCCACCCCGTAGTAGTCCCGGAGCAGAGGCTGCCCCAGCCGGGCCGCGGACCTGGCTGTCCGCTCCACCACGGCCCGCTCGGGCCCCGACACCCCCCATATCATCACCCTGATGACCGGCCGGGCCTGGACCGGGCCGATGTGGAGCAGCAGCGGCATCTTGGGCCGGCCGGTGGCCTCGCAGCGTCCCAGCCCGGCGGCACAACCCGAGCGCGCTCCCGCCGCCATGGTGGAGACGTCCCTCACCCCCACGCCGGCCACCGAAGCCGCTGCGGTAGCAGCAGCGACCAGCAGGGCCAGCAACCGCCTGCCCCTCCGCCGCCAGAACAGCTTCACCGCGCCCACCGCCAGCACCGCCACACCCGAGCCCACGCCGACCAACGGCGCGTCCAGCGCCCAGCTCAGTCGACCGCTGACCGCCGAGGCGAAGGCGGTCGCCGCCCACGCCGCCACGGTGGCGAGCGCCGCGCAACAGAGCGCGATGAACAACCTGAACAACTGACTGCGCAACTGACCGTCCTGGGTCTGCTCCGGCACCCGACCGTTGGACCGGGGCGCCCGTCTACGCCGGCCCCCGTCCCTGCGGACGGGGGGCCGCCGTAGAGGGATATTCCCAGGAGCGCGCCGTTTACCCGCCGGTCGGGCGGTTCACGGCTCCACCACGACCTTGCCCACCCGGCCGGATTCCACCGCCTCCTGGGCGCCGACCACGTCGCGCAGCGGGAAGAACGCCAGCGGCAACTCCGTCAGATCCCCCGCGGCCACTGCGGCAGTGACGTCGTCGGCAGCGCGCACCAGGTCCGGCCGGGGCACGCCGTAGAGGAGGATGAAGCGCAGGGTCACGTTGGCCGACATGCACCGGCGCACCGGCAGCTGCGGGTCATCCGGCGTGGCCGCGTAGGTGACCACCACCGTCGAGGGGCCGGCCAGGCCCAGGTCCAGGTCCAGGTTGGCGCCCAGGTTGACCTCCACGATGCGGTCCATCACCGGGGCGAAGTCCCGCAGACGGCTGAGAGCGTCCGGCTCCCGGTAGTTGACCACCAGGTCGGCTCCCGCCGCGGCGGCCAGCTCGGCCTTCTCGGGGCTGCTGACGGTGGTGGCGACCCGGGCCCCGGCCCGCCGGGCCAGCTGGATGGCGAAGTGGCCCACCGCCCCGGCGCCGCCGGCCACCAGGACCGCGGCCCCGTCGAGCGGCCCGTCGGCGAACAGACAGCGGTGCGCCGTCATGGCCGGCACGCCGAGGCACGCTCCGAGGCCGTCAGCGGCCCGGTCGGGGAGGGGCACGGCCTGCTCGGAGGGCACGACGCACCACTCGGCGGCGGTACCCCACTTGCCCACGGCGGCCATCCACAGCCACACCCGCTCGCCCACCCGGCCGGCCGGGACCCCGGGGCCGACGGCGTCGATGGTGCCCGCCCCGTCCTGGTGGGGGACCTGGAACCCGTCGATGGAGCGGGGGGTGAGACCGGCTCTGGTCTTGACGTCGGTGGGGTTGACCCCCGACAGGGAGACCCGGACCCGGACCTCGCCCGGTCCCGGCTCGGGTCGCTCCACGTCCTCGACCCGCAGGACCTGCCGGGCCTCACCGGTCGTGGTGTAGATGGCAGCGCGCATGGATCTGTCCTTTCAGTTGCGATGAGGTCGCCGGCCGGCCCCCCGGCAATCCTGCCCGAGTCGACCGATCGGCTAATCGTGGGATATCGCCGGTTGCGGGGTAGTTACCCTCCAGACGGAAGGGTCGAGAGCCGATGGATGTGGGCGTGTTGATAGCAGCGGTGCTGACAGTGGTGGGCCTGGCCCTACTGGGCTGGCGGGCGCTCTGCGATCTGGGCGCCATCGAGGACCGGCTCGACTGTGATGGGTCGCTCCCGGCGACCCCGGCGGCATCCCGACCGCTGTTGACGCTGGTCCAGCCCCCGCCGGCGGCGTAGGCGCAGGCCCTCAGCGGAGGGTGACGGCCCCGGCGGCGCAGAGAGCCACCGCCCCCACCGTCAGCCAGGTGGCCATGTCGCCGATGCGCCCGGAGTGGACCGCCTTGAGGACCCGCAGCGGTGGCAGGACCACCCTGGTCAGCAAACCGTGGGTCCGGGCCCTCGACCACGCCAGGCTGGCCGCGGCCAGCCCCAGGGCCCCGGCGGTGGTCGCAGCCCCGTAGGCCCACGACCCGGCGGTGGGGTGGAACGCCGGGAGGCGGGTCACTGGCGGCGGATAGCGGCCGTGGATCACCTCGGCGACGTAGCCCGGCAGATCCAGGAACTGCCGACCGGCCTGGGTGGCGTATCCGGCCAGATGGGGGGCGAAGGCCATGCCGAAACCGGCTACCAGCAGAGCCCCGGCCGGCAGGAGGCTGACGGTGCTGATGCGGCTCTCCTCCTGCGGCTCGCCCTCCTCCGGCTCGTCGGGCTGGGCGGAGGTCAGCAGCGGATCCCGGTCCCCTCCCCATCCGAGAAAGATGCGGCCCCCCGATCGCAGAAGGGTCGCCGCCGTCACCGCCGTGGCCACCACCAGGACCGGTGGCAGCCACGTGTAGCCGGCGGCGTCGGCGGACTGCTGTATGAGGCTGGCCGACAGCCAGGGCCCGAACCCGGGAACGGCGGCGAATCCGAGGCCGGCCAGTCCGAACGCCAGACCGGCGGGGAGGTGGCGGCGTCGGCGGCCCCGGCCCCGCAGCATGAACTCGTCGCTGGCGCCGAGGGTGACGACCACGTAGCCGATGGTCAGGAACACCGCCCCCTTGATCATGGCGTCGGCGGCGACATACAGCGTGGCGCCGGCCATCCCGGCGCCGGTGAGCAGGCCGATGCCGCACAGGAATATGCCGCCGTGGCTGATGACCAGGAAAGCCATCTGGCGCTTGACGTCGGCCTGCCCGAAGCACATGACGGCCCCGACCACCGCGGTGGCGACCCCGACCCCGATGAGGATCCCGCTGACCGACGGGGCCACCGAGTCGAGCGTGGCGGCGTATCCGTCGGCGTAGATGCGGGCGATGGCGTGGTAACCGAGGTCGCTCATGATCCCGGCGTAGAGGGCGCCCACCGGGGCCGCCGCCACCGCATAGGCGTCGGACATCCAGAAATGGAACGGCACGGCCCCGGCCTTGGTGAGAAAGCCCACCAGGATGAACACGAACGACACCACGACCAGCATGTCGGGGTGGGTGCCGCGCAGGGACACGGAGATCTGGGCCAGGTTGAGCGAGCCGGTCCGGCCGTAGATGAGCGATATCCCCATCAGGATGAAGAACGCCCCGATCGAGTTCATGATGGCGAAGTTGAGCGCCCCCTGCATCACCGAGCTGCTGGTCTGGCGGAAGCTGCACAGCCCGTAGCCGGTGACGCTCATCAACTCGAAGAACACGAATATGTCGAACAGGTCGGCGCTCAGCGCGAAGCCGGCCATGCCGCCGAGGAAGGCCAGCATGAGGGCGTAGTAGAGGTGGCTCACGTCCCTGATGCCCCACCAGGAGAAGCTCAGGGAGGCCAGCATCAGCACCCCCACCACGCAGGCCAGGATGGCGTCGATGGGATCGACGGTGAAGAGGATCCCGAGGGCGTAGTGGTGCTGGGGGGTCCACCCCCCGAACCAGTGGTTGAGGTCGTGGGTGAGCGACTGGACCAGCTGGGCGAACTGTAAGGCCGTGGTGGCCGCGGCCGCCCCGATGGCCGTCAGGGTCACCGCCCGGCGGGGGATCAGGCTGCCGGTGGCTGCCAGGAACGCCGCGAAGGCGAGCGGGACGGCCACGGTGAGAGGAGGGATCACGGGCATGGTCGGGTCCGGGCGGTCAGCCGTGCATCTCGGTCATCTGGTCCGGGTCGACGGTCCCGGCCCGCCTGTGGGTCTGGATGGCCAGGGCCAGGATCAGGGCCAGGACCACCACGCTCACCACCACGTCGGTCAGGGTCAGGGACTGCACGATGGGATCGACCCGGGGGGTCCGCAACGGGCTCTTGAAGATGGGGGCGGTGCCGTGGTGGACGTAGCCGATGGACAGCAGGGTGATGTACGTGGAGGACTGCATGACCGTCAGGCAGACGGCCAGGTGGACGTAGTTGCGGCTGGTCACCACGCCGTACAGGCCGGCGATGAAGAGGACCGCGGCCACCACGAACGGATAGAAGGACATCGCCTACTCCTGCTCCACGCCGGGGAAGGTCTGGATGTACTCCTGGAAGAACTCCCGGAACAGCAGGAAGTTGGCCGCCCCCACCTCCAGCGCGGCGGCCCAGTTGAGCAACCCGATGCTCCCGGCGGAGGCCAATGTGCCGGGCGTGCCGAGAGGCAGGAAGTTGGCCAGGTAGGCGCCGGAGAGGCCCAGTCCGACCAGGCCGATGAGCACGTAGGCGGAGGCGCCGAAGCCCTCGATGGCGTCGAAGAGGCGGGGCGGCGTCAGCCGGTGGTAGTCCCGGTAGGTCGTCGACACCCACAGCAGCGCCCCGGCCGAAGCCACCGCCACCCCGCCCTGGAACCCTCCGCCGGGCGTGACGTAGCCGTAGGCGGCCAGCCACAGGCCCAGCAGCAGCACCACCGGTGCGCCCAGGGTGCCGACCACGCGCAGGGAGTCGTTGCCGCCCGGGTCGAGAGGTGACTGGTCCTTGATGCGCAGGCTGCCCCGCAGGATGAACGCCACCCCCATGACCGAGGAGAACAGGATGAACTCCTCGCCCAGGGTGTCGAAGCCCCGGTAGTCGAACACGATGGCCCCGACCACGTTGCTGGCGCGGCGCTGGGCCACTCCGACCCGGTTGAGGAGCCGGCCGTACTCGCCGTGGAAGTCGCCGAAGGACGGCAGCCCGGTGAGGGCCCAGAGCAGGAACCCTCCCAGGACCACCGCCGCCGCCCCGAATACCGCCACCCGTAGTTGCCTGCCGCCGGTGCTCTGCCGGGGCCGGTCGTCCGGTCCGGCCCGGTGGTCGTCGCGGCGGCGGATCGGGACCGCGGTGCCAGGAGCCCCGGCGGTCACGGTCTCTGCCGGTCCCGGGTGCGGGCGATGGTGGCCAGCAGGATCAGCGGGAACGCCACCGTGGACACCACGATCTCGCTCAGGGCTACGTCGGGAGCCTGCAGCACCATGAACAGCACGACCAGGGCCATCCCGAATATCCCGTTGACCAGGGACTGACGGACCGGCTCCCGGCACAGCACCACCAGCACCCCGAGGACCATGACGGCGCTGAACGCGACGATCTCGAGCGCGTTCATGGCTGTTGCTCGAACTCCCGGGCCAGCGGCTCGAGGGTGTCGTAACGCATGCGCCGGCCGGCCCGGGCGGTGGCGGTCACCATCACCGGGCCGAGCAGGAAGGTGAGGCCCAGGGCCACGATGCAGTCGATGGTCCCCGACACCGAGCTGAAGCCCTGCAGCCCCACGGCCACCGCGAAGAACACGAGTCCCACGGTCGACGCCGCTCCCGAGAAGTGCAGCTGGTCGAAGCCGCTGCGCATCCACAGCGTGCCGGCCACGCACACGGCCTGGCAGGCGCAGCCGGCCACCAGGAGGGCCACCACCACGTCGTGGGTCACGCCCGGCTCCGGTCCAGGAACCGCACGTAGACCAGGCTGCCCACCCAGTTGAGCACGGCGGCGATGATCGCGACGTTGCCGTAGCTCGACCGTTGGAACCCGACGGTCAGGCACACCAGGGTGACGGTGGTGAGGGTCCCGGCCAGCTCGATGGCCACCAGCGCCTCGAAGGTCGGGCGCCGCCAGGCGGCCATCCCGCAGAGAGCCACCCCGGCGAGCAGGACGGTGCCGCTCAGCAGCCACGCCGTGAGCATCACGCCGGCTGCTCCGATCGGCGGTCCGGTACCAGGTCGTGCGACAGCCGGGTGCGGTGGTCCGGGTCGATGTCGACCACGTAGGAGTTGGGTGAGACGGTCGAGGTCACCGCCACGAACGCCCGCCAGGTGGTGCCCGCCGCGTCGGGGCCGCCGCTGTCGAAGTCACCCCGGGCCACGAACGATCCGTGGCCCCTCTCCCGGCGGGCCACCGACCTGGCCAGAAAGACCGTGACGATGGCGAAGTCCGCGAAGACCCGCACCAGGGTGCCCGGCAACGCGGTCAGCCACCGGGGGTCGACCCGCAGGTCGAACAGGCCCATCCGGGTCATCGGCACCGTCGCCGCCGCCACCGCGGCGCCGCAGGCGGCGGCCCCGACCCAGTCGATGGCGGTCCACTCCCCGGTGAAGAGCATGTACAGCAGCGCCGAGGTCACCAGCCACGTCGCCGTGGCGGCTGCCAGGCGCGCCGCACCGCTGCTCACGCCGGCCAGATACCCTCCCGCCTTGGCGGGCAAACGGCAGCCGCCCGGCGCGGCGGGAACCGATGTTGGCGACGCCGGCCGGCCGGGTATAGACCTCGCCGTGCAGCCACGGTCACACCCCGGGGAGAACTGATGGTCTCGCGCGACGAGGTGCTGCAGAAGTGGCGGCAGGGCGGTGGGTTCGAGTCGGTGGGGCGGCAGCTGGGCATGGCCGCCGGCAAGGCGTACATGATCGCCACCGGCATCCCCGCTGACGGGAGCGACAGCCTGGCCCCCGAGGACCAGGAGCGCGAGGGGCTGCAGCTGGGCGGCAGCCAGGCCCTGCTCGGGGTGCCCCACCACAACCCGACCGGTCCGGAGGAGAAGGCCGAGGTGATGGCCTGGGTCCGGGACCGGGCCCGGGCGGAGCTGAAGCATTGACCGCCGCACCCCGGCGGGCGACGAGACGAGGACGGTGCACTGAATGGCTATGACGCGCCTCGGGGACTGGCCGGTCCTCCGGCAGCTGACCGGGCAGGACCGGCTGGGCCGGGGGGCGGCTGTGGCCTCGACCCGGACGAGGAAGCTGGTGGCCCGGGTGGCCGGCGCCGACAAGGTGGTCAAGTCCGTGTGCCCGTACTGCGCGGTCGGCTGCGGGCAGAACGTGTACGTCGAGGACGACCGGGTGATCCAGATAGAGGGCGATCCGGACTCACCGGTCAGCCGGGGCCGGCTGTGCCCCAAAGGGTCGGCCAGCCTTCAGCTGACCACGGGCCCGAACCGCTGCCACCAGGTGCTGTACCGGAGGCCCCACGGCACCGACTGGGAGCCGCTGGACCTGCAGACGGCCATGCACATGATCGCCGACCGGGTGATCAAAGCCCGCCGGGACGGGTGGCAGTGGGAGCTCGACGGGAAGCGGACCCGCCGCACCATGGGGCTGGCCAGCCTGGGCGGCGCCACCCTGGACAACGAAGAGAACTACCTGATCAAGAAGCTGTTCACCGCCCTGGGGGTGGTGCAGGTCGAGAACCAGGCCCGCATCTGCCACAGCTCCACGGTGGTGGGGCTCGGCACCTCCTTCGGCCGCGGCGGATCGACCACCACGCCCCGGGACCTGCAGAACTCCGACTGCATCATCATCGAGGGCTCCAACATGGCCGAGTCGCACCCTGTGGCCTACCAGTGGGTGGCCGAGGCCAAGGCCCGGGGGGCGGCGGTGATCCACGTCGATCCCCGCTTCAGCCGGACCAGCGCCCTGGCCGACGTGTTCGTCCCGCTCAGGGCCGGCACCGATATCGCCTTCCTGGGCGGGATCATCAACCACGTCCTCACCAACGACCTCTACTTCGAGGAGTACGTGAAGGCGTACACCAACGCCTCCACCATCGTCACCGGGGACTTCCGCGACACCGAGGACCTCGACGGACTGTTCTCCGGGTTCCAGGCCGACACCCGCCACTACCAGCCCGACACCTGGCAGTACGAGGGCATGACCGTCAACGCCGCCTCCGGCTCGCGTGACTCGGAGTACAACAAGCTCACAGAGGGGGGCCTCAGCGCAGCCCGTTCGGGTCACGGGGAGAGCCACGGCTCGGGAGGCCCGTCGCTGCGGGGCACCCCCACCAGGGACGAGACCCTCCAGCACCCCCGCTGCGTGTTCCAGATCCTGAAGCGGCACTTCTCCCGCTACACCCCGGAGATGGTGCAGGAGGTGTGCGGGATACCGCCCGAGACCTTCGCCCGGGTGTGCGACCTGCTGGTGGCGAACTCCGGTCGGGACCGCACCACCGCCTTCGTGTATGCCGTGGGCTGGACCCAGCACACCATCGGCGTGCAGATCATCCGGGCGGCGTCGATCCTGCAGCTGCTGCTCGGCAACATCGGCCGCCCCGGCGGGGGCATCGAGGCCATGCGGGGCCACGCCAGCATCCAGGGATCCAGCGACATCCCCACGCTGTTCGACCTGCTCCCCGGCTACATCCCCATGCCCCACGCCCACCGCCACGAGACGCTGCAGGAGTTCCTCGCCGCGGACTCCGCCGAACGGGGCTACTGGTCGAAGATGGACGCCTACACCGTCAGCCTGCTCAAGGCCTGGTGGGGGGCCCGCGCCACCGCGGACAACGACTACTGCTTCGACTACCTGCCGCGCATCACCGGGTCGCACAGCACCTACGAGACGGTGGTGGAGCAGCTGGAGGGCCGGTGCAAGGGGTACTTCCTGATGGGGGAGAACCCGGCGGTCGGCTCGGCCAACACCCGGATGCAGCGCCTGGGCATGGCCAACCTGGACTGGCTGGTGGTCCGGGACTTCCAGCTGATCGAGAGCGCCACCTGGTGGAAGGACGGCCAGGAGATCGAGACCGGCGAGCTGAAGACCGAGGAGATCGGCACCGAGGTGTTCTTCATCCCGGCCGCCGCCCACATCGAGAAGGCCGGCAGCTTCACCAACACCGAGCGCATGCTCCAGTGGCACCACCAGGCGGTGGAGCCGCAGGGGGACTGCCGCAGCGACCTGTGGTTCATCTACCACCTGGGCCGCATCATCCGCGAGAAGCTGGCCGGGTCCACCGACCAGATGGACCGGCCCCTCCTCGACCTCACCTGGGACTACCCGACGGCCGGGCCGTTCGAGGATCCCGTGGCCGAAGCGGTGCTGGCCGAGATCAACGGCTGGGACGCCGACGGCAAGCTGATCTCGACCTACGAGGCCCTGGAGGCCGACGGGTCCACGTCGTGCGGGTGCTGGATCTACGCCGGGGTGTACGCGGACGGGGTCAACCAGGCGGCCCGGCGCAAGCCCTACCTGGAGCAGGACTGGATGGCCCACGAGTGGGGTTGGGCGTGGCCGGCCAACCGCCGGATCCTCTACAACCGGGCGTCCGCCGACCCCTCGGGCCAGCCCTGGAGCGACCGCAAGGCGCTGGTGTGGTGGGACCAGGACGCCGGGAAATGGTCCGGCCACGACGTGGCGGACTTCCCACCGACCAAGAAGCCGGACTACCAGCCCCCCGAAGGGGCCGGTGGGGTGGACGGCCTGTCAGGCTCCGACCCGTTCATCATGCAGGCCGACGGGCGGGGCTGGCTGTACGCCCCGGCCGGGGTGGTGGACGGGCCGCTGCCCAGCCACTTCGAGCCGCAGGACTCCCCGTTCGGGAACCCCCTCTACGGCCACGACCGCAACCCGGCCCGCAAGATGTTCCCCATCCCGGGCAACGAGACCCAGCCGAGCGGTAACGAGCCGGGAGCGGAGGTGTTCCCCTTCGTCCTGACCACCTACCGGCTCACCGAGCATTTCACCTCCGGCGGCATGAGCCGCTGGGCCCCGTACCTGTCGGAGCTGCAGCCGGAACTGGCCGTCGAGGTGTCACCGGAGCTGGCCGTCGAGCGGGGCCTGGAGAACGGGGGGTGGGCGACGGTGGTCAGCGCCCGGGGGGCCATCGAGGCCCGGGTCCTGGTGACCGACCGCATGAGCCCGCTCCGGGTTCAGGGCCGCACCATGCACCAGGTGGGGATGCCCTACCACTTCGGGCCCAACGGCATGGCCACCGGCGATGCGGTCAACCAGCTCACCTCTTTCACCCTCGATCCCAATGCCCACATCCAGGAGGTGAAGGCCCTGGCCGTGGACGTGCAACCCGGACGGCGACCCCGGGGTCCGGCCCTCCTCGACTACATCGAGTCGTACCGCCGCCGGGCGGGGGTCACCGTCTCGACCGGAACGGAGCTGTAGATGGCACTGACCACCACCGGTACCCAGCCGGCCCGGTCGGCCGGGTGGGAGGACCACCCGCCCCGCATGGGCTTCTTCACCGACACCTCCATCTGCATCGGGTGCAAGGCCTGCGAGGTGGCCTGCAAGGAGTGGAACCACGTCCCCGACGACGGGCTCAACTTCACCGGCATGTCGTTCGACAACAGCGTGGGGCTGGGGGCCGACACCTGGCGTCACGTGGCGTTCATCGAGCAGCGCAAGCCGCTCGGCGGCCAGGACGCCATGGTCGACCACGACGGGCCGGGCGGTACCGACCTGCGCTGGCTGATGGCATCCGACGTGTGCAAGCACTGCACCGACGCCGCCTGCCTGGACGTGTGCCCGACCGGGGCGCTGTTCCGCACCGAGTTCGGGACCGTGGTCGTCCAGGAGGACGTGTGCAACGGCTGCGGGTACTGCGTGCCGGCCTGCCCGTACGGGGTGATAGACCAGCGCAAGGACGACGGCCGGGTGTGGAAGTGCACCCTGTGCTACGACCGGTTGGAGGTCGGAATGGAGCCGGCCTGCGCCAAGGCCTGCCCCACCAACTCGATCCAGTTCGGGCCTCTGGACGAGCTGCGCGACCGGGCCGACAAGCGGGTGGCGCAGCTGCACGAGGGCGGCGTCACCGATGCCCGGCTCTACGGTCGCGACCCCGACGACGGGGTGGGCGGCGCCGGGGCGTTCTTCCTGCTCCTCGACGAGCCCGAGGTCTACGGCCTGCCCCCCGACCCGGTGGTCACCACCAGGGATCTGGGGTCCATGTGGAAGCGGGCGGCCCTGGCCGCGGCCGGGGTGATGGCCGGGGTGGCCGTCTCGGTCCTGGGAGGTAGATGACCGTGGGCCTGTCCGATGTGACCAAGGAGGGGCTGGTCCACGTCCGCCCGGACCGGGAGGCCATCATCGGGGCCAACGCCGGCGATGGCGGCCGGCCCCGGCGGCGCAAGCACACCGAGTCGGTGGTCCCCGAGCCGGAGTTCCGCTCCTATTACGGGCTGCCGGTGCTCAACAAGCCCACCTGGGAGCCGCTCGACATCGCCGGCTACCTGTTCCTGGGCGGCCTGGCCGGCTCCTCCTCGACGCTGGCGGCGGCCGCCGAGCTGACCGGCCGCCCGGCGCTGGCCCGGCCTCTCAAGTACGGGGCGGCCGGAGCCATCGGCCTGTCACTGGTCGCCCTGGTCCACGACCTGGGCCGGCCCGGCCGCTTCTACAACATGCTGCGGGTCTTCAAGCCCAGCTCCCCGATGAGCGTCGGATCGTGGATCCTCTCGCTCTACGGCCCGGCCGCCTTCGCCGCGGCGGGGCTGCAGCTGGCCGGCTCGGCCCTGCCCGGCCCGCTCGGCCGGGTGCTGTCGCGAACCGTGGTGGGCCGGCTCTCGCGGGCCGCCACGCTGGCTGCGGCCGTCACCGGCCCGGCCGTGGCCACCTACACCGCAGTGCTGGTGTCCGACACCGCGGTGCCGGCCTGGCACGGCGGTCACAAGGAGATGCCGTTCCTCTTCGCCGGATCGGCCTGCAGCGCCGGAGCCGGCCTGGGGCTGATGGCCGCCCCGGTGGCCGCCGCCGGCCCGGCCCGGCGGCTGGGGCCGGCCGCCGCCCTGGTGGAGCTGGGCGTGGGCCGCTTCATGCGCTCCCGGATGGGGCTGCCGGCCGAGACCTACGAGCAGGGGACCGCCGGCAAGCTGATGAAGGCAGCCGAGGCGGCCACCGTGGCGGGCGCCGTCGGGGCCCTGGCCGGCCGGCGCAGCCGGGCGGTGTCGGCGGTGTCGGGGGCGCTGCTGGTAGCCGGCTCGGCCCTGACCCGCTTCGGCATCTTCCACGCCGGCGTGCAGTCCGCCGAGGATCCCAGGTACACGGTGGTCCCCCAGCGGGAGAGGGCGGACACGGACCGGGGATCAGCCTGAAAGGACACTTCCGGCTGGGCCCGTTTCCCCCAACAACCGGTTTGGGCTAATAATTGGGGCCACTTTCGGCAAGCCTGGGGAGGTTCCGGTGTCGCGCAGAACGCTGCACATGGTGGGAGCGGTCGGTTTGATGGCCGGGGTGGCGATCGCCGCCGGACCGTCCGCACTGGCGTCCACGCCGCACCACAGCACGGCCTCGCTGCCGGGCATCGGGCGCCTGATCCCGTCGGTCACCCACGAGGTGCTCCCGGTGCACGGCGGGACGGCGACCAGCCTCAACTGGTCCGGCTACGCCGTCCAGTCGGCGGGCCCGTCGTCGCCGACTCCGTCAAACCCCGGCGACATCACCGGCGTGACCACCCAGTTCACGGTGCCGTCGGCGGCCCTTCTGCCGCCCGGATTCGCCGCCACCTGGGCCGGCATCGGTGGGTACAGCACCTCCGACCTGATCCAGGCCGGCGTGGGGGAGAACTCCCTGGTCACCAATCCCATCACCGGCCCCCAGTACTACGCCTGGTACGAGCTGCTGCCCAACTCGGAGACCCCCATCAGCGGCTGCCAGGGCGATTCCAGCTGCACGGTCACCCCAGGTGACAAGGTCACTGTCAACATCCAGCAGGTGTCAGGTGATACGTGGTCCGTGTCGCTGGTCGACGCCAACCGCTGGACCTGGCAGAAGAACGTCACCTACTCCTCCAGCAGGTCGTCGGCGGAGTGGATCCTGGAGGCGCCGACGGTCGGCCTGCAGACCCTGCTGGCCGACGTGGGAACCGTGCACTTCAGCTCCGACACCTTCAACGTCAACGGCGGGACGGCCCAGAGCATCAGCTCGGGTAGCCCCACCCAGATCGTGCTGTCGCCGGGGTTGATCAACGAAGCCACCCCCTCGGCCCTGGGGTCCGGCGGTCTGACCTTCAACGACTGCGCCTACGCCCAGTCGTGCCCCGCTCCCTGAGCTGAAGCCCCAGTTACAGGCCCGCGGCCCCGGGTAACTCCTCCACCACAACCGAAGGCGGTAGTGGTGGAGGACCGGATTGCCGACGCGTACACAAGTCCTTGAGCGGGTTCGCCGAGCCCACACATACCAGGAGATCGGCGAGGAGTTCCTGATCCCTCCCGGTCAGGCATACCTGATCGCCACCGGGCTGCCCGCTGATGGTAGCGACGTGGTCACCGAAGAGCAGGCGGCCGGCCGGGAGGGGCTGAT
This sequence comes from Acidimicrobiales bacterium, assembly GCA_035702985.1. Taxonomy (GTDB): domain Bacteria; phylum Actinomycetota; class Acidimicrobiia; order Acidimicrobiales; family Palsa-688; genus JAKAXG01. Next base: position 22,923 of record DASSZD010000161.1, read on the forward strand.
CGAAGGTTCCACCCAGCAGCTGGTCAACCCGTCCACGGAGCTGCCGAAGCACCAGCAGCTGGTGGAGGAGTGGATGAAGCGGCGGGTGGCGGCGGACGAGGCCATCCGCCGGGCGGGGGAGCGGCGCACCGCCGCCCCGCCCGAGATAGAGGGCGAGGACCAGACCGACGACGTGGTCTCGGTCATCGGGTGGCAGCACAACCAGGTGAAGTGGCTGCAGGAGCAGCTCGAGACCGTGCCCGGCGTCCGCAAGGGCGGCTCGGAGGCCAAGCAGCAGCAGCGGGTCTCCATCCTCGACATGATCCGGGTCCGCCTGTCGCAGCACGAGACGGCCGAGGAGGAGCACTTCTGGCCGGCCGTGCGTCAGCGCCTCGAGGGCGGCGACGAGCTGGCGGAGCGGGCGCTGGCCCAGGAGCAGGAGGGCAAGGACCTCCTACAGGAGCTGGCGGGGATCCCCGGCGGCGACGACCGCTTCGACGAGCTGGTGGAGAAGCTGGTGGCCGCCCTGCGCAAGCACGTGGCCTTCGAGGACAAGGTCCTCCTCCGCTTCAAGGAGGAGGTGCCCGACGAGGAGCGCAGCGAGATCGGCCGGAAGTTCCAACCCGCCTACGAACACGCCCCCACCCGCCCCCACCCGCACGCCCCCAACAGCTCCGCTCCCCTCAAGGCGGCCGCCAAGATGGCCGCCCCCATGGACAGGGCCCGCGACGCGCTCGGCGACCGGCCGGCCAAGCGCCAGGGCCAGGCGGAGAAGAAGCCGGCCAACCAGGTGACCCGCAAGAAGGGCGGTAAGAAGTGATCCGTGACCTGATCGAGCACTGGCCGGTATTGCGCCAGGTCCGCGAGCGGGACGCCTTCGGGCGGGGCATCGCCGCCAAGTCGAAGCAGTCGGACAACCTGGAGCCCCGCACCGCCAACGCCGACAAGGTGGTCAAGTCCATCTGCCCCTACTGCGGGGTCGGCTGCGGCCAGAACATCTACGTCAAGGACGACCAGATCGTCCAGATCGAGGGCGACCCGGACTCGCCGGTGAGCCGGGGCCGGCTGTGCCCCAAGGGCGCGGCCACCCTGGAGCTGTCCACCGGTCCCACCCGGCGCTACCACGTGCTGTACCGCCCTCCCCACGCCACCGACTGGGAGCGGCTACCGCTGGACCGGGCCATGGAAATGGTCGCAGACCGGGTCATCAGGACCCGGCGGGAGAAGTGGCAGCAGACCTTCAAGGACAAAGAGGTCCGCCGCACCATGGGCATCGCCTCCCTCGGCGGCGCCACCTTGGACAACGAAGAGAACTACCTCATCAAGAAGCTGCTCACCGCCCTCGGCGTGGTGCAGATAGAGAACCAGGCCCGCCTCTGCCACAGCGCCACCGTCGCCGGTCTGGGGCCGTCGTTCGGCCGGGGTGGAGCCACCACCGCCATGCAGGACCTGCAGCATTCCGACTGCATCGTCATCGAGGGATCCAGCTTCGCCGAGGCCCACCCGGTGGGCTTCCAGTGGGTGATGGAAGCCAAGGCCCGGGGGGCGACGGTCATCCACGTGGATCCCCGCTTCAGCCGGACCAGCGCCCTGGCCGACGTCCACGTGCCCATCCGGGCCGGGACCGACATCGTGTTCCTCGGCGGCATCATCCGCTACGCCATCGAGCACGACAAGTGGTTCAGGGACTACGTCGTCAACTACACCAACGCCCCGCAGATAATCCGCGACGAGTACCGCGACACCGAGGACCTCAACGGCATCTTCTCCGGGTTCCACGAGAAGGCGTCGGCCTACGAGAACGAGGCGTGGCTGCCCGAGGGCATGAGCCAGACCACCGACCCGGAGGACGGGGGGGAGAAGGACGACCCCGAGTACGAGGAGCGGCTCCAGGCCGTGAAGGACGCCGGCACGGCGGAGACCCACGGCTCGGGGGGCGCCGGCATGCACGGCTCGCCCAACACCGACCCGACCCTGCAGCACCCCCTCTGCGTGTTCCAGCTGCTGCGCAAGCACTACGCCCGTTACACCCCGGAGTACGTGGAGCAGATCTGCGGCATCCCCCGGGACCTGTTCCAGAAGGTGTGCGAGGTCGTCACCAGCAGCTCCGGCCGGGACCGCACCACCTCTTTCGTGTACGCGGTCGGCTGGACCCAGCACACCGACGGATCGCAGTTCATCCGGGCCGCGTCCATCCTCCAGCTGCTCCTCGGCAACATCGGCCGGCCGGGGGGCGGGATCCAGGCTCTGCGCGGTCACGCCTCGATCCAGGGGTCGACCGACATCCCGACGCTGTTCAACCTGCTGCCCGGGTACCTGCCGATGCCCCACGCCTACGAGCACGCCACTCTCGACGACTACATAGAGGGGGAGAAGTCCGGCAAGGGCTTCTGGGGCGACATGCGGGCCTACATGGTGAGCCTGCTGAAGGCGTACTGGGGTCCGGCGGCCACCCCCGAGAATGACTTCTGCTACGACTACCTGCCCAAGATCACCGGCAGCCACAGCACCTACGACACCGTGCTCAACCAGATGGCCGGCGAGTGCAAGGGGTACTTCCTGATGGGGGAGAACCCGGCGGTGGGCTCGGCCAACGCCAAGATGCAGCGGCTGGGGATGGCCAACCTGGACTGGCTGGTGGTGCGGGACTTCTCGCTGATCGAATCCGCCACGTGGTGGAAGGACGGCCCGGAGATCGACTCCGGGGAATTGAAGACCGGGGACATCGCCACCGAGGTGTTCTTCTTCCCGGCGGCCTCCCACACCGAGAAGAACGGCAGCTTCACCAACACCAACCGCATGCTGCAGTGGCACTACGAGTCCAAAGAACCCGACGGCGAGGCCCGCAGCGACCTGTGGTTCATGTACCACCTGGGGCGCATCATCAAAGAGAAGCTGGCCGGCTCCACCGACCCCATCGACCGCCCGGTCCTGGACCTCACCTGGGACTATCCGACCGAGGGCGCCATCGAGGAGCCGAACGCGGAGTCGGTACTGGCCGAGATCAACGGCTGGGACTCCGAGGGATCGCCGCTGGCGTCCTACGAGCAGCTCAACGAGGACGGGTCCACCGCCTGTGGTTGCTGGATCTACTGCGGGGTCTACGCCGACGGCGTCAACCAGGCGGCCCGGCGCAAACCGGCCAAGGAGCAGAACTGGCTGGGCGGGGAGTGGGGCTGGGCCTGGCCGGCCAACCGCCGCCTGCTCTACAACCGGGCCTCGGCGGACCCCGACGGCAAGCCGTGGAGCCCCCGCAAGGCGCTGGTGTGGTGGGACGAGGAGAAGGCTCTGTGGGTGGGACACGACATCCCCGACTTCACCGCCTCCAAGGGCCCGCACTACCGGCCACCGGCCGGGGCCACCCGGGGCGAGGCCCTGTCGGGCATCGACCCGTTCGTGATGCAGGCCGACGGGAAGGGGTGGCTGTTCGCCCCCGCCGGGCTGGTGGACGGGCCCCTACCCACCCACTACGAGCCGCAGGAGTCCCCGACGGCCAACCCCATGTACAAGCAGCAGCGCAGCCCGGTCCGCCAGATCTTCAGGCACGAGCACAACCGCTACCACCCGAGCGGATCCGAGCCCGGCGCCGAGGTCTACCCGCACGTGGTGACCACCTTCCGCCTGACCGAGCACTTCACCGCCGGGGGTATGAGCCGGTGGGTGTCCAGGCTGTCGGAGCTGCAGCCGGAGATGTTCTGTGAGGTATCCCCGGAGCTGGCCGATGAGTGCGGGCTCGAACACCGGGGATGGGCCACCATCATCACCGCCCGCAACTGCATCGAAGCCCGGGTGCTGGTCACCGGCCGGATGACGCCGCTGCTGATCGACGGCCGGGTGGTCCACCAGATCGCGCTGCCGTTCCACTGGGGTCCCAACGGCTACACCCAGGGGGACTCGGCCAACGATCTCACGTCGATCGTGCTCGATCCCAACGTGCACATCCAGGAGGTCAAGGCGCTCACCGCGGCCATAAGGCCGGGCCGCCGGCCCACCGGGCCGGCCCGGGTCGAGCTGGTTCGTGACTACCAGCGGCGGGCCGGCGTCACCGCCGAGACCGGTACGGAGGTGCTGTCGGTATGAGCCTTCTTGACATGCGCTTCGACAACGGGCAGGAGGCGGCGGCCGGCAGCGGCTACGCCGACGCCCCGCCCCGGATGGGATTCTTCACCGACACGTCGGTGTGCATCGGCTGCAAGGCCTGCGAGGTGGCCTGCAAGGAGTGGAACCAGATCCCCGAGGACGGGCTGGAGTTCACCGGCATGTCCTACGACAACACCAAGGGGCTGGGGGCGGACAGCTGGCGCCACGTGGCGTTCATCGAGCAGCCGAAGTCCCTGGCCGGCCAGATCACGGGCGGTGTCGGTATGGCCGCCTCCAGCGGATCGGTTGCGTCGGTCCCGACGGCTCCGGAGGTGACAGCCGAGGGCATCCGGTGGCTGATGTCGTCCGATGTGTGCAAGCACTGCACCGAGGCCGCCTGCCTGGACGTGTGCCCGACCGGGGCGCTGTTCCGCACGGAGTTCTCGACGGTGGTGGTGCAGGAGGACATCTGCAACGGCTGCGGCTACTGCGTACCGGCCTGCCCGTACGGGGTCATCGACCAGCGCCACGGCGACGGTCGGGCCTGGAAGTGCACCCTCTGCTACGACCGTCTGGGGGTCGGGCAGGAGCCGGCGTGCGCCAAGGCCTGCCCCACCGACTCCATCCAGTTCGGCCCGCTCGACGAGCTGCGCCAGCGGGCGGACCAGCGGCTGGCCCAGATGCACTCGGTTGGCGTCGGGGAGGCCCGGCTCTATGGCCGCGACCCCGACGACGGGGTCGGCGGGGACGGGGCGTTCTTCCTCCTGCTCGACGAGCCCGAGGTGTACGGGCTGCCACCCGACCCGGTCGTGACCACGAGGGATCTGCCGAAGATGTGGAAGCTGGCCGGCGTGGCCATGAGCGTCCTCGGTGGGAGCATCGCCGCCGCCTTCCTCGGCGCCGGCCGGCCGGGAGGTGCAGCATGAGTACCGACGCCGTCACCACCGACGGGACCACCGGGATCCACCCGGGTCGGGAGGCCACTGTCGGGGCCAACGTGCCGCCCGGCGGGGGCGGGCCCCGCAAGGCGAAGCGACGCGACGAGCCCGAGTTCGGCTCGTATTACGACCTGCCGGTCATCAACAAGCCGGCCTGGGAATCCCCCGACATACCCGGGTACCTGTTCCTCGGGGGCCTGGCCGGGGCCGGCGCCGCCGTCGGTCTGGCCGCCCAGGGCACCGGGCGACCCGGGCTGGCCAAGGTCAGCAAGATCGGCGCGGCCGTAGCCGGTCACCTCTCCCTGGTCGCCCTGGTCCACGACCTGGGCCGGCGGGGCCGGTTCTTGAACATGCTGCGAATGTTCAAGGTCACGTCGCCCATGAGCGTGGGGTCCTGGCTCCTGTCGGGCTTCGTGCCGGCGGCCACCGTGTCGGCGCTCTCCGCCGTCACCGGCGCGGCGCCGGCCCTGGGGACGCTGGCCAGCGCCGGGGCCGCCGTGCTCGGGCCCCCGGTGGCCACCTACACCGCCGCGCTCATCTCCAACACCGCCGTCCCCGCCTGGCACGACGGCTACGAGTACATGCCGTTCATCTTCGTGAGCAGCGCGGCCAGCGCCGCGGCGGGACTGGGGCTGCTCGGCGCCCCGGTGTCGGAGAGCACCCCGATGGCCTTCCTCGGAGCGGTGGCCGGGCTGTCGGAGGTGGCGCTCTCCAAGGTCCACGAGGAGAGCATCGGCATCGTCAAGGAGGCCTTCCACGAGGGTAAGGCCGGCCGGTACATGAAGGCGGCGGAGGCGCTGACCGCCGGAGGGGCTGTGCTGGCCGCGGCGGGGGGGCTCACCCGGCGGCGGTCGCTGCGGGCTGCTGCCGGGGCCATGCTCCTGGCCGGGTCGGCCTTCACCAGGTTCGGGATCTTCGAGGCCGGCATCAGCTCGGCCCAGGACCCGAAATACACGGTCGTCCCCCAACGCGAACGGCTCGAGAAGAAGGCGAGGAAGGGCACGTGATCCAGGATCTGTGGCGGGTGATGCAGGCCGACCACGACATGGTGTGGGACCTGCTCAACCAGCTCACCGGCGGCGCCGGCTCGCCGAGCGGCAGCCCGAAGGAGCACCGGCGGCTGGCCCGGGAGCTGGTTGCCATCGAATCGGCGCACGAGGCGGCCGAGGAACTGGTGATCTGGCCGGTGGTGCGCCGGGTCTGCCCCGACGGTGAGGATCTGGTGTTCCACGCCACGGGACAGGAGCGTCAGGCCAAGCGGGCCCTCAACGAGTTGAGCGCCATCAAGGCGGGCAACAAGGACTTCGAGGAGTGCGTGGCCACGGTGGCGTCGCACGCCCGCCAGCACATCACCTACGAGCAGAACCAAATCTGGCCCCGCCTGGCCGACCACCTCACCGCCGAGGAGGCCGACCGCCTGGGCCGCCGGTGGGTCGACGCCCGGCTCCGGGGCCCGACGCGGCCCCACCCCCACACCCCGCCCATGCCCGGGGCGCTCGCCAGCGCCGGCTACCTGCTGGCCCGCCTGGACCGCCTCCGCGACGCCCTCACCGGGCGGAAGGTGCCCACGCCGGCGGCCCTCTCGACCCGGCCGCCCGCCCCTCCGGCCACGGATCCGGAGCGGGGAGCGGCCCCGGAGACGGTCGCAGTTGCGCCCCGTGCGGAGGAGTCGACGGTCATCGGTTCCTAGGACCGACCGCAGCCGGGCCCGGCAGCCTCGACGTTTGGTCCGGCTTTCGTGATCCGCCGGCTTGTCCGGCGTGGGCTAGCCTGCAGGCCGCATCATCGGGCGGTGGCGGGGTTATGGTCTGAGCGAACCGATGCAGGACGACAAGCACATCCGCGCCCTGTCGTGGATCGGCAGCGGCGGGGCGGTGCTCGTGTCGGCCTGTCTGGTCACGTCAGTGGTGATCGCCACCTCCCCCCGACCCCCGGCCGTCACGGGATCCGACAGACCGCCGGCTGCGACCGGGGCCTTTCTTCGCGCCCGCTCCCCGGGAGTACCGGGACACACTCGGGCTTATTCCCATATCTACCCCGGCGGCGGGAAACCAAACACCGTCGTTTCCGGCACCGCGGCGTCGGCGTCGCTGGCCGCGGCCCCGCCGCTCAGCCCGCGGGCCGCCACCGCTGCGGACCGGACCCCGCCGGGGGCCGCCTCGGCGTGGAGCACGTCCCTGCAGCAGGAACACCTGGCCGCACCCATCGTCGCCGCGGCGGTCGGGCGGGCCGGTCGGGAACTGCTGCTGGTCGGGGCCGACGGCGGCCTGTTCCCCGTCGGGTCGGCCGGCTTCTTCGGGTCCCTCGGCGGCACCCGGCTGGCCGCCCCGGTCACCTCGGTGGCCGCCGACCCGGCCAGTGACGGCTACTGGATGGCCGGGGCCGACGGCGGGGTGTTCGCCTTCCACGCCCCGTACCACGGCGCCCTGAGCGGGCGGCGCCTGAGCGCCCCCATCGTGGCCATGGCGGCGACGCCCGACGGTGGTGGTTACTGGCTGGCGGCGGCCGACGGCGGGGTGTTCGCCTTCGGTGATGCCCGCTACATGGGGAACTCGAGCCGGTCGCGGCTGGCCTCGCCGATCGTGGCCATGGCGGCCATGCCCTCCGGAGACGGGTACTGGCTGGCGTCCGGTGACGGCGGGGTGTTCGGCTTCGGCCACGCCGGCTACCACGGCAACGCCGTCGGGCGGACGGCCGGCTCCCCTGTCACGGCCCTGGTCCCGAGCGCCGACGGTCAGGGCTACTGGCTGGCCGGGACCGGCGGGAGTGTCTTCGCCTTCGGAGACGCCCCCCCGGTGGGCCAGACGGCCAGCGCCGCAGCCCTGGCCGCGGCGGCCCTGCCGCCGGTCGATCCGTCGGTGGCCAGGACGGCCGTCAGCGATCTGACGGCGTACCCTCCGGGCTCCGTGGGGATGGACATATCCCAGTACCAGTGCGGCCAGATCCCGCCGGGCCCGACGGGGGTGGCGGTGGTGCAGGTGACCAGCGGTGCCATCGACAACCCACCCAACCCCTGCTACCTGCAGGAGGCGGCGTGGGCCGGGCCCCGCATGTCGGCCTACATCTACATGGACGGCCTCCCCGAGCCGGCCCCGGAGTCATCGCTCACCGGACCGGCCGGCGCCTGCGCCCTGATCGACGCGGCGTGCGAGAGCTTCAACTACGGCTACAACTGGGCCCGCCACTGGGTCGCCTACTCCCGCAGCGTGGGGGTGTACCCGAAGCTGTGGTGGCTCGACGTGGAGCGGTACTCCGGGTGGCGTGACACCATCAGCAACGACCTGGTGGTCAACGGGGCCCTCCTAGGGCTTCGGTCCATGGAGGTCCAGGGCGGGATCTACTCCACCCGTCCGCAGTGGGACGGCATCACCGGCGGCCTGGTCGTACCCGGCGTGCCCCTCTGGACCGCCGGTGCCGGTAACCGGTCCGGGCCGGGCTACAGCGCCGACAGCTACTGCGCCGACCCGGGCCGCTACACGTTCGCGTCCGGCGTCTTGAAGCTGGTGCAGTTCGGGTACCAGGGGCCCTTCCCCGGGTCCTACTCGGGACCGGCCGACCCCTACGACCTGGACCTGGCCTGCGGGTAGCCGCGGGCCGGCCTGAAGGTCCGACCAACGCTCCGTGAGGTCGCTCGGCCGGCCCGGTTCGACCCCCACCCCCGCCGGCCTGCATCCCGGTCCCGGCGCTGGCATCGCGGTCCCGGTCCGCTGATGCGCCCGCCCGGCCCGGCCCGGGCCGCTACCGTGCCCCGGGATGGGCGACGGTGCAGCAACCGGTTCGGGCCGCGGCCCGGGCGTGGCCGTGGCGCTGGACATCCAGGCGCTGCAGAGCCGGGGGAGGCCCAGGTCGGAATGGCCGGGGTGGCCGGGCTGGCCGCCGGGCTCCACCCCGCTGCGCGACATCCAGGCCTACGTGGCCGCGCACGCCGACGCCCTGGCCCGGTCCGGTCGGCTGGCTGCCGCGCTGCTGGCCCCGGAGTACCCCGCCCCGGACGTCTCCTGCCTCCCGGACGGGCTCCTGGCCTCCGGGGCGGTCCGCTGGGACCGGCGCGCCGAGGTCCGCCGGCTGGTCTGGCTGGCGGCCGCCGGAGGGACCGGGAGGCCGGTCCTGGCCCACCACGTGCCGGCACCGTTCCTCGACACCGACTTCGGTGACCCGGCCGGCCAGGTGGTCGGCGCCGACTGGGCCGAGGCCGGCGTTCCCCGGGTGGTGACCGTCCACGACCTGGATCCGCTCGAGGAGCCGCAGCGGTGGCTGCAGTCGCCGTCGCGCCAGGCCCGCTACCGGGCCCGGGCGGAGTGGGTGGCGGAGTCGGATGTGATCGTGGCGGTGGACGGGCGGGCCGCCGATCAGGTCGTCCGTCTCCTGGGCTTCCCGCCCGAGCGCCTGGTCGTGGGGACCGGCGCCGACCTGGTGGACGGCATCGTCGAGGCCCTGGGGCGCCGGCTGCCGGGCGGGCAGGCCGGCTCCGGCGTCACCCGGCCCGGCTCCGGTGCGGCCCGGCCCCGGTCCGGCCCGGATCGGCCCACCCGGGGCGCGGACCGCCCCACCGCGCCGGCGGACCTCCCGGTCGCGCTGGCCCTGGTCGGGCCCTTCCCACCCCACGGCGGCGGCATCGGCGCGTACAACGGCGACCTCATCGCCGCCCTGGCATCCCCCGGGAGACCGACCCCAGGGGGCCCGGACCCGGGGGGCCCGGCCCCGGCCCCCCGGGTGGACGCGGTGGCCACCCCGGCCGAGGCCTGGGCCGGGGCGGACCGCGGGTGGCGACCGCCGGCCGGGGTCCGCAAGCTCCATCCCGAGTCGCTGGGACGCGACATCCGCCCGGCTGGCTACGACCACCTCGTCTACACCATCGGCAACTCGTCCGGGCACCTGGCCACCGTGGAGACGGCCCTACGCCACCCGGGCTGGCTGTGGCTGCACGAGACCCGCCTGCCGGCCGTGGCCACCACCGCCCTGGAGGGGCTCGGCGACGAGGAGTTCCGGGCCCGGATGGAATGGCTGCTGGAGCGGGCGTACCCGGACCGGGCCCCGCTGGCGTCGGCCGCGGCCGCCGGGAGGTCCCACCTGGCGCTGGCCGGGGCCGGGGTGGGGCTGGCCGGGCTACTGGTGGCCCGGTCCGCCGGGGTGCTGGTCAACTCCACCGCGGCCCGCAACTTCCTCCTCCTCGACCTGCCTCCCCTGGCGTGGCACCCGCCGGTCCGGGTGCTGCCGCCCGGCTGCCCGCCCGTCCGACCCCTCGGGGCCGGCCGCCGCCCACGGCGGTCCGGGGGCCGGCCGCTCGCCGTGGCGTTCGGGGTGGTGTCCATGTCGAAGCGTCCGGACGTGATGGTCGACGCGGCCGCCCGGGGAGGTTTCGATCTGGCGTTCGTGGGCCCGTGCCCGCCGATTCTGGCCGAGCTGATCGACAACCGGGCCCGGCACCTCGGCATACCGGAACGGGTCGAGGTGGCCGGCGCGGTGGACGATGGGCAGTGGTGGGGCTGGATGGGCCGGGCCACCGTGGCGGTGCAGCTGCGGGAGGAGTCGAGCGGCGAGATCTCGGCTGCGGTGCTCGACGCCCTGGCCGCCGGGGTGCCGGTGGTGACCAACCTGCCGGCCGCGTCGGATTATCCGGAGGCGACGGTGGCCATGCTCCCGGGCGGGGCCGGGGCGCCTCCTGACCCCGACGACGTGGCGGCCGTGGTGGACCGGCTGGTGGGCGACCCCGACGGGCTCGAGGGGCTCAGCCGGGCCGGGCAGGACTACGCATCGGGCCACCAGATGTCCGACCTGGCCCGGGCCCTCCTGGAGGCGGTCACCTCCACCGACCCCTGACGCCGCCCTGCCCCCCTCGAAGGGCCTGCCGGCCGCCCCCAGGCGACCACCGACCGGGTTCGCCACCGGTACCGGCCCGCGACCCGTTGGTAGTCTCAGCGGATGGTCGCCAACCGGCTCGGCTGGCCGGCGCTTCGCGGCCGGGCTCCCAGCTACGCCGACCCGCAGGAACGGACGACGTCCTCCCCCGACCGGCGCATCGACGTCCGGGCCGGTCTCATCGTCTCCGCCCTGTACCTGCTGGGCGGGGTGATCGCCTACTGGCACGTGTGGGCCCACCCGGCCACCGTCCAGGCCGGGTACGGGACGGGAGACCTGGGTCGCTACGACTGGTTCGTGGGGTGGGTGCCGTGGGCCCTGGCCCACGGGGCCAACCCGTTCGTGTCCCACATCGCCAACGTGCCGTTCGGCGTCAACCTCATGGACGACACCTCGGTGCTGGCCCTGGGGCTGGTCATGGCTCCGGTCACCGTCCTGTTCGGCCCGGTCGTGTCGGTCAACGTCCTGCTGACGCTGGCCTACCCGCTGTCCGCCGGGGCGGCGTACCTGCTGGCCCGCCGCTTCACCGGGTGGCGGCCGGCGGCGTTCGCGGCCGGGCTGTTCTACGGGTTCTCGCCCTACATGGTGGCCCAGGGCTCGGGGCACCTGAACCTGTCGTTCGTACCGCTCCCGCCGCTCGTGATCCTGGCCCTGCACGAGCTGCTGATCCGCCAGGAGCGCCCGGCCCGCCGGGTCGGGGCGCTGCTCGGGGTGATGGTGGCGGCGCAGTTCCTCATCTCCACCGAGATAACCGCCACCACCGCCCTGTTCTCGGCCATCGCGCTGGTGATGGTGGCCGTGGTCGGCCGCCACCAGGTGCGGGCCCGGCTCCGCCACGCGGTGGAGGGGCTGGCGGTGGCGGCCGCGGTGGCGGCGGTCCTCCTGGCCTACCCGCTGTACGTGGCGCTGGCCGGGCCGCTGCACATATCCGGGCTCATCCTCGGTTTCCAGTACTACTACTCGGACCTGGTGGCGCCGCTGCTGCCCACCTCGCTGATGCAGTTCGGCACGGCCCACATGAAGCGCATCGCCGACAAGATCGGCGGCAACCTGTCGGAGAACGGCACCTACCTCGGGGTGCCGCTCATCGTCTTGGTGGTGGCCGCCGCGGCGATGATCCGCCGGAAGGTGGTGTGGATCGCCACTGGCATGGCGGTGATCGCCTTCGTGCTGTCCCTCGGCAGCCGGTTCCACCTCGGACTGGCCCGCTACGCCACCTTCGGTGACAAGGTCCCGCTACCGGGCGCCATCCTGTTCCACATCCCCAAGTTCAACGACGCCTTCCCGGTCCGCTACGCCCTCTTCGTCGACCTGTTCGTGAGCATCGTCCTGGCCGTCACCCTCGAGGCCCTCCACCGGAAGGGATCCGAACGGCCGGCGATGGGGGTGGCCCTTCCGGCGGCCGTGGCGGTGGTGGCCCTGCTCCCCCTGCTGCCGGCGTGGCCCTACGCGGCAGAGGGCCCCACCGGCGTGCCGAGCTACTTCACCACCGCTGCGGTGCAAGCCGTCCCGGCCGGATCCACCGCCCTGGTGTACCCGGTGCCGGTCAACACCAACGACGCCGCCCAGCTGTGGCAGGCCGAGGCCGGCTACCGGTTCTCCGAGGTGGGGGGCTACTTCGTGGTGCCCGCGCCCAAGGGAGCGCCGTCGGGATCGCAGTTCTTCGAGCCGACGACCACGACCACCGCGCTGACCGCCCTGGCCAACGGCCGGGCCCTGCCGCGCACCCCGGCCCTCCGGGCGGCCCTCACCGGACAGCTGCGCAGCTGGGGGGTGTCCAGCCTGCTGGTCCAGCCGGTGGGGGCGGACCCGGTCGGCTTCTTCACCTGGCTGACCGGGCGGCCCCCCGACGCGTCCCGGGGCGGGATGCTCGCCTGGTACCACTGGCCGCTTCGGAGTAGATAGCAGCCATACCCCGGGCGCACGCGTCCCAGGAGAAAGTGCCGGCCCGTTCCCGGCCGGCCCCACCGAGCGTCCGGGTCCGGTCGCGGTCGTCGAGGAGGGCCGCCATGGCCTCCCCCAGGGCATCGTGGTCCCCGGCCGGGACCAGCACGGCGGAATCGCCCACCACCTCCGGGATGGAACCGGCGGCGGTGGCCACCACCGGCACGCCGGCGGCCATCGCCTGCAACGGCGGGTAGCCGAAACCCTCGTAGCGAGACGGGTACGCCAGGAGCGCCGCTCCCTGCAGGACGGCTGTCAGGTCCTGGTCCCCGACGTAGCCGAGCTGGACTATCCGGTCCCGGTGCGGCGAGCGCTCCAGCGCCTCCCGGAACTCCCCGGCGCCCCATCCGTCGGCCCCGATCACGACCAGTCCGACGTCGGGGCGCGACCCGGCCAGCGCGTCGAAGGCCCGCACCAGGCTCGGGTAGTCCTTGCGGGGCTCGACGGTGCCGACGGCCAGGATGTAGCGCTCGAACGGCAGGCGGGGACCCGCCGGGCCGGCCGGGGCCAGAGGCGGTATCCCCGACCACACCACCCGGACCCGGTCCGGGTCGGCACCGAAGGCGTCGATCACCTCATCGGCCACGAAGCGGGAGTGGGTGTGCACCCACGCCCCCCGGCGCACTGCCCGGCGGATGAACTCGGGGAACGCCAGGGTCTCCGGCTGGCACATCTCCGGGAAGTGCAGGGGGGTCAGATCGTGCACCGTGACGACCCGGGCCGCCCGCCACGTGGGGGGGACGATGAAGTTGGTGCCGTGCACCACGTCGAGCGGACCGGTGAAGGCTTCGAGCGGCACGGCCAGCCGGCGTTCCCACAGGGCCCGCACCGGGCGGGCCGGCATGGGCCGACCGATCAGGTGGGTGCCGGAAGGCAGCCGGCCGGCCAGCTCCGGGCGCATCCGCCACGTGACGGCGTAGACCGCCACGTCCAGCTCCTCCAGCCCGGCCAGCCCCTCGAGCAACCCGAGGGTGAAGTTGCCGACACCGGTCCGCCGGCCGAGGAGCGGCTCGCCGTCCAGGGCCACCTTGATCATCCGGGCAGTCTGGCACGCCGGTGATACGGTCCCCGCCATGAGCGTGATGCCCGACCCCGCCCTCGAGGCGGCCGCTGAGCGGCTGGAACGCCAGGCTCCCGGCTACCTGGCCCGGACCCGCCGGCTGGCTGCCGGACTGGGCCTGCCGCCCACCCCCGCCGAGCGGGTGGTGCGGGCCATAGACCTCGTCGACGAGACCGCCCAGGTCAACGCCGATGCCTCCACCTACTCGGCCCAGGTGTGGAACCGGGTCATGAAGACCACGGTGGGCCGGTTGGTCCGCTGGTACATGCTGCACATGGCCGGCCAGGTGGCCAACCTCGGTGGCAGCGTTTCGTGGCTGGGCCGGGCCCTGTACGACTACACGGCCGGCCTGGAGACGGAGCTCCAGCGGCTCAAAGTGGAGGTCGAGCAGCTGAAGGCCCGGGTGGAGGAGATGCAGGCCCAGCCCTAGGCGGTGCAGGCCAGGCCGCCCCGGCGGGGCCGGCCGCCGAGGAACGTCTCGAGCGAGGACAACGGCATGGCCAGCCCCTGCTCGGACGCCGTGTCCAGGGCGAACACCACCCCCACCACCCGGCCCGAGGCGTCGAGGAGAGGGCTGCCGGAGTTGCCCGGCTTCACCGTGTCACTGATCTGCAGCACCGGGCCCGAGACCCCCAGCTGCGGGGCGGTGGTCACGCCGAGCACCTTTCCCGAGGTGACGGTCAGTTGGTCGCCCTCGGGGTAGCCGGTGACATACACCTCCGAGCCGACCGCCGGCGTGGCCGGACCGGCGGACGGGGCGACCGTGCCCGCCGGGGACGCGGCGTTGAGCCGGGCCAGGTCGTAGGAGCCGCTGTGGCCGCCCACCCCGGCGTTGAAGTCGGTGCCCGACCAGGTGGACAGCTGCAGGCCGGTGGCGCCGGCCGCCACGTGGCGGTTGGTGACGACCGTCCCGTCGAAGGCGAACGCCGTGCCGGTGGACAGGCACGCCGGGTTGCGTACCCGGAACACGAACTGCCGGGCCTCGGCCAGCAGGGCCCCCGGCCCGCCCAGGGCGGCCACCGCGACCGGGGCGGCCGTCACCGTCGAGGTGGGCTGGGCCCGGGGAGCGGCCGGGGCGCACGCCGCGAGCAGGACCGTGGCGGCGCCCAGCCCGGCGGCCACGACCGTCCAGGGGCTCCTCACGGGGCGTTCTGGATGGCCGACTGCAGCTGCTGGTTGGCCGACTCGGCTTGGTTGCACGTGGCGTCGACCTGGGCCGCCTCCGCCTCGAGGGCATTGAGCCGGCTGACGTCACCCGACCCGACAGCGGTGTTCAGGTCGGTGTCCAGCTGGTTGGTGGCGGTCAGGCACTGCTGCAGGTCGTCGGCCACGCTGCCGGCGGCCGATAGGAGCTGCTGCAGGACCGTCTCCTGATCGACGGCCTTCTCCTTCTGGGTGGCCACGTTGGACAGCTGGCCCTGCAGCGACGACAGCTGGTTGTGGAGGGTCGCCACCTGCGAGTTGAGCGTCCCGATCCGGCCGTTGGCCGACTTCACCTGGCTGATCATCTGATCCGCCCGGGCCATCTGGGTCAGATCGAGGCGCCGCCAGCTCTGCGCGCTGCGGTCGTTGTGCCAGGCCAGGTAGCCGAGTCCGCCGCCGGCTGCCACCACGACGGTGAAGGCGACGGCGGTCAGCCACCGCCGACCCCGGCGGGCCGGTGGGGGTCCCAGCGGGGCCGGGGTCCACGTCAGCGGCACGAAGGTCTCCGGGCCCGGGCGGTCGGGCCATCCCTCTCCGGCCAGGCGGTCCTCTGACACCGGCCCCGAGTGTAAATGGCGCGATCATCCCCCAATGGCCGCAACCGTCCTGGTGGTCTCCCCGCACCCCGACGACGAGATCGTCGGCTGCGGGGCCACCCTTCTGGCGTTGCGAGACGCCGGGTGGCGGGTGGTCAACCTGGCCTGCTCGCTCGGCCGGGGTCCGGCGCGGGACCGCCGCCGGGCCGAGCTGGAGGCGGCGCTGGCGGTGGTGGGATTCGAGGGCCTCATCGCGCCGAGCGACGTGCCGCTGGTCGATTCGGTGGTGTCCGCCGCCCGCCGGGTGGGCGCCGACCTGGTGGTCTCGCCGCATTGCGCCGATGGCCACCCGGCCCACGAGGCGGCCGGGCGGGCGGTGGCCGCGGCCGGACCCGATCTGCCCTCGCCCCGCTGGTGGGCCTGGGGCCTGTGGGCCGACCTGCCCGCCCCCAACCTGTACGTGCCGTGGGCCCGGGACCGGCTGGCCGAGCTGACTTCGGCGCTGCGCTGCCATGCCGGCGAAGTGTCCCGCAACCCCTACGACGACCTGCTGGCCGCACGCGGCCGGGTGGGTGCCATCCTCGGGTCGGAGCGGGTGTTCGGCTTCGGCGCGCCGGCCGCGTCAGCCTTGCCCTACGCCGACCTGCTCACCGAGGCCTGTTTCGAGGCCGGCTCGTGGCGACCCTCCCCGGCCCGCCTGGCCGTCCCGGACGACCCGGCCCGGCCCCTCTAGCCGGAGCGCGAGGACAGAAGCTCGCCTCCAGCCATGTAGTCCTGCGGGGCGAACTCCGACACCCACACCCGGATGGACGGAACCGGGGCGCCGATGGATTCGTGCACCGCTTCGGTCACGGCCCGCAGCAGGGCTTCCTTCTGCTCGGGGGTGCGGCCGGCGGCCATGTGGATCTGGACCAGGGGCATGCCAGACCCTACGCCCCGGGCCCGGCGGGACCGGCCGGCTCCTAGGAAGCCGCCACCAGCGCGGCGCGGCCCCCGGCGGCCACCAGCTCGAACAGCAGACCCTCGAGGGCGGCCGGGCCGGCCGGCTCGGGCGTGAAGGCCGGCAGCCGGTACGACCGCTCCACCGCGATGTGGCCGCGATGTCCCACCCTCTCGCGCTTCAGGATGAGCCAGCCGTCCCCGTAACGGAGGGTGAGCTGGCGGGCGTCGGGATCGGCCTGCACATCTATGTGGCCGCCCAGATGGGCCGAGCCGAGGGCCGAGTTGGCCCGACGGGTCAGGCAGATGAGCTGCGTGCAGAGCCCGAACCACCGCTGGTCCGCCGCCGGCAGGGCCCGGGTGGAGCTGGGCACCAGCCGGGGGCAGGTGGCCTGAACGGAGCGGGCTGCTGCTTCAACCAGTTTCTCCGAGAAGGGGTCATCGTTCACCGCCGGCCACGATGTATCAAATGCCCCGGTACCGGTAGGGGCTTTGGTCCCGAACCGGAAAGCAGGCGTAACGTCGCCTGTCATGGCCGACTTCCCGCTGCCCTACGTATCGCATGACCTGTCCGGTCAGGTGGCCCTCGTGACAGGGGCCAGCTCCGGTCTGGGCCGCCGGTTCGCCACCACCCTGGCCGCGTCGGGGGCCGCGGTGGCGGTGGCCGCCCGCCGGGCGGATCGCCTGGACGAGCTGGTGGGCGAGATCACCGGGCGGGGGGGCCGGGCCGTGGCCGTGCCCCTCGACGTCACCGACGCCGGGTCGATCACCTCAGCGGTGGACGCCGCCGAGCAGCAGCTGGGCCGGGTTGCCATCCTGGTCAACAACGCCGGCATACCCGACGCCCAGTACGCCACCCGAATGCCGGTGGAGCTGGTCGACCGGGTCATCGGCACCAACCTGCGGGGTCCGTGGCTGCTGGCCTGCGAGGTGGCCCGCCGGCTCATCGCGGCGGGATCGCCGGGGCGCATCGTGAACATCTCCTCCATAGGCGCCTTCAACTACGCCGGAGGCGCAGCGGCGCTCTATTCGGTCACCAAGGCCGCGGTCAACCGGATGACCGAGGTGCTGGCCGTCGAATGGGCCCGGTACAACATCAACGTCAACGGCATCGCGCCCGGAGCTTTCTCCTCGGAGATGATGGACGGCATGATCTCCCGCCTGGGCGACGTGACCGCCCACACGCCCCGCAAGCGGCTGGGTGACCCGGCCCAGCTGGACAGCACCCTGCTCTACCTGGTCTCGCCGGCATCCGAATTCGTCACCGGCACCGTCATCAAGGTCGACGACGGCCAGGGTTCGCGCTGATGGCCGTCGACGCTGATGTCGCCGAGGAGCTGGTCGCCACCATCCGTACCTGGGTCCGCCGGGAGGTGATACCGGGGGCGTCGGCTCTCGAGCACGCCGACGAGTACCCCGGGGAATGGGTGGAGCAGATGCGCCGGTTCGGTCTGTTCGGATCCCGGATCCCGGAGGAGTACGGCGGGCTCGGGCTCGACACCCTCACCTACGCCCGGCTCATGGAGGAGCTCTCCTACGGGTGGATGTCCCTCGCCGGGGTGCTGAACACCCACACCATCACCGCCATGCTCATCTACCGGCACGGCTCCGACGACATGAAGTCCAGGCTCCTGCCGGCGATGGCGTCGGGGGACAAGAGGGGGGCCTTCTCGCTGTCGGAGCCCGACGCCGGATCGGATACCGCGTCCCTGCGCTGCCGGGCCGAACCCGACGGCGACGAGTACGTCCTCAACGGCACCAAGATGTGGGTGACCAACGGGGAGCGGGCGTCGGTGCTGTCGGTGGCGGCCCGCACCCCCGAGGGGGTGACCTGCTTCATCGTGGAGAAGGAGCCCGGGCCCCGCTCCGGGGGGATATCCACCTCCAAGCGCATCGACAAGCTCGGCTACAAGGGCCTCGAGACCGTCGAGATGACCTATGACGGCCACCGGGTGGCGAAGGACGCGGTGCTGGGCGGCCCGGCCGGCCTGGGCCGGGGGCTGCACTACATGCTCGGGGGCCTCGAGCTGGGCCGGATCAACATCGCGGCCCGGGCGCTCGGGGTGGCCCGGGCCGCCTATGACGCCGCCATGCGCTACGCCCACCAGCGGGAGACCTTCGGGGTGCCCATCGCCCGCCACCAGGCCATCGCCTTCAAGCTGGCCGACATGGCCACGAGGATCGAGGCGTCCCGGCTCCTGGTGGAGAGCGCCGCGGCCAAGTTCGAGCGGGGCGAGCGGGCCGACGTGGAGGCCGGCATGGCCAAGCTGTTCTGCTCGGAGACGGCGTTCGAGGTGGCCACCGAGGCCATGCGCATACACGGCGGCTACGGCTACACCCGGGAGTTCCCGGTGGAGCGCTACTTCCGCGACGCCCCTTTGATGATCATCGGCGAGGGGACCAACGAGATCCAGAGGATCGTGATCGCCCGGGGTCTCATGAAGCGGTGGTCCGAGGAGAACCCCTCGAGCTGAGCTCCTCGAGCAGCCGGGTCTGGGCCCCGACCTCCGGACCGGCCATGGGCCGGGCCGCGGCGACCGTGGCCAGGGCGTCGTCCAGGCTGCGACCGGCCCGCAGCAGCACCGCGGCGGCCATGGTCCCGGCCCGGCCGATGCCCGCCCCGCAGTGCATCAGCACCGACTGCCCCTCCGCCAGGAGGGCGTCCACCTGCCCGGCCAGCGCCTCGGCGTCGTCGAGCGTCGGGGCGTGCAGGTCCGCCACGGGGAGCCACAGCGCCCGTCGATCGGAGCTCAGCCACTGCAGGTAGCGGGGGTAGCGGTCGGCCAGTTCGAACGCCTCGCACAGGCACACCACGGCGGTCGCGCCCACCTCGGTCATCGCCGCTTCGGGGTCGGGCCCCACGAAGCGCCGGCCGGCCAGCCACAGGGCCCCGGGCCTCTCCGGGAGCGGCACCCGGTCCACCCCGCCGTGACGGGACCGCCCGGAGGGCCATTCCTGCCGCATTTTGGTCAATATAGGCGGGTGGAAGCGGTGATCTTCGACTGGGGCGGGACGCTCTCGGTGTGGGCGGACGTCGACATAGACGACATGTGGCGCCTGGCGGCGCGTCACATCGCGCCCGACCGGGAGGAGGAGCTGACGGCGGCGCTGGTCCAGGTGGAGGCCCGGTCCTGGGAACGGACCCGGACCGACCGGCGCTCGACCCGTCTGTCCGAACTTCTGGCGGAGGCATCGGCGGCTCTCGGGGTGGACGTGGCCGGGGCCATCCTCGAGGAGGCCGAGAGCCATCACCTCGACTCGTGGACCCCCCACATCCGCCACCAGCCCGACGCCGCCGCGGTGCTGGAGGAGCTGCGGCACCGGGGTCTGCGGATAGGACTGCTCTCCAACACCCACTGGCCCCGCCACTTCCACGAGCACTTCCTCGCCCGTGACGGCCTCGACGGCCTCATCGACGCCCGCTTCTACACCAGCGAGATGGATCACGTGAAGCCCGACGGGCGGGCCTTCGCCCCGGTGGTGCGGGCCCTCGGCGTCACCGACCCGGGCCGGGCCGTCTTCGTCGGGGACCGCCTCCACGACGACGTGTGGGGGGCCCGCCAGGCCGGGATGAAGGGGGTGTGGGTGCGTAACGACCGGACCCCTCCGTTCGATGCGAGCCCCGACGGGGTGATCGACTCGCTGTCGGAGCTGCCCGGCCTGGTCACCCGGTTGGCCGCGGCCCCCGGCTGAGGGACCACACGCGGTTCCCGGCGTAGCGCTACCGGGCCGACTTCCGGTTGGGACCGGCTTCCACCCTTTCGACCATCTTCCCCCGGTGCCCCTGTCGTGGTCCGGCGGCCGGCGGCATCCTGTGAGTATCCTGAGCGCAGAAGGTGGGGGGTCGAGGGGCCGACAACAGATGGACGATCCGGAAGAGCGGGACCCCGGCAGGGGTGGTGGCGGCGACGGTCTTCGGCGGCTGCTGGCCGAGTCACTGGCCGGTTTCGCCCGCACCCTGTCCGGCGCCGAGGAGATCGCCCCGGTGCTCTACGACCTGGCCGACCGGGTGGCCACCGCCCTCGGAGCGGCCGGCGCCGGGGTGATCCTCCTCGACGGTGACCGGGCCTTGGCCGGCCCGGCCAGCCGGCCGTTGGCCGTCTCGTTCGAGCGGATCGAGGAGGAACTGCAGGAGGGACCGGGGCTGGAGTCCGCACTGTCGGGCCGGCCGGTCCTGGTAGCGGACCTGCTCACCTGCGGTGACCGCTGGCCCCGCTATCTCAGTCGGGCCTCCGGCACGGGTATCCGGGCGGTGGTGTCGGTCCCCCTGCGGGCGGGGGAGGTGGCGATCGGCGCGCTGAGCATCTACCACGGGTCCCCCCGGGAGTGGCCGGCCGCCGAGATCCAACCGGTCCGGGTGCTGGCCGACCTGGCCGCCGGCTACGTGGACCTGGCCCGCCGCCTGGATCGCCAGCGGCGCCTGGCCGAGCAGCTCCAGCGGGCCCTCGACAGCCGGGTGGTGACCGAGCAGGCCAAGGGCATCATCGCCGCCCACCGGGGGGTCGGGATGGACCGGGCCTTCGAGATACTGCGTCGGCACGCCAACCGGCACGGGGCCACGGTGGAGCAGACGGCTGACGCGGTGGTGAGGCTGGGACTGCGCCCCTGAGCGTCACAGCTGCAGGCGACCGGCCACCACGTCGGAGGCCACCGCCTTGAGCGTCCGGCCCCGGCTGCGGGCGTGGCGGCGCATCAGGGCCAGGGCCTGCTCGACCGTGACGCCGCGCCTCTCGGCCAGGATGCCCTTGGCCTGCTCCACGATCACTCTGGCCTCGAGGGCGTGCTGAAGCTGCGAGGTGGTCCGGTCGAGGCGCTCCCACTCCTCGTGGTGCTTCACCCGGGCCGACACCAGGTCAGCCAGTCCCGCCAGCACCACGGCGTGGGACGCCGACCAGTCCCGTCCGGCCCGGATGACCACATTCAAGACGCCTCTGGCAGTGTCGCTGCCAACGGAACCACCGGCCAGGGGTACGGCGAGGAACGAGGACAGGCCCGCCTCCCGGGCGGCCCGGGCCACCGCCGGCCACCGGTGGCCCCGCTCGGCCAGGTGCTCGACGTGGACGGTGGCGTTCGACCGGGCCGATTCGACCGATGGGCCGTCCCCGTCCATCTCCTGGACCTCCTGCAACCTCCGCAGCCGGCTGTCGGTGGCCGCCACGTGGCGCAGCCTTTCCCCCTCGTGGCGCCACATGGTGCCGGCCGCGCCGACCTCCGGTAGCCGGCTGACCGCCTGGGCCAGGGCCGCCAGCAGCGGCAGGGGTTCAGCCGTGGTCGCGGGCAGGCCGGCCAGCAGCGCCAGGAGTATCTCCGCCGCTCTGTCGGTCCTCACGACAGAAGGGCCCGGTGGGCCCGAGCACGCCACAACCTGTTTCTGACCCCTCGGCGGGAGGATTAAACGGACTTCTGCCGATAAATGTCCGTATGCCGCCGCCGACCCGTTGACCGCCCGGTGGACCCGCGGTACCGTCGAAGCCGCAAGAGGTTTATGCCGTAGACCCTGGCAGCCTGGTCGCCCTTGATCCTGGCGACGTCCGATAGCGACGTTCGTAGTGGAGGGGAGACAGTGGCGGCTGACCTGAGGATCGCCGGGGACGGGGCCGGAGCCCCGGCGATCGACTTCATGCCTCTGGCCACCCTGATCGCCGAGGCCGGCAGCCGGGTGCTGGCGGTCAACGCGGCCTGGGTGCAGCTGAGCGGCCTGGCCGAGGACCGGTCGCTCGACCGGGGTTGGCTGGACCTGGTCGCGGAGCGGGACCGCGACCGGATCCAGCGGGCCCTGCACCGGGTCCTCGACGGCGGGGGGCTCGAGACGCTGGAGCAGGAGATCGACGGTGGGGGCGGGTCGCGCTGGACCCGTTGGACGTTCCGTCGTCACGACTGCCAGGGACGGCCGGTGGTGGTGATGGTGGTGGTGGACCTCGACGCCGAGCACCACATGCAGGTCGACCTGCGGCACCGGGCGACCCACGACGCCCTGACCGGTCTGGTCAACCGGGCCGAGTTCCTGGACCTGACCGGCCGGGCCGTCACCCGCCAGGACGGCCGGGTGGGGGTCGTCTACATGGACCTGGACCGCTTCAAGGGCATCAACGACGAGGGCGGCCACCAGCTCGGTGACCGGGTACTGGCCGCTGCGGCCCGCCGGCTGCGCACCGGGGTCCGCCCGGCTGACGTCGTAGGCCGGGTCGGCGGTGACGAGTTCGCGGTGCTCTGCCACGATCTGACCCACCCCGAGGACCTCGAAGCGGTGGCCGGACGCCTGCGGGCGGTGATGAAGGCCCCGCTGGAGGTGGACGGCCACCTGTACCAGGTGGGGGTCTCCACCGGTGTGGCGGTCTCCAGCCCGGACCTCAGCCCCGAGGACCTTCTCGATGCAGCCGATCGGGCCATGTACGCGGCGAAGTCCCGTCGCTACCCGGTCCCATCGTCGGCCGTGGTCCGGGCGGGCGGTCTCCTGGGGGACCGGGACCACGGTCGCGGCCGGCGGAGGTCCGGCTCCGGTCCCGAACGGGACCGGGCGCCGGGCCCGGCGGAGGAGCTGCTGCAGCACCTCTACAACGCCCGGCTGAGCCTGGAGAGCTGCGCCACGGCGGTCGGTTCCGGTGCCGGAGCGGTGGAGGATCTGTGGTCGGCCATCGACGAGGTGGACGCCGTCCTGTCGTGCCTGAGCCCGGAGGGGCCCCGGCCGCCTCTGGTCACCGCCCGCCCGGCGCGAAGCGGCGGGCCTTCCTAGCCCGGTCGCCGGTGTCGGTGGCCGGGTCCCGGCACAACCGTCGGGACGGGACCCGGCGCCGGTAGCCTGGCCGGAGAGTGAAAGTTCGTTTCGCCGTCTCCGTGGGCCTGGGACCGCCCGACCCGCTGGGCCTGGGCTCGGTGGTCGAGCGGGCCGAGCAGCTGGGCTTCGACACCGTGTGGATGTCCGACGTCCCGTCACTGCCGTCCACCGACCCGTCGCTCGGGGTGGCCTACGCCGCGGCCCGAAGCGGCCGCATGCACCTCGGCATCAACCTCATCCCGTTCGGATCCACCCCCTACGTGGTGGCCCACCGCCTGGCCCAACTGGACCGGCTCGCCGGCGGCCGGCTGCTCGTCACCCTGGTACCGGGGTTGGACCTGCCGGGTGAGCGCCAGGCGCTGGGCACCGACGGGCGGCACCGGGGCCGCATGATGGACCAGGTCATTCCCCAGCTCCGGGCGTGGTGGGCCGGCGAAACGGTGGACGGCTTGGCCCTTCCGGTGGGCCCGCTGCAGCAGCCGCTGGAGCTGTGGCTCGGCGGATCGGGACCCGAGGCGGTGCGCCGGGCCGGCCGGCTGGCCGATGGCTGGCTGGGCTCACTCGTCACCCCGGCCCGGGCCGGGGAGATCAGGGCGGCCATCCAGGCGGAGGCGGCCGCCGCCGGGAGGACCGTGGACCCGGAGCATTTCGGGCTGTCCATCGGCTACGCCCGTCGGCCCGGGGACGTGGAGCGGGCCGCCCGGCTGCGGCCGGTACGGCCCCGCCGCCCCGAGGACGCCGGCGACCCCGCCGACCTGGTGCCGGTCGGGGCCGACCGCCTGCGCCGGCTGGTGGGGGAGCTGGTGGAGGCCGGGTTGTCGAAGTTCGTGGTACGGCCGGTCGCCCCGGTGGAGGACTGGGAGGGCGAGCTGGCCTGGCTGGCCGAAACCGTGTTGGACCTGCAGACCTGAATCCGGTCCGGCCGGTCCGGGCGCGACGGCTACCTGGACCGGGCGATGCCGGCGGCGTCGGCGATGCGGTCGGCCTCCTCGCGGGCGTCCCGGCCGGCGCCGACCCCGACGATGAACCGCTCGAAGCGTCCGGCGTTGAGCTCCACCTCAACCGCGCTGGTCTCCCGGCGCAAGACGTTGAAGTCGAACTTCTTGTCCCCGTGGATCCACGTGCCTACGGCCGCCACCCCCCGCATGGCCGTGCCGGCCATCCGCCGGCCCCGCAGGGCCATCCAGGGGCTGTCGAGGGGCCGGACCGCCCGCACCGCGGTCAGCGGCACCCGGATGTCGTTGTGGAAGCCCAGGACCTTCTGCCTCACCGGCAGGTGCAGCACCAGATCCGATCCATCCACCACCAGTTCGGCCACGCCCGCAGCTTAGAGAGCCGGGGAGCGGCCCGGGCCCCGCTACGCCCGGAGCCGGGTCCGCCTGCCGCCGGGACGGTCAGTGGGGGGCGCGCTCGAAGACGGCCAGCGCCGGTTTGGGCGTCCCGTCGGCCCGCAGCAGGCCGTAGCTCTGCCACTGGTCGTCGCGCCAGCTGAAGACGAAGAACGGTCCGGCCCACGGCTCGGCCCGGACCCGCTCGATGGCGGCACCCAGATAGGTCGCCTGGTCGGCGGGGCTGGTCGGCGGTGCGGTCCCGTTGACCACCTGCAGGCCGGTCGGGTAGCCGTACTCGGTCACCCAGATGCGCTTGGCCCCGTCACCGTGGGCGGCCATCAGGGAGTGGATGGCGGCCAGGGAGTTGAGGGCGTTGCCGGCGGCGGGCGAGGTCGGGCTGTCGGGATAGCTGTAGGGGTGCACCGCAGCGGCGTCGAAGTACCGGCCGAACCCGGCCCGGTAGAGGGCGCCCAGGAAGGCGACCGGGTCCACGGCCACCCCCGGAAGCGTGCCAGAGGTGCGGCCCAGGCCTCCGAGGACCACGAAGCCGTGGCGGTCGGAGCGGTGGACGGCCCGGTAGCCGGCCCGCAGCAGCCGCCCGTAGGTGGCCGGGTCGACCGGGGCGTCCCAGTAGGAGATCAGGTTCTCCTCGTTCCACATCTCGTAGGTGTTCACGCCGCGCCCGGCGTAGCGCCTGACGACGGTGGAGACGAAGGCGGCGAACTTGGCCGGGTCGGGCTGCCCGGCGGTCATGGCCCACATCGGGGCGCTGCCGAACAGGGCGTCGACGGTGAGGCCCTGTGCCAGGGCGTCGCCGACGGCCCGGTCCTCGGCCGGCCACGCGAAAACCCCGGGACGGGGCTCGATCACCGCCCAGGGGACGTCGAGGCGGACCCAGCGGTCACCGGCGCCGGCCATGCCCGACATCATCTGCGCCACCGCCGCCGGCGGGTCGCTCAGCGGTGCCGCCCCCGGCGAGATCCCGACGGCGAAGCCGGGACCCGGGCGGGCCGCCGGTGCCGGGCGGGCGGCCAGCGCCGGGCGGGCGGCCAGCAGCGCCAGCAGGACCAGCAGGGCCGCCCCCGCGGCCAGCCGACGCCGGTTGGCGGGCGAGCTCAGAAGCGGTCGGGGGTCGCCGGCGGAAGGGGCGGTCACGCCGGCTTCAGGACGGCGCCGAACACTCCCGGCCGGTTGCCCTGCACACCTGCGCCGTGGGGGGCGTCGATCCCGGATGTGAACTCGGCGAACGCCGAGTTGTGGTCGACATCGTCGACCAGCAGCAGTCCGCCCGGTCGCAGCGCCGACCAGGCCAGGCGCATCTCGAACAGCATGTTGGACCGGGTGTGGAGGCTGTCGTGGACGAACAGGTCCAGGGGGGGGTTGGCCTCGATGATCTTCGGCAGCAGGCGTCGGCTGCCCCCTCTCAGCCACGTCCACCGTCCACCGAGGGCCGGGTCGACGGCGGCCCCCGCCCCGCCGCTCTTGACCAGGTTGACCTCCGGCAGGTCGATGCTCCACAGGTGGCCGCACCCGTTGGCCTCCAGGGCCGACAGGATCACCGCGCTGGTGAAGCCGCGGGCCACCCCCGTCTCCACCGCCCGCTCCGGGCGCAGATGCCGGGTGGCCGCCCACACCGCGGTCATGGTCCCCAGGCCCGAGTCGTGGTAGTGCCGCTCGGGGAACCGGTCGGTGATGGCCTTCCACACCGCGTCGAACGGGGCGCACACCTCGCAGGGACCGGTCACGCCGAGGAGGCGGTGCACCACCTCGGTGGCCGTCCCCTCCGACCCCAGCCCGGCCGGGGCGTCGGTCTGCTTCTCCCGGCGCCGCTCCCACTCGCTGGCCAGCCGGTCAGCCAGCTCCTGGGGCCGGTTC
Organism: Acidimicrobiales bacterium; assembly: GCA_035702985.1. Taxonomy (GTDB): domain Bacteria; phylum Actinomycetota; class Acidimicrobiia; order Acidimicrobiales; family Palsa-688; genus JAKAXG01. Next base: position 49,442 of record DASSZD010000161.1, read on the forward strand.
CAGTAGTAGAGGGCGCTGTCGAGGAGCGGTCTGGGCGCGGGGGCGGTAGGGGTCTGGGTCACCGGTATTCCCCGTTCGCTGTCCGCCGGTCGGACTCCTCCAGCCCGACGCCACTTCGATGAGAATTTTTTCAAAACGATGACGCGGACAGGAGGATCCCCACCCGGCCCGGCGAACCCTGGTAAGGGCAAAGAGCGCAAGAAGGGCATCCAGGGATGATCGGCTCCACGGGCTTGAGCGAACTCCAGATAGCGGCGACGGACCGCGCCGCCGTGGACCGCTTCCAGGAGGGCGAGTGGGCGGCGTTCGACGAGCTCTACGAGCGCCACTGGGACCGGCTCTACCGTTACTGCCAGTACCGCCTGCGGGACCGCCACGAGGCCGAGGACGTGGCCCAGGAGGCCTTCGTGCGGGCCTGGCGCTCGATGCCCGCTTTCGGTGGTGACCGTAACTTCTATCCGTGGCTGCGGGTGGTGGCTGCCAACCTGTGCACCGACGCCCTGCGCCGACGGTCCCGGTCCGAGCCGGCCGCCGACCTCGACCTGGACTCGCTCCAGGGCGTCGAGCACCCGGAGACGACCCGCCTGGAGCGCGAGGACGACCGCCAGATGGTCCGTCAGGCCCTGGCCCGGTTGAACGCCCGGCACCAGACCGCCCTGATGATGCGCGAGGAAGAGGGGCTGGCCTACGAGGAGATAGCCGCCCGGACCGGCGTGAGCACCGCCACCGTGGAGTCCCTGCTGTGGCGGGCCCGCCAGGCGTTCCGCCGGGAGTTCACCGTACTGTCGGCCGGACAGGCCTGCCTGGCCATCCTGGCCGTGCCCGCGGCGCTGACCGGTCGGTTCCGGTCTCTCCTGCAGGCGGTGACATCCCGCTTCCATTCGCGGATGAGCCTGGCGGGGTTCCTCTCGTACTCCTCGGACGCCGCTGGCTACCACAGCGCCGCTCTCACGACCGCGGGGGTGGCCGTCGCCACCGTCGTCGCGGCTGCGGTCGGCATCGGCGCGGCCGGTCCGAGCGCCCCGGCTCCGCCTCCCGTGACCGTGTTCGCCCCCGGCTCCCCGGTGGCCGCCTCCGGCTCGAGCGCGCCGACGGCTCCTGGGCCCGCTGCCAGCCGCTCCCGGTCCACGGCGTCCACGCCCGTCCCGTCCCCGGGCCCGGGTTCGAAGCCGGCCGCCGGTACGGGCTCCGCCCCGGTCAGCGGCCCGTCGTCCACCGTCGGGGTCGGCCCCGCCACGACGACCGGTGGCGCGGGTGGGGGGACGCGGGCCTGGAAGCTCCCCGCAGTGGTCATCCCACTGCACCCCGGCACGCCGGCGGCCACGCCGGCCAGCCAGTACCCCGTGTCGGTGGTGGCCGGATCCTTGGTGATCGGCATCGACCCGGCTCCGGTGACTTCCCTGGCCCGCTCCGCCGCGACCAAGCTGTCCTCCCCGCTGGCGCCGGTGGCCGCGGCCACCCGGGCGGCGACCGGAGCAGTGGCCGGCGCGCCGGGATCCCATGCGGCGGGGACGGGCACGGCCTGCCTGCCGACCGCTCCGGGGTGCTGATCAGTACCGGAGCGTAAGTGCCCAGCCGCCGGGTTCGACCTTCGGAACAGGTGCGAAGCCGGCTGCTGACCGTCCCCGTCCGGCCCACGCCCCGGGTGTCGGGCCGCCCCTGCGCCCGCCGCCCGGTTCGGGGAAGAAAAATTTTCCGATCCGACCGCAAGTTCTGTCGTCCCCGAGCGTTCACATCCCGTCGGCCAAGGGGCCGGAGCGACAAAGCCCAGACGGAGACTTGCGTGCAACTCAGCCGACCAGGCCATGCCTACCCCCGCGCTGCCCGCGACGCGTCCGCTCCAGGGGACGTTGACCCGCTCGCCGGCTACGCCCAGGTGCCGGTAACCGCGGTGATCCCGGCCATGAACGAGGCGGCCAACCTGCCGCACGTGCTCACCCGGCTGCCGGCCTGCGTGACCGAGGTCATCCTGGTCGACGGTCACTCCACCGACGACACCGTCGATGTGGCCCGTCAGGTGCGCCCCGACATCCGCATCGTCACCCAGGACGGCAGGGGCAAGGGCAACGCCTTGAAGTGTGGCTTCGAGGCGGCCACCGGCCAGATCATCGTCATGCTCGACGCCGACGGCTCCACCGATCCCGGCGAGATCCCGGCCTACGTCGCCTCCCTCTACGAGGGAGCCGAATTCGCCAAGGGGAGCCGCTTCCTCAACGGTGGGGGCAGCTCCGACATCACCTGGCTGCGCCGAACGGGCAACTGGTTCCTCTCGGGGATGGTCAACCGGATCTGGGACGCCGGCTACACCGACCTCTGCTACGGATTCAACGCCTTCTGGGCTCACTGCCTCGAGCACATCGCCCCCGACTGCGACGGCTTCGAGGTGGAGACCCTGATGAACGTCCGGGCCGCGTCGGCCGGGCTGCGCATCGTCGAGGTTCCCAGCTTCGAGCACGACCGGATCTACGGGCAGAGCAACCTGCGGGTCGGGCGCGACGGCCTGAGGGTGCTGCGCACCATCATCCAGGAATGGCGGCGCGGCCGGCGCCGGGACATCTGGCTGGCCGATGAGCGCCCGGTCGACGCAGCCGGCGTGGCGGCAGAGGTCGTCGAGCCCCTGCCCGCCCTGGCGGGCGTGGACGAGGTCCTCTGAGCGCAACGGAGCGGTCCGGCCTGGTGGGCTTGCGCGTCGGGATGGTCACCCCCCGGTACCCGCCGGGGAGGGGCGGGGTGGAGGAGGTCGTGGCCAATCAGGCCAGGGTCCTGGCCGAACGCGGCCACCGGGTGGAGGTCCTGACCCACACCAACGACCGGGCTGCCACCGGAACCGTCCGCGAGGGCGGGGTGACGGTGACCCGCTACCGGGGCGTGACCGGATCCGAGCGCTACCCGGTGGCGCCGGGCCTGTACCCGGCCCTGCGGCGGGCCGCCGGCCGATTCGACGTGGTCCACGCCCACCACTACCACGACGCCGCAGCCATGGCCGTGCTGGGGTTGCCGGCCTCGGTCCCGGTGGTGTTCACCCCGCACCTGCACGGCGGTGGTCACACCGTCGCGGCCCGGCTGATGCACCTCTTCTACGGGCCGTTGGGGCGGCGGCTGTTCGACCGGGCCGATCGGGTGGCTTGTGTGTCGGAGGCCGAGGCCGACCTGGTGGCCTCCATGTTCCCGACCGCCGCTGTCAGGACCACCGTGGTCCGCAACGGGTTGCGCCTGCGCAGCCGGCCCCCCGGCCCGTACGACGGGCGATCGGCTCCCCTGCTGCTGAGCTTCGGCCGGCTGGAGCACTACAAGCGCCAGGATCTGGCCATCCGGGCCCTGGCCCACCTCCCGGGCTGGGAGTTGGCCATCGTCGGCGACGGCCCGGCAGGCCCGGAGCTGCGCGATCTGGCCTCCCGCACCGGCGTCGCCGACCGGGTGCACTTCCCCGGCCGGGTCAGCGACGACGATCTGGGCCGGTGGATGGCCCGGGCGTGGGCGTTCGTCTCCATGTCGGAGAAGGAGGCGTTCGGCCTCACCCTCCTCGAAGCGGCCGCCTGGGGCATCCCCGTGGTGGCGTCGGCCATACCGGCCCATCGGGAGGTCTCGGGCCTGGTGCCCGGGGAGGTGCAGCTGGTGACAAGCGGCACTGACCCGCAATCGCTGGCAGGATCCGTGGCCCGGGCAGCGAAACCAATGACGAAGGTCGAGCCGCGGTCCTGGGTCGAAAGCCTGTCCTGGGCCTCCGCCGGCCAGTCCCTAGAAGCCGTCTACCGCACCCTGGCGGAAGCGGCCACCACCCCGATCAATGACCTCGATACTCGACCCCCTCTCATCGCTCCCCGGACCTGACCTGGATCGGGCGGGCGAGCCGCTCGACGACGTCGGGTCCACCAGCGCGGTCCGCTTCTGGGCGGCGCCGGTACTCGGCCTGCTCGTCGGCGTGCCCCTGGTCGTCTACTCCTTCTATTACGCCGCGACCCACCAGACCAGCCAGGTGGAGTTCGACCTGTTCTGGCTGGGCATCCTGGCCTTCGCCGGCCCGGCCGGGTACCGGGCACTCGGTCGGCGGGCCACGTCGACGCAGCGCTGGGTGCTGGTGGCCATGCTCGGGGCGTGGGACTACTTCCCCAAGTTCCTCCGTGACCCCGGCTCGCCGCTCTACAGCGACGAGATGGCCCACTACCACCAGACCGTGCAGGTCGCCCAGTCCGGCCATCTGTACCCGGCCAACACCCTCATCCCGATCATCAGCCAGTTCCCCGGCCAGCAGGCCCTCGTCGCCGCCCTCCACGATGTGACCGGCCTGTCGGTGTGGGCCGTGGCGGAGATAATGCTGGCCTTCTTCCACGTGGCCGCGGCGGTGGGGATCATGGCTCTGGCCGCCCGCCTGACCGGCTCGTACCGGGCCGCAGCCGTCGCCGCGCTCACCTTCGCAGTGACCCCCAACTTCATGTTCTTCGACTCGGAGTACTCCTACGAGTCCTTCGCCGTGCCCATGGTCATCTGGACCTTGGTGGCCGTGGTCAACGCCACCGCCCGCGGCGAGCAGCGCCGCAGCCGCTGGGCGTGGACCGCGGTCGGGTCGGTCACCGGCCTGGCCTGCGTCATAACCCACCACCTGAGCAGCTACATCCTGGCCGTCCTGCTGGTCCTGATCGCCGGCGCCCACACCTACGCCGGCCGCAAGGGTATGGGTCCGGTGACCAGCCGGGCCGCCCGCAAGGCGGCGTGGACGCTGGCCGGGGTGGTCGTCGGCGGGGCTGCGCTGTGGCTGATCCCGGCCCACGACGTGTTCGGCTACTACTCGCCGTACATCACCGGCGGGGTCAACGAGGTGTTCCACATCCTCAACCGGTCCGGCAAGTCCCGGACCCTGTTCAAGGCCTCGCCCAGCCCGCTGTACGAGAAGGCCTTCGCCTTCCTGTCCCCGCTGCTCATGCTGGCGCTGGTCGTGGTCGCCGTGCGCCGGCACCGCCGGCGGCTGGTATCGCTCGGACCCACCTTCGTGGTTCTCACCGTCTTCGGGGCCGTCGGCTACTTCGCCTCGCTGCCGTTCCTCCTCACCTCCTTCGGCAACGAGGGGGGCCGGCGCAGCTGGACCTTCACCTACATCGGCTTGGCCCTGCTGGCCGGGGCGGTCATGGAGCACTACCTCTCCCGCCGGGTGGCCGAGCCGCAGGACCAGCCGGCGGGCGACGGGCGGGCGGCCGGCGGGTGGCGCAGGCGGCGCTGGCCGGCGATCACCGCCGCCGCGCTCATCGTGCTCCTGATCGGCAACACGGACTCCTCCGTCGACGTCGAGTACCGGTTCCCCGGTCCGTACGTGTACGGCTCCGACACCCGGTCGCTGACCGATGAGCTCATGTACGTCACCCGGTGGTTCCAGCAGACGCAGCCCCCGGATCCGACCGTCATCACCGATCGCTACACCGGGCTGCCCCTCGGCGGCTTCGCCGGGGCCAACCTGGCTCAGCCATCCAAGGGTTTCCCGTTCTGGGACCTGTACTTCAAGGCCGGTCAGCCACCGGTGGGTCTGCTCACCGAGATCGGCTTCTCCGGCTACGACTACCTCATCGTCGACGACCGCATGGCCCGGTACCTGCCGGCCATCGGGGCGTACTTCACCGCTTCGGAGCCAGGAGCGTTCGACCACACCAAGCCGGTCCCGCTCCAGGCCCTGACCCGCTACCACCTGGAGCCGTGGGCCACCGAGGTGCTCAACACCAACCACTACTCCGTGTACCGGCTCAACCCGGCGCTGCTGCAGGGGCTGGCCGGATCATGATCGCCACCCCTACCCCCGGTACCGACGGTCGCGCCGGCCGTCCGATCAGCTTGGCCCGTCTGGCCGCTCTCCCGGTTGCCGCCGTCCTGGCGGCCCTGGCCCTGAGCAGCTGGGCCGGGATCCACCAGGCCGCTGGGGCGCTGCTGGTGGCCGGGGTGGTGTGGGCCGGCTACGGGGTCGTGGTCCGGTTGTTCCCGGGGCTCGACGCCGTCCCCGCCCTGGTCCTGGCCGGGATGCTCGGCGCCTGCGTGGTGGCCCTGCTGGTCGTGGCGGTGTACGCGGCCGGAGTGACCGTGACCCCCAGCCACATGGTGATCACCGTCGCCGCCGGCGCAGCGGCGCTGGTCGTCGTCGGCGAGGTTCTGGGCCGGGCCGCCCCCCGGATGCGCTGGTGGGCCAGCCGGCGGACCGTCACCTTCGCGGTACTCACGGCAACGGCGTGCGGGCTGCTCGTCGTCGACGCCGGGGCGGTCACCGCCCGCCTGGCCCCCCGCTCCGCCCCGGCGCCGTACTCGGCGTTCGGCTTCGCCGGGCCGGCCGCCCGGTGGAGCCAGGAGCTGGAGGTCTCTCCGGGCCAGGTGCTGACCGTCCCCCTCCAGATCGTCAACCACACCGGCCACCGGGCCCGCTTCGTGGTGCAGTCGCAGATCGGCGGGACGGCGCAGACGCTGGCCACCGTCGAGGTGGGCCGGGCGGCCAGCTGGACGGCCTCGTTCCCGGTCGCCATGCCCGAGACCGGCTGCCCCTCCCGTCTGGTGTTCACCGCCCGCTCCGCGGCCACCACCGAGATGCTGGACGTATGGCTGCAGTGGAACGACCCCAGCTGCGCCTGAGCACCCTGCGGGCCTCCCGCGCCGTGGTCACGCGGGACCCGCTGGTGCGAAACAGCGTCTTCCTGATGGCGACCACCGTCGCCAACAGCCTGCTGGGCTTCGCCTACTGGGTGGTCGCGGCACGGCTTTTCCCCACCTCCACCATCGGACTGGCGGCGGCGTTCATCGCCGCTTTCTCCATGGCCGCCATGATCGCCAACCCGGCCGTGCACTCGGGCCTCACGCAGGCCCTGCCCCGGTCCGGGTCCGGGCCGGAGTGGTCGGCGCTGGTCAACGGCGGGTTGATCCTCGGCACGGCTGCGTCGGTGGTGATCGGGGCGCTGGTCGGTGTGATCCTGCCGGTGGTCTCCCCGGAGTTCGCTTCGGTCACCCGCAGCGGTCTCAGCTTCGCCGGCTTCGTGGCCGGGGTGGTGGGGGTGGTGGCCGGCATCATTGTGGACTACACGTTCGTCGCCGAGCGGTCCTCCGGCGTGATGTTCGTTCGTAACGTGGCGTTCGGGGTGGCCAAGATCCCGCTGCTGTTCGTGGCCCTGGCCGTGTCCGGCCGCCACTCCAGTACCGGCATCTGGGGCGGCTGGGTGGCGGCGACGCTCGTGACCATCGCCGCCGCCGTCGTTGTGGGCTTCCCGTACCTGGGCCGGGGCTACCGCTTCGTGGTGGAGGGGGGAGGCCGCCGCATGCGGGCCCTGGTGCGCGACCTGGCCGGCCACCACGTCACCAACCTGGGCTGCCTGCTGCCGATGTACGTCATGCCCGTCGAGGTGGTGGCCCGGGTCTCGAGCCAGGCCAACGCCTATTTCTACGTGACGTGGATGCTCTGCTCCCTGTTCTTCATGGTCAGCCCTTCGGTGGCCTCCTCGCTGTTCGCCGAGGGCTCCCACGATCCGGCCGCCATCCGTCGCACCGCGCTTCGCAGCGCCCGCATCACCGGCCTCCTGCTGGTCGCCCCGATGGCCGGCTACCTGCTGCTCGGACGTTTCGTCCTCGGGATCTACGGGGCCGGTTATGCCCGCAACGGGACCGGCCTGCTCATGGTGCTGGTCGCCTCGGCCGTGCCCGACGCCGTGACCAACCTGTACGTGAGCGTCCTGCGGGTGGAGCGCCGACTGGTCGAGTCATCGGTGCTCAACGTGGGGATGGCGGTGATCGCCATCGTCGGCGCCTGGTTGCTGCTCCCGCCGCTCGGCATCGTGGGAGCCGGCCTGGCCTGGCTCATCGCCCAGTCGGCCGGCACGGTCTGGACGCTGCTGTGGGTGTGGCGGCGCGAGATGGCTGCCGTCCCGGCCTGAACCGTGCGCGTCCTTCAGATCAGCGACCTCTACCCCCCGGTCCCGGGCGGCCTGGAGCTGGCGGTGGCGGCGATCAGCACCGAGCTGGCCGGCCGCGGCCACCAGGTGGAGGTGCTGACCCAGGCCGGCGCCCTGCCGGCCGGAACCACCGTGGAGGACGGGGTGGTGGTCCGGCGGGTGTCGGGGGTGGCGTCCCGGGTCAGCCTGGGCTACGCCGACGCTGCGGTCCGCTTCCACCCCCCCGCCCCGGACCCTTTCATCGTGACCCAGGTACGGGCCGCCATCGGGCGCTTCCGTCCCGAGGTGGTGCACGTGCACGGCTGGATCGCGTACTCGGTGCTGGCCGCGCTGCCCCGCCGGGACCGCCCGCTGTGCGTGGTGGGCCTGCACGACTACTCCCAGTCCTGCCCCAAGAAGACCTTCGTGGACTCCACCGGCCGGCCCTGCACCGGCCCGGCCCCGGCCAAGTGCCTGAGCTGCGCGGCCGCCCACTTCGGGGCGGCCCGGGGCGTACCCGTCGCGCTCGGGATGCGGGCCACCGCCCCGCTCTACCGGCGGGCCGACGTGTTCGTGGCCAACAGCCGGGCGGTGGCCGCTTCGGTCACCGGCCCGGCGGCCAGGGCCCGGCGGTCGGTGGTGATCCCCCCTCCGGTCCTGCCGGCCCGGGAGAGATTGACCCGACCGGACTTCCTTCCCCCGGGTGACGGGTTCGTGATGTTCGTCGGATCCCTGTCGCCCAACAAGGGAATCGACGTGCTCATCGAGGCCCACCGCCGGCGGGGCCTCGGGGCCCCGCTCGTGGTGCTCGGGCCGGTCCGCCACGACACCCCGGCCGAATGGCCGGCGGACGTCACGGTGGTCCACGACGTCCCCCACGACCAGGTCCTGGCCGCCTGGCCCCACGCCGCGGTGGCGGTGGTGCCGTCGGTGTGGCCGGAGCCGTTCGGGATGGTGGCGGTGGAGGCCATGGCCGCCGGGGTGCCGGTCGTGGCGTCGGCCACCGGCGGTCTGGTGGACATCGTCGAGGACGGGGTGACCGGTTTACTGGTCCCACCCGGGGATCCCGACGCCCTGGCCGCAGCGGTGCGCTCGCTGCTCGACGACCCGGACCGGGCCCGCCGTCTGGGCCGGGCCGCAGCTCGCGAGGCCGAGCGCTTCGCCACCACCCGGGTCGTGGACCAGCTCGTGGAGCTGTACCGGAGCCGGGCTACCAACGACACCTGAGCCATCCCGGGCACCGCCCCCGGGCATCGCGAACGGGCCGGCTGCCAGCCGCTACCGGGCGGGTGCCCTAGCGGTGCGTCAGGTGCTTGAGCCGCCGGCCGGCGTAGCCACCGGCGGTCACCGCCCCGACGCCCACGAGGGTGAAAGCCTCCGGACGGGGGCCGCGCACCAGACGGCCGCTGACCCCCGGAATCAGGGTGCGGGTGACATATGAGCTGTCATATCCCATGGACAGGGAGCCGTAGAGGCGGCGGATCTCCGCCTTGGACTGGCCCTCCACCAGTGACCTCCTGGCGATGTAGCGCCAGGTGAGCCGGCTGCGGGGCACCCAGTGGTAGACCAGCGCCTCGGGCTGGTACCAGATCGAGCTGGTGCCGAACTCCTCGCGTAGCTTCTCGGAGATGGCCAGCTCCTCGTTGGCCCCGCTCTTCTTGCCGCCGACCGGGCCGAAGGCGTTGGAGAAGCCGCCGACCGCGTCGAGGGCGCTCCGGCGGAACGCCATGGTGGAGCCGATGGGCCGGGAGATGGGGCCGGGGCCCTCCGGGTGGCCGGCGTAGGTGCAGCCCACCAGCCACAGCAGCTCCGGCGGGACCTCGCGGGCCCCCGCCTCGTACTCGGGCAGGATGCGGCCGCCCACCGCCACGATGCCCGGATCGTTCTCGAACGGGGCCACGATGGCGGCCAGCCACCCGTCGGTCGGTCGCACGTCATCGTCGATGAAGACGATCAGGTCGCCGGAGGCGGCTGCCACGCCGGTGTTGCGGGCATCCACCGCCCCCCGCCCGGTGGAGGCCATGACCCTGATCCCACGCCCCCCGTACTCGGCGGTGGCCACCCGCTCGACCGCGGCATTGTTGTCGACCGACAGGATGATCTCGTCGGCCGGCCGGTCGTTGGTCAGCACCCCGTCCAAGCAGCGGCGCAGCCCCGGGAGGCGCTCCACCGCGTAGGCGGTCACGATCACCGTGGTCGTCAGCTTCTGCTCCGGCTGCAGTTGGTTGTCCACCAGTTCCTCGTCTCGGTTCGCGACTGTCATGTCCTTCGGGCCCGGGCTGTCAGGCCGGATCGCCGGAGCGGACCGGCCGGCTGTCGGGGGCGGTGGCCTCAGCCTCCTCGGCCCAGCTGCGCACGACCCGGGCCGGCGCCCCGGCCACCACGCAGTGGGACGGTACGTCCTTGGTGACCACCGAATTGGCGGCGATCACCACGTCGTCGCCGATGGTGACCCCGGCGATGATGGTGACCTTGCAGCCCACCCACACGTTGTCCCCGATCACGATCGGGGCCGTCCAGAACGGCTTGTCCCAGAACGAGTCATGGGCCCACTCGGGGCCGAAGCAGTGGGTCATGTCGTGGATGGCCACACCCTCGGCGAAGCCGCTGTTGCGGCCGATGGTGATCGACTCCATGCACGACAGCTGGGTGTCCCTCGAGAAGTGGCAGCCCGGGCCGATCCTGACCCGCCCGGTCACCGAGCAGGTGAAGCGGCCGAGAAAGCGGGTGTGGGCCCCCACGTCGAACTCCGCGTCGGGCCCGAACTCGAACCAGCAGTCCTTGCCGCGGTAGAACAGGCCGCCCTTCACCTGCCGGTAGCGGGCCCGCATCCAGATGAACCGGCCCATCGCCGCGAAGTTGTGCCAGGCCAGCCGGGGGCGCCTGATCGGGGGAAGCGGCCGGGCCGTCTCCGCGGTCTGCACCGAGGTCCTTCTCGCGACTACGTCGGCGGGAGCAGGATTCACATCGGACCATCTTCGCCGGAGGCACGGCGAACTCCTGCCGCCAGCGAACCGTTCCCGGACCGGAAACCCGGTCCCGGCCACCGCGGCCGGCCCCGGAGTGGGTAGCGTCGTAGGCCCTACTAGCGCGCGAAGGCAGGACGGTTTTGGAAAAAGCGGCGGTCGTTCTACTGAGCGGCGGTCTCGACTCGACCACGGTGCTGGCCATCGCCCGGTCGCAGGGCTACCGCTGCTACGCCCTCAGCTTCGACTACGGCCAGCGCCACGAGGTGGAGCTCCGGGCGGCCCGCCGGGTGGCGGATGCGCTCGGGGCCGAGCGCCATGTGGTGGCCCGCATCGATCTCCGCCAGTTCGGGGGGTCCGCCCTGACCGCAGACCTGGAGGTGCCCAAGTCGACCAGCGTCGACGACCTCGGCGGCGGCATCCCGATCACCTACGTGCCGGCCCGCAACACCATCTTCTTGTCCTTCGCGTTGGCCTGGGCCGAGACGCTCGAAGCCTCCGACCTGTGGATCGGGGTCAACGCCTTGGACTACAGCGGCTACCCCGACTGCCGACCGGAATACATCGCGGCGTTCGAGACCATGGCCAACCTGGCCACCAAGGCGGGGGTGGAGGGCCGGGTGCGGACCCGGGTCCACACCCCGCTGATGCAGATGACCAAGGCGGACATCGTCCGCCGGGGGCTGGAGCTGGGCGTCGACTACGGCCTGACCCACAGCTGCTACGACCCGGGCCCCGCCGGGCGTCCGTGCGGGGCGTGCGACTCGTGCCTGCTGCGGGCCAAGGGGTTCGCCGAGGCCGGAGCGGTGGACCCGCTCACGGTGTGAGCTGATGGCATCCCCGGAGGCCGACCGGCGCGGCGCGTATCGGGTCAAGGAGATCTTCTACACCCTCCAGGGGGAGGGGGCCCGGTCCGGCCGGCCGGCGGTGTTCTGCCGGTTCTCCGGGTGCAACCTGTGGTCCGGGCGGGAGCGCCAGCGGGACCGGGCGGTGTGCCGGTTCTGCGACACCGACTTCGTCGGCACCGACGGGCCCGGCGGGGGGCGCTTCGCCACCGCGGAGGCGCTGGCCGCCGCCGTCGCCGCGGCGTGGCCGGCCACCGCCTCGGGGGCCGGAGGCCGGCCGTATGTCGTCTGCACCGGCGGGGAGCCGCTGCTCCAGCTCGACGGCCCGCTGGTGGACGCCCTGCACGAGCGGGGTTTCGAGGTGGCCATCGAGACCAACGGCACCCGGCCGGTGCCCCACGGCGTGGACTGGGTGTGCGTGAGCCCCAAAGCCGGCGCCCCCCGGGTGGTGTCGGCGGGCGACGAGCTGAAGCTGGTCTACCCGCAGGCCGGCCTGGCCCCCGAGGAGGTGCAGGACCTGGACTTCACCCACTTCTTCCTCCAGCCGATGGACGGCCCGGAGCGCTCCGCCACCACCGAGGCCGCCGTGCGGTACTGCCTGGAGCACCCCCGGTGGCGGCTGTCGCTGCAGACCCACAAGCTGATCGGCATCCCCTGATGGAAATCTTCCGCGAGTTCACCTTCGAAGCGGCCCACCGCCTGCCCCACGTCCCCGAGGGCCACAAGTGCGCCCGGCTGCACGGACACTCCTTCCGGGTGGAGATCCACGTGACCGGCCCGGTCGACCCGTCCACCGGCTGGGTCATGGACTTCGCCGACCTGAAGGCGGCCTTCGCCCCGCTCCACGACCAGCTGGACCACCGGTACCTCAACGAGGTGGATGGTCTGGAGAACCCGACCAGCGAGAACCTGGCCCGCTGGATCTGGGACCGCCTGGCGGCCTCCCTGCCCCTCGACCGGGTGGTGGTGCGCGAGACCTGCACCTCCGGCTGCGTCCACCGCGGGGACGGCCCGGCCCGGTGAACCGGGCCTAGATCCGGTTGTACCAGTGTTCGGCCTGGCGCAGCCGCCGCTGCAGCTGCTCCACCGTGGCCTCCGTGACCCGGCGGACCCCGGCCAGGCGGTTCAGCTCGGCGTTCACCTTGGCGTGGGGCCAGCCGGTCTTGTGGGCCAGAGCCCGGGCCAGCTCGGCGTTGGCGTCGCGTAGGCGGTTCTTGAGCTCCCTGCGGGTCAGGAGCACCCCCTGGCCCCCGGCCCCGGCCGCTCCGGTCAGCTGCTGGCCGGCCGGCCCGGCCAGCACCGGCAGGTCCACCACCAGGCTCTCGTCGAGGTCCTCGCCGCTGTCGGCCGGGCCCCCGTCGCCGTCGTCGGAGAGCAGACCGGACCCCCCGGCCGAGTGGGCATCGCTGTCGTGCATGTCGGTGGCCACCGCCGAGATGACCGCGAACAGCGACAGCTGCTCGGAATCGGGCGCCGGCTCCTCCCGCAGCTCGTCGAGGGCGGCCGGGTCGGCCTCGGGTTGCTCCTCGGTGTCGCGGCGCAGACTGTGCCGGCGGGTCTCGGCGATACGGTAGGCCCAGCCCCGCAGCCGGGAGTCGTCGGGGATGAAGAGGTAGGCCCGCTGGTTGGGTACCCCCGGCGTCCAGCGCACCAGACGGCCGACCGCCTGGCGGAAGAACAGCTCGGTGGTGGTCGTGGTGGCGTACACACCGACGCGCAGCCGGGGTATGTCGACGCCCTCCGACACCATGCGCACCGCCACCAGCCACGGGTCGTCCGAAGAGGCGAAGGCGGCGATGCGGTCCGACGCCCCCGAGTCGTCCGAGGTGGCCACCACGGGTCTCACCCCGTGACGCCACTCGAGGGCGTCGGCGATACCCCGGGCGTGGTCCTGGTCGGTGGCGATCACCAGGCCGCCGGCGCCGGGGTGGTGGCGTCGCAGGTCGACCAGGCGCTCGTGGGCCGATCGCAGCACCGTGGGCAGCCAGTCCCCGTCGAGCGACAGGGCCGCCCGCAGGCGCTGGTTGGCCCGCACGGTGTCGAGGGCGTCATCGAAGCTGGCCGCCCACGTCGAACCGTCGGGCGCGCTCCACTCCATGTCGCCGTTGGTGCGGGGGAAGTACACCGGCCGCACCACCCGCCCCCCCGCCAGAGCGTCGCCGTAGCCGTACTCGAAGTCCGGGCGGGCCTCCTCCAGCTCGTAGCGCAGGAACGGGATGCTCTGCGTGTCGGACCGGAACGGGGTCCCCGACAGCGACAGCCGCATGGCGGCGCTCTCGAAGGCCACCCGCACCGCCGCCCCCCACGCCCGGTCGTCGCCGGCGTGGTGGATCTCGTCGAACACCACCATGGCCCCGGCCGCCAGGCGGCCCATCAGGGGGGCGCAGCCGGCCACCTGCTGGTAGGTCGTGACGATCCCGTGCATGTCGCCCGGCAGGGAGCCGTCCGCCGCCGCCCACTGGTGATCGAGGTGCATGCCGAACTCCACGGCGGCGGCCGCCCACTGACGCTTCAGGTGGGCGGTGGGCGCCACCACTATCAGCCGGCGGGGACCGTCCGGTGCGGCCAGGCGGCGCACCGCTGCCGTCAGGGCGAACGTGGTCTTGCCCGCCCCGGGCGTGGCCACCGTGAGGAAGTCCCGGGCGCCGGAATCGTCGAGGCGGGTGAGGGCCTCCTTCTGCCAGGGGCGGAGGCGGACGCGGCGGGACATCGGGGCGGGCGGGCGGGAGCGGAGGGGACAGGAGGGGGGATCGGCAGTCTGCCACGTCCCCCGGCGCTCAGCGGACCGGCCCCAGCCCGTAGGCGCCTTGGTCGTCGGCGGCGGTGCCGAGGCGCCCTAGGAGGACGGCGGTGATCTCCGGTCTCACCTTCTGGGTGATCGACCACAGGAACGTCCCGTACACGACACCGGCGCGGTAGCCGGCCCACACCTCGGCCCAGCCCGGGACGGGGACGCCCTCGGCCGAGCGCCGGTCGAGGTAGTGGGCCAGGAGGTCGTGCTCGCAACGGCGGCGGTCCCCGGGCGACAGCGAAGAGGCCACGTGGTAGCCGACGTCGATGCCCCACATGCCGGGCTGCACCAGCTGCCAGTCGAGCAGCCCGAACCGGCCGGAGGCGGAGCGGTACAGGTTCCCGAGGTGGGCGTCGCCGTGCAGCAGGCACCACGCCGTCGCCTCCTCGGAGATGGCCGGCAGGCGCCGGTAGGCGCCGAGCAGCCCGGCGCCGTCCCGCGCCCCGGCCGGGACCTGCGTTCCCACGGGCCCGTCGAACTGGGCCTGGATGTCCTCGGCGGTGCGGCCCCCGGTGGTGGCGGCGATCCTCGGGACCAGCCAGGGCGCGGCCCGTCCCCCGGGTCGGCCCCAGCTGCGGCCGTGCAGCACGGCGTACATCTCGAGGGTCTCGGCTACCTCCGTCGGGGTGTGGGCGACGGCCGGGTCCACGAACACCCCGCCGGCGGCGCCCAGGTCCTCGGTGATCACCACCCCGTGGCCGGTGCCGCCGTCGACGTCGGCGTACACGGACCGCAGCGTCGCCACGCCGGTCGAGCCGGCCATGTCCCGGTAGAAGGCGGCCTCGGCCTCGCCCGCCCGGCGGTAGGCCCAGTTGCCGGTGTCGGAGAAGTAGCCCTTGGCGCACAGCCCCGCCGGCAGGCCCGGGGGAAGGCCGCCCTCGCACTCGATGGCGAACAGGGCGTTGGTCGACACGCGGGTCATGACCGCTCCCGGGGCCACCGCCGTCACCACCACCCCCGGGTACTTGGGGGCCAGGGCGGCGGTCAGCCACCCCGGGGTGAGCAGCTCCTCCAGGGTCTCGGGCACGCCCACGCCGGCGTGGTGCTCGGCCACGGCCCCTCCTTGACGAAATAGTAGGTTCCCTGTAAAGGTAGAACATCGATCTACCGCAGAGGGGGGTTGGGTACCGGTGGGAACCGATCTGATCGAGCCCAGGGCGTCCTACGTGGCCGGCCGGTGGGTGGACGGCGACGCCGGGCTGCGGGTCGAGAACCCCGCCGACGAGTCCACCGTCTGCGAGGTGTCGGTCACCCCCGCAGCCGAGATCCGCCGGGCGGTGTCCGAGGCCCGCGGCGCGTTCGACCGGGGGGTGTGGGCCGGGGCGCCGGCCGCCGAGCGGGCTCGGGTCCTGCACCGCTTCGTGGACCATCTCGAGGGCCTGAAGGATGCCTGGGTCGCCACCATGGTGGCCGAGGCCGGGCAGCCCCCGATGTTCGCCGAGATGGCGCAGTACAACGCCGGGATCACCTACGCCCGGGCCACCATCGAGCTGTTCCGGTCCCTGCCCGAGGAGGAGCCCAACCCGCTGCCGGTCGACGACCTGGTGCGCGGCCGGGTGGCGGTCAGCTTCCGGCGCTACGAGCCCGTAGGGGTGGTGACCGCCATCACCCCCTACAACGGGGCGGTGATCATGGGCTTCCAGAAGCTGATCCCCGCGCTCATGGCCGGCAACTCGGTGGTCCTGCGGCCCAGCCCCCTCACCCCCCTGGCGTCGCTGGCGTTCGGCTCCGCCGCCGACGCCGCCGGCCTGCCCGCCGGGGTGCTCAGCGTGGTGGTCGAGGCCGGCTCCGACGGGGCCGAGGCGCTGACGTCCGACCCCGCCGTCGACATGGTCTCCTTCACCGGGTCCACCACGGTGGGACGGCTCATCCTGGCCCAGTCGGCCGCCACCGTGAAACGGGTGGCCCTCGAGCTCGGCGGCAAGTCCGCCCAGATCTACCTTCCCGACGCCCTGCACCGCGTCGGCCCGGGTGCCGCCCAGGTGGTGGCCATGACCGCCGGGCAGGCGTGCGTGGCCGCCACCCGGATGCTCGTCCCCGAGGAGCACAAGGACCAGGTGCTCGAGACGGTGGCCGCCACCTACCGGGCGCTGCGGGTCGGGCCCCCCAGCGACCCGGCGGCCATGATCGGCCCGCTGATCTCCGCCGCCCAGAGGGAGCGGTGCGAACGGTTCGTGACGCTGGCCGAGGAGGGGGGCGCCAAGGTCGTCCAGGGCGGCGGGCGCCCCGCCGGCCTGGACCGGGGCTACTACTTCGAGCCCACCGTCATCGACCTGCCCGACAACGCCAACCCCGCCGCCCGGGAGGAGATCTTCGGCCCGGTGATCGGCGTCATCGGCTACCGCGACGTCGACGACGCCGTGCGCATCGCCAACGACAGCATCTACGGCCTGTCGTCTCAGGTGTACGGCGCCGACACCCTGGCGGCCACCGCCGTGGCCCGCCGGCTGCGGGCCGGGGCGGCCAACGTCAACACCGGGATGTTCAGCGCCTACGCGCCGAGCGGGGGCTACAAGCAGAGCGGTCTCGGGCGCGAGCGGGGGATCGAGGGCATCCGGGCCTTCCAGGAAGTGAAGCACCTGTTGGTCGGCGAGCTGCCGAAATGAGCGCGGAAGCGGGAGGGAACATGACGAGGGAAGCGAACCTGGACTGGCTGATCTCCGTCGACGACCACATCCTCGAGCCCCCCAATCTGTGGGTGGACCGGGTGGCGGCCAAGGACCGCGACCGGGCGCCGCACATGGAGCTCATCGACGGGATGGACTACTGGGTCTACGACGGCAAGCGCTACCCGAGCTCGGGGCTGTCGGCGTGCGCCGGCAAGTCCAAGGAGGAGTTCAGCCCCGAGCCGCTGCCGTACTCGGAGATGCGCGCCGGGTGCTACGACGCCCGGGCCCGCGTCGAGGACATGGACCGGGCCGGCATCCTGGCCTCACTGTGCTTCCCCACCATCACCCGGTTCTGCGGGCAGCTGTTCATGGAGGCCAGCGACCGGGAGTTCGGGTTCGAGTGCCTGCAGCACTACAACGACTGGATCGTCGAGGAGTGGTGCGGGGCCGCCCCCGGCCGGTACATCCCGCTCATGCTCATCCCCATGTGGGATCCGGCGCTGGCGGCGAGGGAGATGCAGCGCATGGCGGCCCGGGGCGTCACCGCCTTCGCCTTCTCGGAGAACCCAGCCCCCATCGGCCTGCCGACCATCCACGACAAGGACCGCTACTGGGATCCTGTCATGTCCACTGCCAACGAGCTGGGGATGGTGGCGTCGATGCACGTGGGCTCGTCGTCGCAGGTCCCTCAGATAGCTCCCGACTCGCCGTTCATGGCCAACCTGGCTTGGGGCGCCATCCGCACGTCGGGGGCCATGCTCTCCTGGCTGTTCAGCGGCATGTTCCAGAGGTACCCGAACCTCAAGATCGCCCTGTCGGAGGGCGAGATCGGCTGGATGCCGTACTTCCTCGAGCGGGCCGAGCAGGTCCTCGACAAGCAGCGCCACTGGGTGGCCAAGGGCCAGCGCTTCATGGACCACGGCAGCGGCGGCGACGTCGACCTCGACACCCTCAACGTGCGCGAGCTGTTCCGCGACCACGTCTACGGGTGCTTCATCGAGGACCACCACGGCGTCGCCAGCATCGACGAGATCGGCGCCGACAACATCATGTGCGAGACCGACTACCCCCACTCGGACTCCACCTGGCCCAACTGCATCACCGCCGTGAAGAAGGTGATCGGCCATCTCCCCGCCGACACCCAGTACAAGCTCCTGCGCGGCAACGCCGAGAAGCTCTACCGGTTCACCCCGGCCGAGCCCCCGGTGGCGGCCGGTGCCTGACCGGCCCGGAGATTTGTCCATATCGGTCGACCGGGCGCGGTGCATGGGCAGCGGGATGTGCGTCATGTACGCCCCCGCCACCTTCGGCCACGACGACCACACCAAGGCGGTGGTGCTCGACGCCGCCGGCGACCCCATCGAGAGCATCCGGACCGCGGTCGAGGCCTGCCCGACCGGGGCCATCACGGTGCTCACCGACCCGGAAGGAGCGTGAAGGGCAAGTGCAGCTCGAAGGCAAGAAGGCGGTGATCACCGGGGCCGGCTCCGGCGTCGGCCGGGCGTCGGCGGTGCGCTTCGCCGAGGAAGGGGCGGCCGTGCTGTGCGCCGACATCGACCTCGACCGGGCCAAGGAGACGGTCGCGCTGATCGAGGCGGCCGGCGGGACGGCCGTCGCCGAGCGCACCGACGTGTCCCGGGACGGCGACGTGGCCGCCATGATCGCCGCCGCCGTGGACCGCTTCGGCCGTCTCGACATCGTGTTCAACAACGTCGGCGTCCCCACCCCCCGCCTCGGCCTGGCGTTCGAGGACCACACCGTCGACGACTTCGAGCGTCTGACCGCCGTCAACTTCCGGGGCGTGTTCCTCGGGTGCAAGCACGCCGTGATCCAGTACAAGAAGCAGGGCGGCGGCGGCGTGATACTCAACACCGGCTCCGTCGCCGGTCTGGTGGGCTGGGGCGGCACCGTGTACGGCGCCACCAAGGGGGCCGTCCACCAGCTCACCAGGGCGGTGGCGGTGGAGGCGGCGCCGGCCGGTATCCGGGTCAACGCCATCTGCCCGGCCGGGATGCCCTACACCAACTTCGCCTCCGCCGGCGGGATGCCGCCGGGGACCGACATCGACCAGGTGGCCAGCCACGTCGGCGCCATGCACCCCCTCGGCCGGCCGATCACCGCCGAGGACTGCGCCGAGGCCGCCGTGTACCTCTGCTCGGACCGGGCCGCCAACGTCACGGGCGTGCTGCTGCCCGTCGACGGCGGTTACGTCGCCCGATGAGCCCGACGGTGCGCCCATGAGCGACACCCACCAGGTCCTCGACCTCGACCGGGTCCGGCGGATCTTCGACCTGGCCGGCAGCTACATGGTCTGGACGGGAGGGGGCTACACCGAGGACCCCTACCCCGCCTGGCACCGGCTGCGCGACCGGGCGGCGGTGCAGCCGGGCATCGTCCACGAGCTGATGGGCGTCACCGACCCCCTCGGCTTCCACGGCCTGCCCGAGCCCGACCGGGTGCACTACTCGGCGTTCAGCTGGGCGGCCTGCGACGCCGTCTATCGCAACGAGGAGGTCTTCGCGTCCTCGGCGGGGCCGGTCGACATCGAGCACGGCCCGATCGGCCCGACCAACAGCATGCTGTCCATGAACGGCCCGCAGCACCGCCGGTACCGGGCCCTGGTGCAGCCGTCGTTCGGCCCCGTGCGGGCCCGGTGGTGGATCGAGAACTGGATCGACGCCGCCGTGCACGCCCTCATCGACTGCTTCGAGGACCGCGGGCGCGCCGAGCTCAACGTCGAGTTCTGCGCCGCCATCCCCGTCCTGACCATCACCGGCAGCTTCGGCGTCCCGGTGGAGCAGGCCCTGGACATCCGCGAGACGGCCGCCCGCCGCCCGGAGCTGCTGGTGGACATCCTGGCCCCCATAGTGGCCGCCCGCCGGGAGGAGCCCGAGGACGACCTCATCAGCGTGCTGGTGCAGTCGGAGATCACCGGTGACGACGGCCGCACCCACCGCCTGAGCGACGCCGAGATCCACTCGTTCTCCGCCCTCCTGCTGGCCGCCGGCTCGGGCACCACCTGGAAGCAGATGGGCATAGTGCTGGCCGCCCTGCTGCAACGCCCGGAGCTGCTGGCGGCGGTGCGGGCCGACCGGGCCCTGCTCCGGTCCGCCATCGAGGAGTCCCTGCGCTGGATGCCCACCGACCCCATGTTCTCCCGCTTCGTCACCCGCGACACCGAGCTGGCCGGCGCCCACCTGCCCGAAGGGGCCGTCATCCACGTGTGCCTGGGGGCGGCCAACCGCGACCCCGGGCGGTGGGATCGGCCCGACGAGTTCGACGTCCACCGGCCCCTCAAGCCCACCCTGGCGTTCGGGAGCGGCCCGCACGTCTGCCTCGGCCAGCACGTGGCCCGGGCGGAGATGACCGTCGCCGTCGGCGCCCTGCTCGACCGGCTGCCGGGGCTGCGCCTCGACCCCGACGCCCCCCCGCCGCGCTACATAGGCCTGTACGAACGGGGGGCGACCGCCATACCGGTGGTGTTCGACCCCAGGGGGGCGTGACCGTGAGCGAACCGACCTACCGGCCCCCCAACGTGTCCCTGCTGGGAGAGGAGCACATCCGCCGCTACCGCCAGACCGGTGGCGAGGAGGGCTACATCTGGAACGGCGTGCCCACGCTCCTGCTGACCACGACCGGCCGGCGCAGCGGCCAGGCCCGCACCAGCGCCCTGATCTTCGGCCGCGACGGCGACGACTACCTCGTGGTGGCGTCCACGGGCGGAGCCCCCAGGCACCCCAGCTGGTACCTGAACCTGACCGGACACCCCGAGGCCGAGATCCAGGTCCGCCGCCAGCACATCCCGGTAGTGGCCCGCACGGCCGGCGTCGACGAGAAGCCCCGGCTGTGGAGCATCATGACGGGCGTGTGGCCCAACTACGACGTGTACCAGAGCCGTACCGACCGGGCGATCCCCGTCGTCGTGCTCTCGCCCAGGTAGGCGGTGACCACCACCTCCGCCCCCGCCGGGGCCGCCCCGCCCGGGGGAGGGGCGTTCGAGGGTGTCCGGGTCGTCGAGCTGGCCCAGTGGGTGTTCGTGCCCGTGGCCGGGGCCCTCCTGGCCGACTGGGGCGCCGACGTGGTCCACATCGAGCCCCGCGAGGGCGACCCCTACCGGGGGCTGGCCACCCAGGGCATCGGCACCGACCGCGGCGGCGTGAACCTGTCCCTGGCGCTGGCCAACAGGGGGAAGCGCTCCATCGCCCTCGACGTGCGCCGCGACGGCGGCACGGAGGTGCTGCACCGCCTGCTCGAGTCCGCCGACGTCTTCTTGACCAACATGCGACCCAAGGCGCTGTCGCGCCTCGGCCTCGACGCCGAGTCGGTCGCCGAGCGTCACCCCCGGCTGGTCTACGCCCGCGGCAGCGGGTACGGCCCTCACGGGCCCGACGCCGACCAGGCCGGCTACGACGCCACCGCCTTCTGGTCGCGCGGCGGGATGGCGCACGTGCTGACCCCCCCGGAGCGGGACTATCCCATCGGGCAGCGGGGGGCCATGGGGGACCGCAACGGGGCGCTGGCCCTGGCGTTCGGCATCGCCGCCGCCCTGCTCAAGCGGACCCGCACCGGCACGGGGTCGGTCGTCGACGTGTCGCTGCTCGGGACGGCCATGTGGACCCTCTCCTCCGACATCCTGGCCGCCCTCGGCGGCGATCAGCCCCGGGCCATGGCCGGCCGGGGACCGCTGGTCAACCCGGTGGTCGGGGCCTACCGCACCGGCGACGGGCGCCACATCCAGCTGGTCTTCCTGCAACCCGACCGCTACTGGGCCGACTTCTGCCGGCTGATCGGCCGGCAGGACATGATCGACGATCCCCGTTTCGCCGACATGGCGGCCCGGCGCGACCACGCCGCCGAGTGCGTGGTCGAGCTCGACGCCGAGTTCGCCAAGCGCACCTACGCCGAGTGGAAGGAGCTGCTCGCCGCCCTCGACGCTCCCTGGGCGCCCATCCAGTCGGTGCCCGAGCTGCTCGACGACCCCCAGGTGGCGGCCAACGGCTACATCGCCGACGTCGAGGTCGACGGGGCCACGGCCTACCGGTTGCCGGCGGTGCCGGTGCAGTTCGACGGTCGGGGCCCCGAGATGCGTCGCGGACCCGAGCACGGCGAGCACACCGAGACCGTCCTGGCCGAGCTCGGCTACGGGTGGGAGGAGATCATCGCCCTGAAGGAGGCCGGGGTGGTCCTGTGAGCCGGCCGGTGCCGGTACCCGACGACCAGTCGGCGCCGTACTGGCGGGCGGCCGGCGAGCACCGCCTGGTCCTGGCCCGGTGCTCGGCCTGCCGGGCCTTCTGCCACCCGCCCGACGTGGTGTGCCCCCGCTGTGGCCGCTCCGACCCCGCCTTCGCCTTCGAAGAGGTGAGCGGGCGGGGGACGGTGCGCTCGTGGACCGTGATGCGCCAGTCCTTCCTGCCCGGCTTCGACACCGACGTGCCGTTCGTGCTCGTCGACGTGGAGCTGGCCGAGCAGCCCGACCTGAGGCTGATCGGCCGCCTCCTCGACGGCCCCGGCGCACCCCTGGGCGTCGGTGCCGCGGTGACCGCCGCCTTCGAGGATCTGCCCGGCGGCGTGTCGGTACCGGCGTTCCGCCTGGCCGGGGGCGG
This sequence comes from Acidimicrobiales bacterium, assembly GCA_035702985.1. Taxonomy (GTDB): domain Bacteria; phylum Actinomycetota; class Acidimicrobiia; order Acidimicrobiales; family Palsa-688; genus JAKAXG01. The sequence continues at coordinate 72,142 of DASSZD010000161.1, forward strand.
ATGACGCCGCCCTTCGCCGCCCGCGGCCGGGTGGCCGTCGTCGGCTACGCCCACAGCACCGTCGAGCGCCGCTCCGACCGGCCCCTCGGTGCCCTGGCGGTCGACACCGCCCGCCGGGCCATCGCCGACGCCGGGCTCCGGGAGGTGGACGGTTTCGTCACCGGCAGCCTGTTCCCGACGGCCGGCGACCACGCCGCCGTCGACGGTGTCAGCCTGGTGAGCGCCAACTGGCTGGCCGAGCACCTCGGGGTCAACCCCCGCTACGCCGCCGGGTTCCAGGGCTACGGCCAGATCCCCGGGGCGGTGGCGCTGGCCGTCAACGCCGTGGCCAGCGGCGCGGCCGACTACGTGCTGATGCACCGCGCCCTGCACAACCCGGCGGGTCGCTACCACGCCAACCCCATGAGCCACGCCGCCGGGGCCGTGCAGTGGACCGCCCCGCAGGGCTACTTCGGGCCCCTGGCCATGATCGCCCTGCCCTACCAGGAGTACGTGCAGCGTTACGGCGCCACCCGCGAGGCCATGGCCGCCGTGGTGGTCGAGGCCCGCAGGTGCGGGGCGCGCATCCCGTGGTCCTACTGGCACGACCGGCCCCTCGGCGCCGAGGAGTACCTGGCCGCCCCCATGATCGCCGACCCCATCTGCCGCTACGACTGCGACATCCCCGTCGACGGGGTGGCCGCCTTCGTGTTCACCTCCGCCGAGCGGGCCCGGGACCTGCCCCACCGGCCGGTGTACGTGTCCGGGTACGCCACCGGCGCCCCCGTCACCCGGCGCCTGGCCGCCCACTGGCCCCTCGACGACATCATGGGGGTGGGGGCGGAGACCGCCCGGCGGCTGTGGGAGTCGGCCGGGGTCGGGCCCGCCGACGTCGACCTGCCCCAGGTGTACGACGGGTTCTCCCCGTTCGTGTACTTCTGGCTGGAGACCCTCGGGTTCTGCCGGCGAGGGGAGGCCCACCGGATGGTCCTCGACGGCGGCATCGACAGCGACCGTCCCGGCGCCCTGCCGGCCCTGTCGGGTGGGGGCGCCCTCGGCAACGGCCGCATGCACGGCGTCCCCCAGATGCTCGAGTGCTACCTCCAGCTGTCGGGCCGGGCCGGGGAGCGCCAGCGCCCCCGGGCATCGGTCGGGGTGGCCTGCCACTCCTCCCCGCACTTCGGCGGGGCGGTGGTGTACAGCTCCGAGCCCTCCTAGGAGGAGCTCTTCTCGCAGCTCACCCGACCCTGGTCCAGCAGCGTCGGGGTGCCGTTCTGCACCCGGGCGGTGAACCAGCAGTCGTCGGTGTGGGGCTGGCCGGCGGTGAAGGTGAGCGGCGCGGTCAGGCCCCCGACGGTGTCGCCTTTCAGGGAGTCGAGCCCGCTGACGACCTCGGCGGCGCTGGGCGTGGCGGCGGCGGACAGGCCGCCGGCCTTGACGGCGTCGGCGAGCAGCTGTCCCGACGTCCACGCCATGAAGTCCTGCTGGAGGAAGACGCTCTGGTTCTGGCGCTCACCGGGGTAGTACTTGTCCATGGCGGCGTCGGCGGCCTGCACCGCCCGGCTGGAGGTGTCGAAGAACGGGTAGGCGGGGAACTCCGTCCACAGCCCGTCGCGCAGGCCCGGCGCCGACGCCATCTTCAGGCCGAAGCCGGCGCCCTCGGTGACGTAGACGGGCTTGTAGCCCTGGGTGGTGCAGTCCCCGGCGATACGGATGATGATGGGTTGGGCCTCCCCGATGAACACCGACTTGATCCCCTGCTGCTGGGCGGCCAGGCACTGGGCGGTGTAGTTGGGGGCGGTGGCGGCCACCTCGGCGTTGTAGGAGACGGGCAGACCCAGCTGGCCGCCGATGGCCTTGAAGGCGGGGACGCTCTGGGCGCAGATGGGGGCTTCGGCGCAGTAGACGTTGGCCATGCTGGTGGCCCCGGCCGCCTTGGCCGTCTTGACCACCGCGTAGATGGCCGAGTCGTTGGTCTGGGCCTCGGGGTAGAAGTCCGGGTTGGTGCCGAAGGGGCTCTCGTAGGTCAAGACGCCGACCACGGGGATCTTGGCGGCCTGCACCGTCGGCGCCCACGTCTGGTCGACGATCGACAGGTCGGCGATGGCCACCACGTGCTGGGCGATGAGCGCCTGAGCCTCCGACGACGACGTGCCCGGGTTGCCGGCATCGTCCTCGGCCACCACCTGGACGGGGTGGCCGGCGAGGCCGCCCGAGGCGTTCACCGTCTGGGCCCACGCCTTGTACATGTCGGCGCCGGGGGCCACGACGGCGGCCAGACCGCCCCCGCCCGAGCACGTGCAGATGAGACCGACCTTGATGGCCGGCCCCGACGGGGCGCCCACGGTCGACGACGAGGCCGCCCCTGTGGTCGACGACCCCGACGTGGTGGTCGACGACGAGCCGCTCTTGGCGCTCGACGAGCACGCCGCCAGGCCGACGGCCAGAGCGGCGACAGCAGTGATGGACGCGAGCTTGCGCCGGTAGATCATTGGTCCGACCCCCTGTGTGCGGCGTATCACAAGCACTTTACGTTCGGCGGGTGCGGCCGGCAAAACGACCCGATGGGGCGAAAAACGGACGGATGGGTAGAACCGGGGTACAACCTCGTGCGAGGGGGCGGGAGGTCCGGCCCATGGGCCAGCGGAAAGTAGCCACATTCGAAAGTGCCCCAGCTTCGGTGCGCGCCGCCCGGGAGTTCGTGGGTGACGCCCTCGACGCCTGGCACCTCGACCGGGTGCGTGACGTGGCCTCGCTGTGCACCTCGGAGGTGGCCACCAACGCTGTCCGCCACGCCGGCACCCCGTTCCGTCTCACCGTCGAGGCCAGGGCCTCGGAGGTGGTGATCGAGGTGGAGGACCGCGACGAGGACGAGCCGGTGAGCCGCCTGCCCGACCTCGACGCCGAGTCCGGCCGGGGCCTCTGGATGGTCACCGCCATGGCGTCGCGGTGGGGCTACCAGAAGGTCCACCACGGCAAGGTGGTGTGGTTCTCCCTGTCCCTGTCCTGAGGGCCGGCTTCCGGGTCGGAAACCCCTGGAGTCCGGGCGCCCGGAGGAGTATTTTCGGATCAGAGCGGCAGGAAGGGCCTATATGGACAGGGCCTCCACGGATCGGGTCGTCTACGGCGTGCAGCTGAAGCAATTCGCCAAGCCGTGCCTCCTGCTGCTCCTCCAGGAGCGACCCGACTACGGCTACGACCTGGTCACCCGCCTGCGGGCCCTCGGCGTCGAGGACGACTCGGCGGCCATCTACCGGGTCCTGCGGACCCTCGAGGCGGAGGGATCGGTGACCTCCCGGTGGAAAGAGCCCGTCGCCGGCCCGGCTCGGCGCATGTACCAGGTCACCGCGGAGGGGACGTCCATCCTGCAGGGCTGGGCGGCGGCCCTCGACGAGAGCCGCCGGGTCCTCGACGGCTTCCTGGAACGCTACCGCCAGTGCCGCCCCGCCCCGGGCGTCGAAGCGCCGTCGGGGTGCTCGCTCCCCGCCCGGCGCCGGGCGCTGCCGTGATCAGCGCCGAGCTGGCCATCGAGGCCCGGGCCGGGCCCACCGCCCGCCTCGGCGCCGACGGCGAGCGGGTGGCGCGGGCCTGCAGGGACATGGCGGGGCGCTTCAGGGCGGGAGGCCGCCTCCTGGTCTTCGGGACCGGCGCCGCCGTCACCGACGCCGAGCACGTGGCCGTGGAGTTCGTGCACCCTGTGATCGTGGGCAAGCGGGCCCTCCCGGCGCTCACGCTGACCGCTGACGTGGCCACGTTGACGAGCGTGGCCGCCGGGCAGGGGATGGCACAGGTCTTCGCCCACCAGATCCGCCTCCTGGCCGGCGCGCACGACATCGCCCTCGGCATCACCCCCGACGGCCGGGACCCGGCGGTACAGGCCGGCTTGGAGGCGGCCGCGGCGGGGGGCCTGCTGACCGTGGCCCTCACCGGCGGCGGGGGCGGCCACGCCGGCCACCCCGTCGTCGACCACTGCCTCGAAGTGGACTCCGACGACCCGCTGGTGGTCAAGGAGATCCACGTGACCACTTACCACATCCTCTGGGAGCTGGTCCACGTCTGGCTGGAGCGGGGGACATGACCGCCGACTGTCCCGGCCAGGTGTGCGTCACCTGCTCGGACCGGGCGGTGAGCGTGCGGGTGGTGGAGCTGCGGCCCGGCGGCTTGGCCGTGGTCGACACCGGCTCGGGCCGCGAGGAGGTGAGCGTGGCCCTGGTCGACGCCGCCGTCGGCGCCACGGTCCTCGTCCACGCCGGCGAGGCCATCGCGGTGGTGGCCCCGTGAGCGGCGTGGAGTCGCTGTACCCGTTCCTGTACTCACCCGGCGCCCCCGCCGACCTCCTCGGCGAGGTGGCCCGCTCCACCAGCGACAAGGCGGCCGAGATCGCCGCCCTGCGGGCGCTGGTCCTCGAGCGCTACGAGGAGGCGCTCGTCGACTGCGCCCGGCACATGGCCGCCGCCTTTGGGGCGGGCGGCCGGCTCCTCGTGTTCGGCAACGGCGGCAGCAGCACCGACGCCGCCGCCATCGCCCACCTGCACCTGGCGCCCCCCGCCGGACGACCGGTCCCGGCCCTGGCGCTGGCCGCCGAGACGGCCGTGGTCACCGCCCTCGCCAACGATGTCGGTTTCGATGTGGTGTTCGCCCGCCAGATCGCCGCCGCCGGGCGCCCCTTCGACGTGGCCATGGGGGTGTCGACCAGCGGCGGGTCGGAGAACGTGCTGCAGGCCTTCGCCCAAGCCCACCGGCTCGGGATGCTGACCGTGGGTCTCGCCGGGTACGACGGGGGCCGTATGGCCGAGCCCGGCGCGGTCGACCACCTCTTCGTCGTCCCGTCGGCCTCGGTGCACCGCATCCAGGAGGCCCAGACCACCCTGTACCACCGGCTGTGGGCGCTCACCCAAGAGGCCTTCTGACCGCCCCCACCCGGGTGGCCGTCCGGGTGGAAGGGGTGGTGCAGGGAGTCGGCTTCCGGCCCTTCGTGCACGGCCTGGCCGGGCGCCTCGGGCTGACCGGTTTCGTCGGCAACGACTCCGCCGGGGTGTTCTGCGAGGTGGAGGGCGACGCCGCCGCGGTGGAGCGCTTCGTGACGGCGGTGCGGGCCGAGGCCCCTCCATTGGCGGTGATCGAGGAGGTCACCGTGACCCCCCGCCCGGCGCGCCGCGACCGCGGGTTCGCCATCGTGGCCAGTGAGGCGGGGCCGGAGCCGGCCACCCTGGTCACCGCCGACACCGCCACCTGCGCCGCCTGTCTGGGCGAGCTGTTCGACCCCTCCGACCGGCGGTACCGGTACCCGTTCGTCAACTGCACCCACTGCGGGCCTCGCTTCACCATCGTGGCGGACGTCCCCTACGACCGGGCCAACACCACCATGGCCGGCTTCGCCATGTGCGCCCTGTGCCGGGCCGAGTACGACGACCCCGAGGATCGGCGCTTCCATGCGCAGCCGGTGTGCTGCCCGGCGTGCGGGCCCCGTCTGCGCCTGATCGGCGGCCCCGGCGGGGACCCTGTCGCCGCCACCGCCGGGCTGCTGTCGGAGGGGGCGGTGGTGGCCGTCAAAGGTCTGGGCGGCTACCACCTGGCCGCCCTGGCCGGCGACGCCGCCGCCGTGGCCGCCCTGCGGGCCCGCAAGCATCGAGAGGACAAGCCGTTCGCCCTGATGGTGACCGACGTGGCCGCCGCCGCCCGCCTGTGCCGGCTGGCGGCCGCCGACGTCGAGCTCCTGCAGAGCCGCCGCCGCCCGGTGGTGGTCGCCCCCCGCCGGCCGGCGGCGGCGGTGGCGGTGGCCCCGGCGGTGGCCCCGGGAAACCGCTGGCTGGGGGTGATGCTGCCCTACACGCCCCTGCACCACCTGCTGATGAGGGCGGTGGGGGCGCCCATCGTGCTCACCTCCGGGAACGTGTCCGACGAGCCCATCGCCTTCACCGACGACGACGCCCGCGCCCGCCTCGGCGGCATTGCCGACGGCTTCCTCACCCACGACCGGGCCATCCACATCCGCACCGACGATTCGGTGGTGCGGTCCTTCCGGGGCCGGCCGCTGCCCCTGCGGCGCTCCCGGGGCTACGCCCCCGAACCGCTGCGGCTGGCCGACGCCGTGGGCCGTCCGGTCCTCGGCTGCGGGGCGGAGCTCAAGAGCACGTTCTGCCTGGCCAAGGGCCGCCACGCCTTCGTCTCGCACCACATCGGCGACCTGGAGAACTTCGAGACGCTGCGGTCCTACACCGAGGGCATAGAGCACTTCCGGCGCCTGTTCGGTATCGACCCGCAGCTCGTGGTGCACGACATGCACCCCGAGTACCTGTCGACCAAGTACGCCCTGGAGCTGAGAGGGGTGGACCTGCTGGCCGTGCAGCACCACCACGCCCACGTCGCCTCCTGCCTGGCCGACCACGGCGAGCGGGGCCCGGTCGTGGGCGTGGCCTTCGACGGGCTCGGGTTCGGGCCCGACGGCACCATCTGGGGCGGTGAGGTGCTCGTCGCCGACCTGACCGGCTACCGCCGAGCGGCTCATCTGCCGGTCGTGGCCATGCCGGGCGGGACGGCCGCCATCCGCGAGCCGTGGCGGATGGCGGCGGCGTGGCTGGACGCCGCCTTCGACGGGGAACCACCCGGGGACCTGGCGGTGGCCCGGCGTCAGGGGCGTCGATGGGAGCAGGCCCGGACCCTGGCCCGCAGTGGGGTGGCTTCGCCGCTGACGTCCAGCGCCGGGCGGCTGTTCGACGCCGTGGCCGCCATCGCCGCCGGACGCGACCGGGTCAACTACGAGGGGCAGGCCGCCGTGGAGCTCGAGCAGCTCGCCGACCCCTGCGAGCGGGGTGCCTACGACATGGAGGGCCTCGACGGCGCCGAGCTGATCCGGGCGGTCGTGGCCGACGTGCTCCGGGGGGTGCCGGCCGCGGTGGTCGCCGCCCGGTTCCACCGCGGCCTGGCGGCCGGGACCGTCGCCGCCGTCGCCGCCGTCGCCGGGGACGCCGGCCTGGACACCGCCGCGCTGTCGGGCGGCGTGTTCCAGAACGCCGTGTTCCTCGAGGCGGTGACGGCCGGCCTGGAAGCCGAAGGGTTGCGGGTGCTGGTACCCACCCGGGTGCCCCCCAACGACGCCGGTATCAGCCTGGGCCAGGTGGCCGTCGGGGGGGCCCGCTAGCAGATCCGGGGGAGAGGGTCGCCGACCAGCATGTCGACGATGCGGGTGCCCCCGAAGGCGGTGCGCAGGAGGACCACCCCCGGCGGGTCGTCGCCCACCCGGCCGATCACCGCGGCCCCGACACCGAGAGGGTGAGCGTGCATGCGGCCCAGCACCGCCGGGGTGGCCGCCGGGTCGACGACGGCCACGAGCCGGCCCTCGCAGGCGACGTACAGCGGGTCTATGCCCAGGATCTCGCAGGCGCCGACCACCTCGGGCCGCACCGGCAGCGATCCCTCCTCGATGACGACCGACACGTTCGAGGCGCGGGCCATCTCGTTGACGACGGTGGCCACCCCGCCGCGGGTGGCGTCTCGCAGCGCGTGGACCCCGTCGTCGGCCCCGTCGAGCATCGACGCCACCAGGTCGTGGAGGGGAGCGGTGTCGGAGCGGACGTCGGCCTCGATGTCGAGGTCCCCCCGGGCCAGCATGACGGTGATGCCGTGGTCGCCGACGGGACCCGACACGATGACATCGTCGCCGGGACGGGCCCGGGCGGCGCCCAGGCGGACGGGCGTCTCGAGGACGCCGACGCCGGCGGTGTTGATGTAGCAGCCGTCCGCCTTGCCCCGCTGCACCACCTTCGTGTCGCCGGTCACCACCTCGACGCCGGCCGCCGCCGCCGCCCGGGCCATCGAGGCCACGATCCGGGTGAGGTCGGCGACGGGGAAGCCTTCCTCCAGGATGAAGCCGGCCGACAGCCACCGGGGTCGGGCGCCGGACACGGCCAGATCGTTGACGGTGCCGTTCACGGCCAGGTCGCCGATGTCCCCGCCCGGGAAGAACAGGGGCGACACCACGTACGAGTCGGTGGTGAAGGCCAGACGAGCGGGGCCGGCCCGCAGGAGGGCCTGGTCCTCCAGCGGTTCGAGGGCCTCGTTGCGGAAGGCGTCGAGGAACACCGCCTCCACCAGGGTGGCGGTGGCCTTCCCACCCGACCCGTAGGCCAGGGTGATGCGCTCGTCGCGCAGGCGCGCCGGGCGGGCGCGGGCCTTCTCGATCCGCTGCAGGACCCGCTCCTCGCGCACGTCGAGGGTCACCGGGCCGCCTCCTCCACCCGCTGCCGGGTGAACCGGCCGTAGTTGTAATAGGCGGCGCACGCCCCCTCGGACGAGACCATGCAGGTGCCGATCGGGGTCTCCGGGGTGCAGGCGGTGCCGAACACCTTGCACTCCCACGGGCGGATGACCCCCTTGAGCACCTCCCCGCACTGGCACGCCTTGGGGTCGGCGACCCGTATCCCGGGGAGCGGCCATATGCGCTCGGCGTCGAACGCCGCCCACTCGGGGCGCAACCGCAGGGCGGACTGGGAGATGAACCCCAGGCCTCTCCACTCGAAGTAGGGGCGCAGCTCCATGGTGTCGGCGATGACCTCCAGCGCCCGGCGGTTGCCGGCCCACGGCACGACCCGGGCGTACTGGTTCTCCACCTCGGCCCGCCCGTCGGCCAGCTGGCGCATCAGCATGTACACCGACTGGAGCACGTCGAGGGGCTCGAACCCGGCGCACACCAGAGGCTTGGCGTGGTCCCTTGCGATGAACTCGTAGGGCCGGCAGCCGATGACCGTGGAGACGTGACCCGGGCCGAGGAACCCGTCGAGGCGCAGGTCGGGCGAGTCCAGGATGGCTTTGATGGCGGGGATGATGGTGACGTGGTTGCAGAACACCGCGAAGTTCTCCACCCCCAGCTGGCGCGCCCTCAGGAGGGTCATGGCGGTGGAGGGGGCGGTGGTCTCGAAGCCGATGGCCATGAACACCACCCGCCGGTCGGGCAGCTTCTGCGCCAGCTTCAGGGCGTCGAGGGGTGAGTACACCATGCGGATGTCGGCGCCGGCCGCCTTGGCGTCGAAGAACGAGCCCCGCCCGCCGGGCACGCGCATCATGTCCCCGAAGGAGGTGAGCACCACGTCGGGCTGCGAGGCGATGTGGATGGCGTCGTCGACCCGGCCCATCGGCATCACGCACACCGGGCAGCCCGGGCCGTGCACCAGCTGCACCGTCTCGGGCAGGTAGTCCTCGATGCCGTGCTTGTAGATGGTGTGGGTGTGGCCCCCGCACACCTCCATGAACTTGTAGTGCCGGCCGGGCTCGCACAGCGACGCGATGCGGGCGGCCAGGCTGCGGGCCTTGTCGGCGTCGCGGAACTCGTCGACGAATCTCATGGTGACTCCTGGAGGGCTCGGAGCTCGTCCTCGTACGCCTGGCCGATCCCCTCGAGGAACTCGAGGGCGGCGCGGGCTTCGCTCTCGTCGATCTTGGACAGGGCGAAACCGACGTGGATGAGGATCCAGTCGCCCGGCCCGATCGTCTCGTCGGTGAGCAGCCCCACGTTGATCCGGCGGCGGACGCCGCTCACGTCGACCACCGCCAGGTCGGGCTGGTCGTCGACGAGCTCGACGACCGTGCCGGGGATGCCTAGGCACACGGCTCGACCTCGATGGACTCGAGGACCAGCTGGTCGCCGGCGGTGGTCACCAGGTCGACCCGGGCGCCGGCGGCCACGGTGCCCTCGGCCACCAGGGCGAAGGCCTGGTCGAGGGCGGGCTCGGCCACCCTCAGGTCGTCACCGGCGCGCACCCGCACGGCCAGGACCCGGCGTCCGGCCGCTCTCCTCTCGACCACCTCGAGCAGGGCCTCGCACAACCCGAGCTCGTGCACGGCTACATCTGCCGGATCTTGAGATAGCGCATGACGTCAGGGGCGCTCACGACCGCCCCGGCGACCACGCCGGCCAGCAGGACCAGTTTCACGATGGTGCGCATAGCTCTCCTTCCAGGTCCACGACGAGGCGACCGACGAGGGTTACGGCGGGGTCCACGCTGGCGGCGACCCGGGGGCTGAGACCGATCCCCTCCTCGAGCGACTCCGGCTGACAGCCGACCACCAGCGCCCGCTCGACGCCGCCGCCGAGCACGTCGAGCAGCGCCAGCACGGCATCGGGTTGCATGCCGTGGGCGTCCAGGGGGCCGTCCCCGACGTCGGGGTCGGGCGCCGGCTCGAACACGCACAGCTGCCCCGGCTCGCCCCCGTGGGGCAACGCGTCGATGAGGACGGCGGCGTCGTAGCCCTCCAGCAGCTGGTAGGCGAGGTGCACGCCGGCGATACCGAAGTCGCCGACGTCGACGCCGGCGGGCAGGGAGGCGGGGTCGATGCGGGCCGCTACCTCGGGGCCGAAACCGTCGTCGCCGAGGAAGATGTTCCCCACCCCGGCCACCAGTATCCGCGTCACAGCGCCTCCAGCTCCTCGGGGCGGAAGTAGAAGTAGCGACCGTGGCTCACCATCTCGGCGGTGAGAGGGTCGTCCTCCAGGCTGACGGCGACGAAGGTGGCGCCGTCGAGGTCGCGGTGGACGGCGTCGACCACGGCGGCCCGGCCGGCGAGGAACATGTCCTGGGCGTCGGCACCTCCCGCCGGGTGCAGCCGGACGCGCCGGCCTCTGGATATGGAGGCTCCGTCCACCACCACGGCGTCGGTCTCGGGGGTGGTCGCCGCCGCCGTCGGGCGCAGCGACCGGACGGCGCCGTGCAGACGTTGCCACACCTCGGCGGGCATGCTCTCCAGCCGGTCCACGATCTGGGCGGCGCGGGGGTCGGTGGCGCGCGCCTCGGCCTTCTCGGCGTCGGTGAGGGCCAGGGTCCGCAGGCTGAGGATCTCGTCGATCTCGGTGGCGTCGAAGAGGTCCCCGGGGCTCTCGGGGGCCACCTCGGCGCCGTCGGGAAGGATGATGGGCGAGGCCAGGACCACGGTGGGCCGGTCGCCGCCGCCGAGCAGCACCGGCCACGTCACCTCCTGGACGCACTCCTCGGCGGCCGGGCGGGCCCACTCGGGCGGGTCGGCCAGGGACAGGAAGGTCCCCGAGGTGAGCCCGATCAGGAGGTGGGTGCCGACCAACGAATGACGGACCGCCTCCTCCCGCCCGGCGGCGGGGTCGCACCATTCGGTCGTGTTCTCCACGTCCACCCGGATGCGCATCCCGCCGTAGGGACCGGGGAGCACCCGGACCGACACGCCGACCCGGCCCGTGACAGGGTGCCGGCGGCGGGGGCCGTCGGCGCCGGGGAAGGCGAAGGCGGTGTGCTGCTCGGACTCCACGGCGGCGGCCAGCGGGACGACGGCGTCCACCTGCTGCTCGACCGCCTCGTCCCACGAGTCGCGGCGCGACTCCAGCTGCAGGGCCCGGAGCCGCACGTGGACGTCGTCGGCGAGGGGCGCCTCGAGGAGTGTCTCGGTCCGGCAGCGGTACGGGTCGCCGCCGCCGGCCCGGCTCCACGGCCGGGGGGCCAGCACCCCGAACTGCCAGCGCAGCCGGTTCTTCTGGGCGGATGCACGGTACGGGTAGAGCAGATAGCCCTCGTAGAGCACGGCGTCGGCCAGCCGCCGGGCGTCGGCCAGGGCCTCTTCCACGGCGGCGGGGCTCACCGGGCCACCCCCCGGCCCCCCTGGCGCAGCAGGGTCTCGAAGGCGTCGTCCCAGGTGGGCAGGGCGGCCCGGGACTTGAAGGCCTGCAGGGCGTCGAGGGTCTCGCGCCGCACCCGCACCCAGGCGGTGTTCGGGAAGTAGAGGTCCATCATCTCGTGCCAGACCGAGACCGGCAGGCGGTACTGGGACTCCTTGTGCCAGGGCACCTGCTCGACGCTGAAGCCGGTCTCGCCGTGGACGAACACCGTGCCGCTGAAGAGCAGCAGGAGCGGTATCTCGCCCTCCTCGAGCGAATGGAAGTACTTGGCGGCGGCCACCTCGAAGTCGTAGGTGCAGGCCACGCCGAGCGCCACGTCGCACTCACCCTGGAAGCTCGGCACCATCACCGACACCGACGCGAACTGCAACGGTTTCAGCGTCTCGCCCCAGCGGGCCAGCTCCCCGAACAGGTCTAGCAGCCGGTCGGCTTCCGCCTCGCTGTAGCGACGCCGTTGGGGTTCGATGCGGATCTGGCAGCGAAGGGCGACGGCATGGACGGCCACCCCGGTGGCCTCCGACAGTCGCAACCGGAACTGCAGGGTGGGGACCGCCGCGTACCGCTCGGGCTGGACGTCGATGCACTCGAAGCGGAGGTCGGCCACGTCACGCCGCCTCGGTGGCGCGCCGGTCGAGACCGGCGAAGAAGCTGTCGATGGCATCGTGCACCTCCCTGCCGCCGTCGAAGCCGCGCCACAGCGTGCGGACCAGCCCGACCAGCAGGTAGCAGGTGTCGATCGGCACCACGTAGGAGTCGGAGCGGTCCCGGGTGCGGCGCACGAGGAGGGCCTCGGTGTCGGGGGTGAGGGCGCTGAGCGTCGGGCTGCGGTCCACGACGGCCCGCCAGGCGTCGAGAGCCAGGACCGACTCGGTGGCGCCCGCCGGGCTGGGGTAGAAGGCGGCCCAGCGGCCGAGGGTGGAATGGCGGAAGAAGAACGCCATCCCCACCGGTATCTGCAGGTCCTCCCACTCCGCGTCGGTGAGGGCGGCGTCGGCCGCCGACCGCACCCGGTCGGGGATAAGGCGGTACCGCCCGGCGCCGGGGTCGCTGAACAGCAGGGCGCATGCCTGGCAGGCGCACAGCAGGTCCCTCCGGTCGAGGTCGACCAGGTGGCGGTGGGCGTCGGGGACCGTCACCCCGCACAGCTCGCAGCGCTCGACGGGGGTCGGTGCGCCCGTGCGGGGGGCGGCCAGGTAGCGGGCCAGGCCGGAGGTCACGGGACGTCCGTCAGCTCGCTGGGACAGCGCCGGGCGACAGCCCCGACGGGGATGAACGCCGGCTCGGGGCCGGGCTCGGCCAGGCCGTCGACCACCACCGCGGTGGCCTCGGGGGCGGCCGCCAGCACCGCCTGCTCGATGACGCCCTGCACGGTCGACGTCGACGACGGGCAGTGGTGGCAGGTGCCTTCCAGCGCCAGGCGGACGGTGCCGTCGTCGTCCAGGCCGAGCAGCTCTACGCCACCGGCGTGGGCGCCGAGCACGGGGCGGATGGCCTCCAGGGCCCGCTCGATGCGCACCGGTGCCGGGTCCGGGTGCAGGTCGTGGAGCACCAGCAGGGCGGAGAGCAGCGGGTCGGCAGCCATCCGGGCGACCGGCTCGGCCCCGGCCACCGCCACCACCCGGCTGAGGGCGGTGCCGTAGAGGTCGAGGAGGAGGCGGACCAGCTCCTCGACCTGTACGGCGGTGGCCGGGTCGGTGCGGAGCTGGTCGAGCAGCTCGTCCACCCGGGCCCCCACCCGATCGACGTCGCTCCGGCCGGCCACGCTAGGGGTTGTAGACGGTCGGTGAGTGCAGCCTCTCCACCGTGCGGCCCTTGCCCAGGTACATGTGGACCCCGCAAGGCAGGCACGGGTCGAAGCTGCGCACCGCCCGCATGATGTCGATGCCCTTGAACCGGTCGGGCGGGTTCTCCTCGAAGATGGGCGTGTTCTGCACGGCGTCCTCGTAGGGCCCGGGAGTCCCGAAGGTGTCCCGGACGCTGCCGTTCCACGGGGTGGGCGGGTACGGGTGGTAGTTGGCGATCTTGCCGCCGCGGATCACCATGTGGTGCGACAGGACCCCCCGGACCGCCTCCGTGAAACCGCAGCTGACGGCCTCGTCGGGCACCTGGAACGACTCCCACGTCTTCGACCGGCCGGCGCGGACCTCGGCCAGGGCCCGCTCGGCGAAGTACAGGGCGCAGGCGGCGGCGTAGGCCTGGAAGTAGGTGCGGGCCCGGTTGCGCTCGAGGGCGTTGCTCCACTGGGGGATCTTCCACTCGAAGGTCGCCTCGGGCTTGGTGGCCGTGCGGGGCAGGTTGATCACCACGCTGCTGCCGGTGGCCTTCACGTAGCCGATGTCCACCAGCCCCGACAGCGCCGTCGACCAGAGGCGGGCGATGGGCCCCCCGCCCGTGTCCAGCGCCAGGTGGTCGGTGCCGTCGAACCAGCGCGGCGACATGGTCCAGCTGTAGTTCTGGTCGAAGTCCCGCTTCTGGGGTTTCGGGATGGTGTGCTGGTTCCACGGGTGGCGCCGGTCGACCGGGTTGCCGAGCGGATCCTCGGTCACGAACATCTCGCGGTCCTCCCAGTCCTGGTAGTACGAGCTGCCGAGGAGGATGCGGATCCCGAGGTTGATGTCCACCAGGTCGTTGGTGACCAGCCGGCCGTCCACGACCACGCCGGGGGTGACGAACATCCTCCGTCCCCAGTCGCTCATGGTCTCGTACCGGAAGTCGCAGTGCTCGGGGTCGTTCAGCGAGCCCCAGCACCCGAGCAGGATCCGGCGCTGGCCGACCTTCTCGTAGCCGGGCAGCGCCTCGTAGAAGAAGTCGAACAGGTCGTCGTGCATCGGCACGACCCGCTTCATGAACTCCACGTAGCGCATCAGCCGGCTCAGGTAGTCGGTGAACAGCTGCACCGTGGCGACCGTGCCCACGCCGCCCGGGTAGAGGGTCGAGGGGTGCACGTGGCGGCCCTCCATCAGGCAGAACATCTCCCTGGTGGACCGGCTGACCTGCAGGGCCTCCCGGTAGAACTCACCTTCGAGCGGGTTGAGCGACCGCATGATGTCGCCGATGGTGCGATAGCCGTGGTCGGACGCGTGAGCGGCCTCGGTGCGGTTGGCCTGGTCGAGCACCCCCGGGTTGGTCTCGGCCACCATCCGCTCGCAGTAGTCCACGCCGACGAGGTTCTCCTGGAAGATGTTGTGGTCGAACATGTACTCGGCGGCCTCGCCGAGGTTGATGATCCACTCGCCCAGGTGGGGGGGCCTGACGCCGTAGGCCATGTTCTGGTTGTAGACCGAGCAGGTGGCGTGGTTGTCGCCGCAGATGCCGCAGATCCGGCTGGTGATGAAGTGGGCGTCGCGGGGGTCCTTGCCCTTCATGAAGATGCTGTAGCCGCGGAACACCGACGAGGTGCTGTGGCACTGCAGCACCTCCTTGGCCGTGAAGTCGACCGTCGCGTAGATGCCGAGGCTGCCGACGATGCGGGTGATCGGGTCCCATGCCATCTCGACCACACCGGTCTCGGCCCCCCCACTCCTGGTCCGGCGGGTGCTGGTCTGCGTCATGCTCGCTCCTCCCTCACCATTCCGGCCGGTAGCCGGTGCTCAGATTCGAGCCCTTGTGCCTCCACTTGGGCTCCTTGTCGACGGTGCTCTCCGTGATGCCCCGCAGTTTGCGGATCAGGGGGCCGTAGAGACCGCCGGTCAGCGCGGTGGACACCTTCGAGCCGGGGGGCTCGTCCATGAACGGCATGAATTTGTCCGGGAAGCCCGGCATGGTGCAGGCGATGCAGATGCCGCCGACGTTGGGGCACCCGCCCACCCCGTTGATCCACCCCCGCTTCGGGACGTTGCAGTGCACCACCGGTCCCCAGCAGCCGATCTTCACGAGGCACTTGGGCGAGCCGTACTCCGTGGCGAAGTCACCTTGCTCGTAGAAGCCGGCCCGGTCGCAGCCCTCGTGGACGGTCATGCCGAACAGCCACTGAGGCCGCAGCTTGTCGTCGAGGGGGATCATCGGGGCTTGGCCGGTCGCCTGGTAGAGCAGGTACACGATCGTCTCCGACAGGTTGTCGGGATGTATGGGGCATCCCGGCACGCAGACGATGGGCAGCCCCGCCTTGGACTTCCAGTCCCATCCGAGGTAGTCGGGTACGCCCATGGCGCCGGTGGGGTTGCCGGCCATGGCGTGGATCCCCCCGTAGGTGGCGCAGGTGCCCACGGCCAGCACCGCCAAGGCCTTCGGGGCCAGGCGGTCCAGCCATTCGCTGGTCGTGATGGGCTGACCGGTCTCGGGGTTGTTGCCGAACCCGCACCAGTAGCCCTCCGCCTTGATCGCCTCGTTCGGTATGGACCCCTCGACCACGAGCACGAACGGCTCGAGCTCGCCGCGGTCGGCCTTGTGGAACCAGTCGATGAAGTTGTCAGCGCCCTGCTCGGGCCCGCACTCGAAGTCGATGAGCGGCCAGTGCACGGCGATCTTCGGGAGACCCGGGAGGCCCCCCAGGACGATCTCCTCTATCGAGGGCTGCGTGGCCGCCGTCAGGGCGACGGAGTCACCGTCGCAGCTCAGGCCGGCGTTGATCCACAGCACGTGGACCACGGCCTCGTCCTGCTGGGTGACCGTCATGGGCATCACCTCCCCGGGCGGCCGACGGGCGGCCGTCCCGGGGGTTGTTCTACCAACCGTCCGGAATGTCCGTAAGTGCGACGATCATCTAGGTACGGGCCGTCCCTAGGACCGCCGGTGAGCCTGCCGGCCGTCCCCCGCCGGTGGCCCGGCGGGGATCAGCGAATAGGGCCTTTGGCCCTGAGCGGGGCCACCCCCCAGGGTCCACAGTGTGACCCATGGCTGTGGATCGCGACGGACTGCGAATATTCGACCGGGACGGCTGCCTGGAGCTCCTCCGCACCAGGCCGCTCGGCCGGCTGGCGGTGACCTCGCGCGCCCTGCCGGCGATCCTGCCCGTCAAGTACTGCCTGCTGGGTGACGACGTGGTGTTCACCGCCGGCACGGGCGCCCGGTCGTTGGCGCTGGTGGAGGGCCAGGTCGTCGCCTTCCAGGCCGACGACATCGACGCCGAGACCTGCTCGGGTTGGAGTGTGCTCGTCGTGGGCATCCCCCGGGCCGTCGGGCCGGACCACCCCGACTACGAGGCGGTGGCCGGCCTCCCTCTCCGGCCGTGGATGGGGCGCGCCGCCGCCCCCTACATGAGGATGTCCACTGAGCACATGTCCGGGCGGGGCCTGCCGTGCCGGCCGGCCGGGCTGTCCGCTCACGGGGCGGACCCCGCGGTCGGCGTCTGAACGTCCCTGTCCCGGTAACCGTCCCGGCTACGCCGGGGGGATGCGCCGCCCTGTGACCGAATCGGCGACGATCCTCACGATGTGGGCCCGCTCCCCCGGGGCCCACGGCCGGGGAGCCGAGGCGGCGACCGCTTCGAACAGCTCGGCGTTGGTGGTCTCGGCGGTGACCTCCCGGGCCGAACCTCGCAGGAGGACGCTCCATCCCGTCCGGTCGGACACGTCGAAGTGGTCGACCTCGAAGCTCACGTTGGACCGGTGGGCGGCCCACAGCTTGGCGCCCGGGGCGGTCCGGAAGACGACCCCGTGGGCGACGACCGAGAAGTTGACCGGGAAGACGAGCGGGTAGTGGCCGACGTCGATGGCGACCCGCCCGACCGGTTGGGTGCCGAGCAGGCGCCAGCACTCGGTTTCGTCGATCTCCTCGAGCCGGCCGAGGCCGTCCTCGTCCTCGGGGCCTGACATCGTCGGCTCTGGCTGCTCCATGACCACAGTGTCTCGGTGACCGCCGGCGCCCGCCAGGGTCCTTCGGCCCTCAGCCGCGGGAGGGCAGGCGGCGCACGAACGGGTCGTCGTCGTTGCTGCGGGGCGGCCCGATCCACATCCGGGCGCCCGCGGCCGGTGACACCTCGACGCGCCAGACGTCGGGCTGGTCGTCGACGAGACGTCCGAGGCGCAGGGCGATCTCGGCGTCCACGTCGCCGAGATCGGCGACGTCGTGATCGGTGAGAGGGACGAATCGGCTCACGGCGCGTCCCGTCCCGTCGTCCCAGCTGACGGCGAGCCGGTCGCTCCTCCCGCCGGCGGCCAGCGTCCGGCCCGGCGCCCCGGTGATCCCGTAGGCGCCGAGCACGGCCGTGACCGTGGAAGTGTCCACCCGGGCGACGCCGGCGGGCGGCCCGGTCGGGCGGCCGGCTCCGTCGAGCAGCTGGCGGGCGCGGGCCGGCTGGCAGCCGCCCATGTCGATCAGAGCGCCGTCAGGGGACGGGCCGCCCGCCGGGGCCGGTTCGGCGGCCAGGGCGACGGCCTCCCCGATCGTCGGTCGCGACCGCATCCCGGCCTGCTCGCACAGGGCGGCCCAGCTGCCGTCGGGATCGGCGGCGAGCACCGGCACCCGTCCGGCGAGGGCCCGGGCGACGGCCATCAGCCGGCGCGGCAGGCGCAGGCCGTCGAGGTCGACGACCACGGCGGCGGCGCCCTCGCCGGCCATGCCGAGCGCGGCCAGCCCGAGGCTCGGGTCGCCCGGAACCACCAGTGCGGACACTGCCGCAGGGCCGCCTCGTCCGGCCGCCTCGGCCCTGCGGGCCGACGGTACCGACGGGCACACCGCCCAGATCCTCCGCCCCGGCGCCGCCTGTGGGGCGAGCCACGCTCGGGCGCTTGACGCCAGGCGGGTCAGGACGGCGTCGAGATAGCTCTGGGTCACCGCCACCGGCAAGGTCACACGGACCACGCCGTCGGAGAAGTAGGCGTGGCTGGCGAAGCCGGCCTGGCGGAACACCTGCTGCATGGCGGCGTTGGCGAGGAGGGTCTCGGCGACCAGAGTGGAGATTCCGCGGTGGCGGGCGGCGGCCGCCAGATGCTCGAGGAGCAGCGGCCCCAGGCCGTGACCCTGGATGTCGTCGGCCAGCACGAATGCCACCTCGGCCGAGCTGGCGGCGGTGTCACGGTCGTATCGAGCCACCCCGTACAGCCGTCCGCCTCGTTCCGCGACCAGGGCGAAGCGGCGGTGGTAGTCGACGTGCGTGAAGCGTTCCAGCTCGGCGCCCCGGAGGTGCGGATGGGCGCAGAAATACCGCTTGTAGATGGTGTCGCTCGACAGGTGCTCGTGGAAGTCGCTCAGCGCCCCGGCGTCGTCGGGTCTCACCGGACGCACCGCCACCACCGTGCCGTCCCCGAGCACGACTTCGCACTCGAAGGCGACCGGATACCGGTGCAGGCCGACTTCGGGCGCCGAGGCGGGTGCGGGCGGCATCGGCGTTACACGCCCACCAGCGGGCGGCCTCCGGCCGACGGTCCCCCGTCGGCCTCCGGGTACCGGTCGTGGCAGTGCGCCCCGTCGGGCCCATTCGGAGTCGACGGCGGCGTCCCGCCGTTCTCATACCGGTCATGGTCGTACGGGTCGTGGCATTGGGGCATGGGGGCCTCCTTGCTCTACGTCATCCTCATCGTCCGGCGCGGGCGTCTCCCGGAGGCGAAGGTCCCTGCCGGCGTTCGCCCCTGCTACTGCGTGTGGTGGAGGACGAACTCCAGCACGGCGATGTGCTTGTCGGTGTCACGGCGCATCAACCCGACGACCAGGTCCCACAGCGTGGTGTCCTTGACGTCGCGCAGGAGATGATGCAGCCGCTTCAGGTCGCCGGCGTCGTCCTCCTCGTTCCGGAGGAGCCGGCGGGTCAGCTCCCGGACCTTCTGCCCGTCGACCCGGTTGAAGTCCATGTACGGGACGGCCGGCTCGTCGGCCCTGAACTCGGCTTCGGTGGCGAGGGTCTCCGCCAGCGAGGCGAACAGCTGGTGGTGGCGGCGCTCGTCCTCGATGAGCAGGCCGACGACGTAGGCGAACGCCTTGGACTGGGTCTCCGCGGCCGCTTCGGCGTACTCCAGGAGCACCTCCTTCTCCCGTTCTACATGGCTGGTCAGGTGGTCGTAGAGCTCTTGCTCCCAGACGCTCGCTCCTACCAGGGTCGCCGCGGTCGAGGTGTTGTCGGTCATGTGCCAATCGTCGGTCGGGCCGGTGCCGGGGGGCAGGGCCGAAGGACCCTTTTGCCCCGGCGGGCGGTGTTGGGTCCCGCCCCTCCGGGTGACCGGCTCCTCGCCCCGGCGGCGCAGGCGGGCTCCGATGGGCTAGTGGCCCCCGGCAGGACCTGCAGATGGCCGCCGAAGTAGAGGGGATACTCGGCTGCCAGCGGGTATGACCGGGGGGCGCCAGGTCGGCGGCAGCAGCGTCCGACACCCGAACCCCCTCGACCGCCGGAGGCAGAGACCCACGCCGGAATGCAGGACGCCCTCTCCGTGATGCCGATCCCACTGCCGACCGCCCCGGCGGCCCCCGCTCACCGACGATGAAGGGTATCGGTCACCGGCCGCCGGCCCGGCCCGCCGACTTCGACTCGGCCACCGTCATGGCCGCCGCCAGCGCCCGCCACCTGCGCGGGCGGGGCTTCCCCGTGCTGGGCAAGCCGTTCGGGGAGCTGCTGCGGCCGGTGCTGGTCGGGCTCAACCATCTCCCGGAGCGGACCCGGCGCTCGATCTACCGGGCCGGCAGCGGGCGCGAAGGCCTCCCGGCCGACGTGGTTTCCGGCGTGGACGCCGACCAGCTGTTCCGCACCGTCACCGACCTCTTCCCGCGCCGGCGGTACCCGGGCGTGCTGATCGGCTCCACCCCCGGCTCCGCCGTCCATCTCGGCGCCGCCCTCGGCATGCCGGTCCTCCCTCAGACCCTGCTGCTGCCCCTCCGTCATCGCCGCCTGGGCCTCGACGACCCGGAGGCGGACGTGGCCGAGGCCCGCCCGGCGGCCGAGGCGCTGCTGGAGGCCAACCCGGATCTGGTCGTGCACCAGATGGCCGATCCCGCCAACGACCGGCTCACCCTGGCCCGTTTCTCGTACTTCCGGGTGAAGCGCACCGCCCTGGGGCGGCCCTACGAGCAATTCCTGTCCGAGCGGGTCGAGCCCGGCGGCACCGTGTACGTGATCGAGTCCGGGCACCGCTGGCCCACGGCCCGCATCGCCGAGCGCTACTTCTTCCAGTTCGGCGGCGTGGGCGGTCTCAGCGCCGAGGAGTACCTCGACGGCGGCCCCCGGGTGGAGGCGTTCCTCGCCGCCCAGGGATCGACGCGGCGCTCGTGGTCCCCGCCGGCGCCCGACGCCGACCGGCCGGAGGCGGAATGGGGTCTCCAGCCCGGCCTCATCGACGACGTGCAGCGCGTCGCCACCCGCCTCGGCTTGCGGGTGGTCCGCGTCGCCTTCGACCACGCCGATGACCTCAGCCCGTTCGTGGCCGAGCTGTACCGGTGGTGGTACCGGCGGCTCGGCCGGCCCGACCACCGGCTCTTCGTCGAGTCGTTCGTGCTGGTCGACCCCTACTGGATGCTGCGGGCAGGGGCGGTGCCCTACTGGATCACCTTCAACGCCCAGCCCGGCCTCGAACGGCTGGCCGACTACCTCCGCGGGGCCGAGCCCTACGACGTGATCGAAGCCACCCTCATATCCAACGGCACGTGGACACCGGGCCTGGCGGGGCCCGATCAGTGGAAGGACGTCCTGGCCTGCGCCCGTCGCCGGGGCCGGCTGGCCGGCGTGGACCCCGAGCGGTTCCCGTCCGACCTGGCCGTCTTCGCCCGCTACCGCGACTCCCTCCGCCGGACCCGCCCCCGCTGGCCGCTCCCGCCACCGCTCGAGCCCACCGACCTGGACGGCTTCGCCCGGGAGCACGCCGGTCGCTACGGGGTGACGCTCCGCTGACAGGCGGCGTCCTACTCGAAGGCGGCGTGCACGACGGTGGCGGCCAGCAGCTCCGGGGCGTGGAACTGCCCGTCGTGGTCGGCGCCGGGGACGTCGACCCACACGCCGCGGGGGGCGGCGGCGGCCACCTGGCGCGCCCAGCCCGGCGACACCACGCCGTCGGAGCCGCCTCGCACGACCACCACCGGGGAGTCGATGCGCCCAACCGTGCGTACCAGGTCGTCGCGCAGGGCGTGGCGGTAGGTGCTGAGGGCCCGGGCCGGACCGGCGGCGAGGTACTCGCTCACCACGAGGCGCCTCAGGGAGAGCCCCGCCGGGTCGGCCTCGTCGGGCACCAGGCGGTCGACCAGGCGGTCCCGAAGGGGGTGGCTCGCGACCGGCGGCGGGGACGGCGCCGGCGGGCCGGCCGGCAGGTGCTCGGCCCACCGGCGCCGGAACCGGGCGTCGATGGTGGGAGCGACGAGCACCACGGCCGACGCCAGCCCGGGCGAGTCGGCCGCCGCCCGGGCCGCCACCTGGGTGCCGAAGGAATTCCCGACCAGGGTCACGGGCCCCCCGACGCGGTCGCGCACCCAACCGGCCAGGGCCCCGCCCAGGCCGGCGACGTCGAGCGCCCGTGCGGGTTTGGCCGACCGGCCGAACCCGGGCAGGTCGGGTACATGGACCACGAAGCCCTGACGGGCGAGGGCCCGGGCCAGGGGGAGCGTCCCCCGGCCGGCGACGACCATCCCGTGGACCACAACGATGGTCGCCGCCGGCGCCACGGCGGGCCGGAGGCACCGGGCGTAGATCCGGTACCCCCCGCTGGTGCCCACATCGGTCTCGACGCCGACCCCGCCGGGAAGGTCGCTCACGGGGCGCACACCCGGGCGCCGGGGCCGGGTGGTGACGACCGGCGGTCGTCGCCTCCCCGCGCCCGGCGACGGGCGAAGCTTGGCCCTCCGCGTATCCCGGTAGAGCTCTCGAGGTGAGCACCCCCCGCCCGTCGCCCCGCCCGGTCGGGCCGCCGCACCGGTTCTGGCGGGTGGCGGCGAGAACGCCCCTGCGGGCCCTGGCCGCCGGTGACGGCGACCATCCCATCGTCATGTTCCCCGGCTTCGCCATGCGGCCCGAGGTCTACACCGCCACGGCAGCCGAGCTGGTGGCCCGGGGGGCGAGCGTCGTGGCCTTCGACCTGTTCTCGGCCCCCGGCCGTTGGGACGCGGAGGCCATCGAGGACGGGTCGGCCGAGATCCTCGAGAGGTTGGGGGCCGGGCCCGCCACCATGGTGGCGCACTCCTTCGGGGGGGCCATACTCCTCGGCCTGGCCGCCGCCCGCCCCTCGCTGGTCCGCACCGCCGTCTTCTCCGACACCCTGGGCCTGTCGTGCGGGTTGCGTTTGGCCGAGGAGGCCCTCGGGTTGCGGGCCCTCCTGCGGCTGGCCAGCCCGCCGGCGGTGCTCTCGTTCGCCCGGTCCGTGAGCGAGCACCCGGTGACGGTCGCCGGAGCCGCCTGGTGGGGGTATCGCAGCCACCGCAGCGCGCAGACCGACACCGTGGCGACCTCGGGCATCGCCTGCCACGTGCTCTGGGCCGAGCGCGACACCCTCCTTCCCAGGTCCGAAGGGGAGGCGTTCGCCCGCCGGCTCGGGGCGTCGTTCCACGTCATCGAGACGTCGGACGGCGGGCCCGTGGACCACGACGCCATGTACCGCCACCCGAGGCGCTTCGTCGCTGCTCTCGAGGCTGTCGGTGCCCTGGCCTGAGGGTACCGTCACGCCTCCGAGACGCTCTCCACCCACCACGGCACCGTCCACCCCGGGCTGTCGCCGGTCGCCTTGGGACCTGCGTTCTCCTCCCGCCAGGCCGCCGCCAGCCATTGCACCACCACGGCGACCAGCCACACGGTCGAGATCAGCGTCGCTCCCACTATGAACGCCTCGCCGGCGGCCCGGGTGTCGCCCAGCGTGTACATCGGGTCCATCGGGCGCATCTGGTAACGCAACCAGATGCCGGCCAGAACCTCGAAGGGCATGTTGGCGAGGATCGATATCACCCGCGCCGGGTATGACGGTCCTCGCCGGGTCTCGCCGGACGCCACGAGCATCCCCCAGTAGAGGAGCCCGATGACGACCATCGACACGGTGCCGGAGTCCTGCACCATCGGATGGGCCATCATGTAGGCGAAGAACGGTCTGTCCGCCAGCATCAGGTACATGGACGCCAGGTAGATGAACCACACCGGCACCGGGTGGGTGGCGGCGCCGAGGACACGGCTCCGCGACGCCGTGTCGAGCAACCGGGCGGCGCCGGGGATGCCGCTTGCTCTCAGCAGGGTCACCGGCCGTCCGAGGGAGATGAGGGCGGGGACGGTCATCATGAGGATGACGTGACGCACGATGTGCAGTGTCAGGCTCGTCATCGAGTACACGGCCACACCGGAGCCGACCGAGACCCAGGCTCCGAAGGCTCCGGCGACGAACGCGGCGGTGCGACCGAGCGGCCAACGCCCGGCCGGCGCCCCCACCCGCCGCACCGCGGCCAGGTAGCCGATCACGGCGGACACGGTCAGGATCCCGACCACGAGCACGAACGGGCCGCCGGCGACGTGGGTGAGCAGGTCCCGGGCCCCGATCCTCTGCCCTGCTGCCATTACCGGATCCTCAGCAGATCCCGGACCCGGTCGACACGGGCCGCCAGGGGCGACGCGGCCGCCACCAGCCCGGGCACAGCCGGCAGCCTCGGGTGGGGCCGGGTCGGGCCGTTCGCCGACGCCTCGACGAACAGTCGGCCGAGGCGGACCGAATCGTTGGGGTCGAGCGTCGCCTTCAGGGCGGGCAGGAGCTGGCTGTCCTCCAGACCGATGTGGATCCGTATCGACTTGGAGACCGCACCCACCTCCGCCGGCGCCGAGGCCGGCTTCAGCGACTTGCTCAGCGTGTGCAGGAGGCGGCGGGCCTCCCTCTCCTGAGCTTCGGCCGTCGCCCGGATGTCGGCGTACTCGGGCAGGGCATCGCGCACTACCGGCCACAGGTACCGGACCTCGGCGGCCTCGTGACGGGACTCGAGGGCGACGAGCGTGGCGGCCGCCTTCCTGGCGGCGTGCTCGTGCAGGGCCAGGTTCTGGCACCCCTCGACGAGCCGGTCGACC
This sequence comes from Acidimicrobiales bacterium, assembly GCA_035702985.1. GTDB lineage: Bacteria > Actinomycetota > Acidimicrobiia > Acidimicrobiales > Palsa-688 > JAKAXG01. The sequence continues at coordinate 96,636 of DASSZD010000161.1, forward strand.
AGACGGAGGATCCGCAGGTGCTCACGCCCTATGGCGTCGACGAGGTCAACGACTTCGGGCACGCGGTCTCCTCGGTAGTGGAGCTCCCGACGGTCGATCGGCGAGCTGGCGCAGGTAGTCGTTGTAGGCCCGGAGGGAGGCGCTCTCCGAGGCGGTCTCCCACCGCGGCGGCACCGACCGCCTGGCCATCAGCTCCCGGCCGTCGGCCTGCCGGCCGGTCCCTGATGTCACCGGGGCGACACCGCCGGCGGGCCACCCGTCCCCTGCGGATCGGCCCGCGGAGGTGACCAGCACCCACCACAGCCATATTGACAGGGCTGCGAACGCCGGCCATTCGAACACGTACAACCAGCTCAAGGTGTTGCCCGCCAGCGCCCGGTCGACCTGCCACCACGCCGCCACCGCGCACATCGGCAAGGCGACCGCCAGGGCGGCGTGGAGCATCAGGGACCGGCCGGACACCCACCGGATCGGCGGGTCGGCACCGGCGTTCACCGGCACGGATCCTCGCGCCGCGCCGCCAGGCGGTGGACCGGGGTGTTGGTCGTGAGATCGGCGGACGGCGGCCCGACGGTGACCGACAGGGTCCCCGGGCATCCCGGCCCCGGGGGACCGCCGGTGGGGGCCGCCCTGAAGGTCCCCTTGATCATCTCGACGGGCTCGTCGCTCGTGAGCCCGTAGCAGGTGTCCGAGCGGCCGTCGCGGTCGGCGACGCAGCCGATGTAGTCGTCTTGGACCGGCAGGCCGCTGCCGTCCATGACGTCGAGGACCTTCGACTCGAGGGCACGGCGGGCGCCGGCCGACGTCGCGGTGGCCGGCGGCCGGGCGCCGCAGCCGGCGACCACGGCCGCGGACGTCGACAGCACCGCGGCCGCCAGCAGGGCCCGGGGGCCGGTCACCGCCGCCTCCGGCGACCGGGCGCCCGCCCCGGTTTCCGGTCCCGGCGACTGGCGACCCATGCCATCGCCGCCCCTCCGCCGGCGGCGGCCGCCGCCAGCACCGGCCACACCCTCCCCGACGGCGGGTCCGATGGGCGCCGGACGCGGCCGGTGTCGGCCGCCTGCCACGCAGCCCGCTCCGGTAGGTAGCCGCTCGGCGGGGGAGTGGCCGAGTCGGCCTGACCCTTGGGTGGTTCAACCGCCGCCGGGGTCACGCCGCGGACGTCTCTGCACGCCTTCCAGGCGGCCAGCCCGGCGATGACGGGAAGGCCGATCAGCAGGCCTCTCAGCCCGAACGTGACCGGAGCCTGTTGCATGTTCAAGTAGTAGGCCAGGACGTCCTGGGCGCCGGCCACCGTGAGGACGGCGTAAAAGGTGAAGGCGGCCACGCCGACAGCGGTGCGGCCCGGCCGGTCGCGGGGCCGGTCGAGCAGGTTGTGGTACAGGCGGTCACCGGTCCACCAGCGCTCCAGGAACGGCCACGCACCGAGCACGACGAAGGTCATGACCGGCACGAACACCGCCGGCCAGAACACTTCGGAGACGGTCCAGCCGAACAGGTGGAGCCGCCATCGCGGCATCAGGCGGAGCGCCCCCTCCATCCACCCCGTGTACCAGTCCGGCTGGGCGAAGGAGCTGGCCGCGTAGGGGTGGTAGGGGCCGTACTCCCAGATCGGGTTGATCTGTACCAGCCCGCCGAGCAGGCACAGGGTGCCGGCCACGGCGCACAGCAGGGCGATCGAACGGAACGCGTAGGTCGGCCACAGCTGGGATCCCACGAGCCGCTTCTCGGACCGCCCGGCTCCCGGGAACTGGGTGTGCTTCTGGTGCCAGATCAGCCCCAGGTGGATGCCGAGCAGGCCGAATATGAGCAGGGGCACCACGAACACGTGGAGCAGGTACAGACGGTGGGTGAGCTCGCTGGAGGGGAACTGGCCGGCGAAGAACAGGTAGGCGAGCCAGTTGCCTATCACCGGCACGGACTCGGCGACGGAGTAACCGATGCGCAGACCGAGCCCCGACATCAGATCGCCGGGCAGGGAGTAACCGGTGAAACCGTTGAAGATGGACAGAAGCAGCAGGGTCACCCCTACGAGCCAGTTGATCTCGCGCGGCTTGCGGAAGGCTCCGGTGAAGAAGATCCGGGCGAGGTGGCAGATGATGGCTGCGATGAACAGGTCGGCCGCCCAGTGGTGTATCTGGCGGATGAGCAGCCCGGCGTGCACGTCGAGGCTGAGGTCGATGGCCGACTGGTATGCGGCCGACATCGACTGGCCGTGCAGGGGGGAGTAGGGGCCCTGGTAGATGACGACGGTGTCGCTCGGGTCGAAGAAGAACGCCAGCCACACCCCGGTGATGACGAGGATCAAGAAGCAGTAGAAGGCGATCTCCCCGAGCATGAACGACCAGTTGTCCGGGAAGATGTGGTCGAGCGACTTCTGGAGGAACTGCTGGGTACCGAGACGCTCGTCGAGGGCGGCGTTGGCTTTGCCGATGGTCTTGGCCGGCACGAGCTAGTCCGCCACGCCGCGTGAGTAGTGCCAGAACACCGGCCCCGGTGGCTCCGAGAAGTCACCGGCCGAGCGGAGCGTCCCGTCGGGATCGACCTGGAGGGGGAGCTGGGCCAGCGGGCCGGCCGCCGGTCCGAAGATCGGTGCCCCCCCTCGGGTGACCGCGAACGTGGACTGATGGCAGGGGCACTCCATGTCCATCGTCAGGCGGTCGTAGAGGTTGACCGGGCAGCCGGCGTGGGAGCAGACCTTGGAGTAGCAGATGAGGTCGTGGGGGGCCCATGTCCGCCGGCCCGGGAGCGGCCGGTTGGCCCCGGGCGGGAGATGGATGAGCATGGCCGGGACGAGCGGCGCCTCGGTGAAGCCCTGCGGGTAGACCGAGATCTCGCCACCGATGGGGAGATCGCCGACCTTGATCGGCCTGCCGTCGGAGTCGACCAGGACCAGGCGGTGCTTCCACGGCGTGGACGACAACGAGTTGGGGGCCGGTCCGAGCGACCGGAGCGTCGACAGCGCGCCGGCCGCCACCGATACCCCGGCCGCTGACAGGGAGCCGATCAGCACCTTGCGCCGGCCCACCCGGCCCCGGTCGAGGGTGGCCAGCACGGAGGCCTCTTTGGCCGGAGGGCTCTGCATGTCGGGATATTCCTCGTAGTAGGGACCCTCGGGCAGGAGGTGGTGGGACCACAGGACCAGCCCGATGGCCAGCAGGATCAGGCAGGCCCCGAGGCACGCTCCCTCGATGCCGATGTTGCTGGTGGTCCAGTAGACGACCGGCAGACCGGCGCCGGCGACGGCGGCTCCCACGAAGCAGGCGAGGATGGCCGCGCTGACCCTCCGCTCCGAGGCCGCGGTGGCGGTTTCCGGCTCGGTCATCCCCGCTTGCCTATCCACCTGGTCACGAAGATCAGACCCACGATGGCTACCAACCAGATCACGGCTCCCTCCGCCACCGGCCCGAGATGTGAGATGGGGTCGCCTCCCTTGTCATATGGATGCTTGAGCGAGTCGATGTAGGCAGCGATGTCGTTCACCTCGGCCGGGGTGATCTGGTGGGGGCCGAACACGGGCATCTCCGCCGGGCCCACCCGCAGGGCTTCCCCTATCTGAGTGGGGGTGGCCTCGGTGATCTTCGGAACCGGCCGGTCGAAGAGCACACCGCCGGCCCCTCCGAACCCGTGGCAGGCCGCGCAGTTCTCCATGAACAGCCCTTCCCCCTTGGACTCGTCCCCGGCGGCCGGGACCACCGAAGGGACCCCCGGCCCCCCATGGGCGACCAGGGCGGTGACGTAGCGGTCCAAGGCCTTGATGTCGGCTGCGGGCAGCGTGGCACGGTACGGCTCCAGCTTGGCGGAGACGTCCTTTTTCGGCATACGGCCCGTGGACAGCTCGAAGTCGACGGCCGCCTCGCCCACCCCGGCGAGCGACGGGCCCCGGCGGGTCCCCCGCCCGGTGTCGCCGTGGCACGCCGCGCAGTCCTGCTGGAAGAGGGTCGACGCCGGCACCCCGCCCGCCCCGATCAGGCCGCCCGCCGGCACCGGAGCGGGAGGCGGGCCCGCCGAGGTGGACGCCAGGGCCATGCCCCGCGAAGGCGTCAGCATCCACCCGCCGGCGGCGGCCACCGCCAGCAGGGGCACCCACACGACGGCCAGCCGGCGCAGGCGCCGTCGCCCGGTCGGCGCCGTCACGATCGCGTCTCCTTGCGTCTTTCCGCCCACTCGACCCGCCACCTGGCCAGGCAGAAGGCGATCAGCGGCAGGGCGAAGTAGGCGATGAACACTCCGAACACCCACGCCAGACCGCCCACCAGGCAGGCCGCCGCGAACGCCGCCGCCGGCGCCCCGTTGCGGGCCTGCCCGCCGGGCGCGGACGGTGGGCTCACCGGCCTCGTGCGGGGCACGACGAGAAGGGCCCCCGAGGTCAGCACGAGGATGGCGACCGCCCCCCAGTAGAACGCCCGCTCCTGGACGCTGGCCCGGGCGGAGAAGACGAACAGCAGGGCGGCCAGCACGCCGTTGAGTCCCGCCCAGATGGCCACGACCACCGCGCCGCGTCCCACGAAGCGGCTCACTTGGCTTCGGTCCCGATGATCACGTCGTCCTCACCGGCGGGGGCGTCGTGACGCAGGTCGAACAGAGGGGCGAACCCGTGGATGGGCGGGATGGCGACGAAGTTGAAGCGCGGCGGCGGCGACGTGGTCGCCCATTCGAGGGTGTGGGCTCCCCAGGGATCGGACGGAGCGGGAACCCGGAGCCTGATCGACCTGACCACGTTGATGGCGAACACGATCATCGCCAGCGCCAGTATCCCGGCGCCGATGCTCTCTATGAGGTTCAAGGTCCCGATCCCCGCGGACGCCGGATAGGTGGCGACCCTGCGGGGCATCCCCATGAAGCCCACCGCGAACATCGGGAGGAAGGTGACGTTGGTCCCTATGACCATCAGCCAGAAATGGGTCTTGCCCAACCGCTCGTCGAGCATGAACCCGGTCGCCTTCGGCCACCACAGGTACAGGCCGGCGAAGAAGCCGAACACGCTGCCGGCGAAGAGCGTGTAGTGGAAGTGCGCCACGACGAAGTAGGAACCGTTGACGTGGTAGTCGATCACGGGGGTGGCCAGCAGGATGCCGCTCAGACCGCCCACCAGGAACTGGGGGATGAAAGCCAGGGCGAACATCATCGACGTCGTGTAGACCAGCCTCCCCCCGAGGATGGTGGAGAGGAACCCGAAGTACTCGACGCCGGCCGGAACGGAGAGCAGGATGCTGGTGAGGCTGTAGTAGTCGTTGGCGGACTGACCTGAGACGAACAGGTGGTGTCCCCACACGGCCATCGACAGCGCCGCGAAGGCCATTATGGAGGCCACCGTGGGGATGTAGCCGGCGTACCGGCGACCGGAGAAGGTGGCCAGGACCTCGGCCACCGCCCCCACGAAGGGGAAGAACATCACGTACACGACCGGGTGCCCGTAGAACCAGAAGAGGTTCTGGTAGGCGACGTTGACCATGTCGGAGTTGAAGATGGACGGGTCGGCGCGCCCCCCGGCGAGGACGGCCATGGCGGCCAGCAGGGAGGGGAACGAGGCGATGGTCATCATGCACGTCACGACCATCGACCAGGTGAAGATGGGCATCCGCAGCAGGGTCATGGCCGGGGCCCGGTGCCTCATGGCCGTCCACAGAACGGTGACGGCCAGGAACATCATCCCGAGGGCCGACAGGAAGACCCCCACGATCCAGAGGCTCTCACCCTGCCCCGGGCTGTACACGCTGTCGGCCAGCGGCGCGTAGGAGTACCAGCCGTCGTCGGCGGCCCCGCCGCCGACCAGGAACCCGGCCAGCATGGACACGGCCCCGGCTACGTAGAGCCAGAAGCCGAGGAGCGTCAGCCGAGGGGCGGCTATCGCCGGTGCCCCCACCTGCAGCGGCACCAGATAGACCCCGATGCCCAGGGCGATCGGGGTGATCACGAGATAGATCATCCCGGAGCCGTGGATGGTGAACAGCTCGCTGTACAGGTGGGGGCTGACGATGCTCTGGCCGGGCTGGGCCAGCTGGGCCCGCATGACCAGGGCCAGGGTTCCCATGACGGCGAAGAGCACCAGAGCGGTACCCACGGTCATCAACCCGATCTTCTTGTGGTCGGTGGTGGTGACCGCGGCCGCCAACCCCCGCGCCTCGCCGGGGGGCCCCGAGGCGGCGGGGCGGGGGGCCGCCCCCGGAACGGACGGCTGGGGGTGCAGGACCGTCACGCCGCCCGGGCCTCCTTCGAGTGCAGCCAGCTCCTGAACGCCGCCGGGGTCATCGCCTCGAGCGTGAAGTGCATGGCGTAGTGGTACTCCCCGCAGAACTCGGCGCACTCGCCCTCCCAGCTACCGGGCCGGGCGAAGGTGGTCTCGAAGGAGTTGACGTAGTTGGGGTAGGCGAACAGCTTGTAGCGCAGATACGGAATCCACATGGAGTGGACGACGTCCGCTGAGGTGACATCGAATCTGACGGGTTCCCCGGTGGGGACGACCAGCGTGGGCAGCCGGCCGTCGACGCAGTTGGCGGTGACCGAGACCCGCGTGCCCTGATACGCGAACCGCCAGCACCACTGGAACCCGGTGACCTTGACCGTCAGGGACGGCTTGGGATGCGGGGAGGTGTTCTGTGTCAGGGAGAAGGTGATCAGTGCGGCGGCCACGACGGCCACCACCGAGACATAGGCGGCCTCGGTCTTCTTGTAACCGGTCTTCTGCGACGCCGTCCTGCCCCGGGCCGTCGCCGACCGGATCAGCGCGGCGAGGAAGACCAGCAGGACGAGGCCGAACACGATGGCCGCGATCACCACCTCCACCCGGAAGGTGTGGTCGAAGCGGGCCGGCAGGTTCACTCGCACGGTCGCAGCAACAAGTTCACCCCTCTCCGGTCCTCCTCTGGTCGCTGCGGCAGCGCCTAAGTACCCCTCCGGCCCGCCGCCGTAACGGGGTTCCTGACCCGGGCCCGGGGCGCGCCCGCCCCCCGGCGCGGCCGTAAGGGAAGTGCCCGGTGGGGGACGCGATTATCAGACTGGTTGGCGATGAACTCGATGCGACCTACGTCTGATAGGGGCCAGTGACCGCCGGGTACCTGTGTGCCAGAGCGGCGGAAAACGCCTCCCAGAAAGGAGCATGGATATGGCCTTAGGTGGTCACACTGATGTAGATCAGGCCAAGTCTGCGAACAACAACAATAGATCTCCCGGTCGGGAGGTGATCGACTTGGCGACGTCGGAGGACGATGCGGCCTGGCTGGCCCGTACCAGGGTGTTCCTCCAGCCCATAGCCGCCCCTTCCGTCATGGGGCTGTTCGGTTTCGCCGTGGCGACGATGATGGTCGGCGCCTGGCAGGCCGGCTGGTACGGAACCCCTAACACGCCGCAACTGCTCTGGCCCTTCACGCTGGTCGCCGGCGGTCTTCTCCAGATCATTGCCGCAATAGCCTGCTTCAGAGCCCGTGACTCGGTGGCTCTCGCCGTGCACGCCATTTGGGGTGCGTTCTGGCTGGCGTGGTCCGGTCTCATGCTGCTGGTGACCGTCCACACTCTTCCGGCCATCGCCTTGGGGTCGGCCAACGCCACCTTCGGGTTCTGGTTCATAGGGCTCACTCTCGTGACCCTGAGCGCCTCGCTGGCCGCCCTGGCTCAGAGCGGGCTGCTGGTCGTCACCCTCGGCAGCCTGACCGCCGGGTCGGTGCTGACGGCCATCGGGTTCTGGGCCGGGAGCCTGGGGGCGGACCAGGCCGGGGGCTGGCTGTTCGTGGTCTCCGCCGCCGCCGCCTGGCTGTTCGCCACGGCCCTGATGCTCGAGCAGTCCTTCGGACGGGTGATCCTTCCCCTCGGCAAGCTCAGCAAGGACGCCAACGTCCCGGGTCACATGCCGAGCCGCCCCATCGGCAGGCCCGCTGGCATGCCGGGGGTCCGTGTCGGCCAGTAAAGCCGTCCTCGCCCCTCACGACCGCCCAGGCGCGGTCAGAGCTTCGAGGCCCACCGGCTCGGCCGGTGGGCCTCGTTGCGCGCCGATGAGGGCCGCCCCGGCCCTACCTTGAGAGATCCGGCTCCGGGCATTGGAGGTGACCTGACATGGAGCTGCGCCAACTCCGGTACTTCGCCGTCCTGGCCGAGGAGCTGCATTTCGGCCGGGCCGCCGAGCGGTTGCACATGGCCCAGTCGCCCCTCAGCCAGCAGATCATCCAACTCGAACGGGAGCTCGGGGTGGTCCTGGTCGAGCGGGGCCGACGCATCACCGGCCTGACCGACGCCGGCGAGTTATTCCTCCGGTCCGTCAGGAGCATTCTCGCCGATCTGGACGAGGCCGTGGCCTCGGCGCGCCGCGCCAGCCGGGGGGAGACCGGGACCATCTGCGTGGGCTACGTAGCGGAGCTCACCGCCGACCTGCTGCCCCTGAGCCTCAAAGCGTTCAAGGACGTCTGTCCCGAGGTGGAAGTCGAGCTCATCCAAGGGGTCACCGGGGAGCTGCTCGCCGGCCTGCGGGACCGGTCGATCGACGTGGCCTTCGTGAGATCCCCCGGCCTGATGGACGACCTGGTCTACGAACAGCTGGTGGAGGAGTCCCTCGTCCTGGCCAGCCCCGAGCACTACGGGCTGCCGGAGCGAACGGACCGGTTGGCGGACCTGGCCGGGGAGGCGTTCGTCCTGCCCAGCCCCTCCGGCGCTCCCGGGCTGCGACGCGACATCGAGGGGGCGTGCGCCTCCCACCGCTTCGAGCCGACGGTGGCGAGGGAGGCCAACTCGGTCACCGCCATCCTCCTGCTGGTGGCCGCCGGGGCCGGCCTCGGTCTGATCCCGGCCAGCATCGCCCACAGCTACCCGGTGCCCGGGGTGGTCTACACCAAGTTCGTCGACCCGCCCCGCACCAACGCCGGCATGGCGTGGCGCAGCCGGGAGGCGTCGGCCATCGCCAACCGGCTGCTGGAGACGACGCGGCGGGTCGCCGCCGACCATCAGCACCAGCCGGATGTCTGGCCCGAGCGCCGGGTGCACGATCCGGCCGTGGACGGCGAACCCGCCTAGCAGGTCGCCCTGCGGTTAGGCGGCCCGGCACCCGGGTAAGTGCCGGCACATCCGCATCGAGCACGTGGAGGAGCCTTGCCCACCTCTACCCAGCAGGTTCCCCCCTCCGGGTTCCAGATAGAGCTGTCCTCGGGCCGACAGGCGGCCACGGTGGTCGAGGTCGGCGGGGCGCTGCGCTCCTACACGGTCGACGGTCAACCCCTCTTCGACGGGTACGACCTCGAGGAGCGCTGCACCGGCGCCCGGGGCCAGACCCTGATCCCGTGGCCCAACCGGCTCAAGGACGGCACCTACACCTTCGGTGACGGCGACACCCAGCATCTGCCCCTGACCGAGCCCGATAAGCACAATGCGATCCACGGGCTCGTCCGCTGGGCCAACTGGTCGGTCGTCGCGCAGGCCGACGAGGCCGTCACGGTCGCCCACGTGCTGCACCCCCAATCGGGGTGGCCGTACACCCTGGCCCTGTCCATCACCTATCGCCTCGGCCCGGGCGGCCTCGGCGTGACCACTACTGCCACCAACGTGGGCTCGTCCCCCTGCCCTTACGGCACCGGCGCCCACCCGTACCTCCGCCTGGCCACGTCCACTGTCGACCCCTTGCATCTGCAGGCGCCCGGCCGGACGTGGTTGCCCACCGACGACCAGGGCATCCCCACCGGCGTCCGGCCTGTGGACGGCACCGACTACGACTTCCGGTCGCCGCGCCCGATCGGCAACACGGTGCTCGACACCGGCTACGGCGACCTCGAGAGGGGCGCCGACGGTCGGGCCCGCGTCCGGCTCGTCGATCCGCACGGGGGAGGAGGCGTCGAGCTGTGGATGGACGACGCCTACGGGTTCGTGATGCTCTTCACCGGCGACAGCCTCCCGCAGGAGCGGAGACGTAGGGCCGCCCTCGGGGTGGAGCCGATGACCTGCCCGCCCGACGCCCTCCGTTCGGGGACGGCTGTGGTCGTGCTCGGACCGGGCGAGGCCCACACCGCCGAATGGGGGATCACCCCTCTGGACCCGTCCGGGCCGGCGTGATTGACGGGCGCAGGCGCGGGTAACTGGCTGACGCTCCCGACTGCAAAGGCGTGACATGACTGCACCCTCGTTCCCGCGCCGGGTGAGAACTCTTCTCGTCCACCCCAGCGCCCTCATGCATTCCGAGCTGTTCTTACGGTTGGAGCCGCTGGGCCTCGAACGGGTCGGCTCGGCCATACTCGCCGCCGGCCATCCGGTGCGAATGGTCGACCTGCAGGTGTACTCGCACCAGGAGCTGTGGCGCTGCTTCGAGGAGTTCGATCCCGACGCCGTGGCCTTCAGCGTCAACTATCTGGCCAACATCCCCGAGGTCCTGGATCTGGCCAAATCGGTGAAGGCCAGGAAGCCGACGTGCACGGTCTTCGCCGGCGGCCACAGCATCTCCTTCATCGCCGAACACGTCCTGGAGCAGGCGGCCGGCGCCATCGACGCCGTCGTGCGCGGGGAGGGCGAGGACGCCGCCGCCGAGGTGGTGCGGAGGGTGGCGGAACGCGACGGCGGCCGGGCTCTTCTCGAGGTTCCCGGGATCGTCACCGTGGACGGTGCCGGTCCCCCGCCCCGGATGGCCCACGACCTGGACTCCGTGCTGCCCGCCCGTGACATCGGCGGTCGGCGCCGCCGCTACTTCATCGGCGTCCTCGACCCGGCGGCGTCGGTGGAGTTCTCCCGGGGGTGCCCTTGGGACTGCTCGTTCTGCAGTGCCTGGACCTTCTACGGGAGGAGCTACCGCCGCATCTCCGCCGAGGCGGCCGCCGAGGACGTGGCGAGGGTCCGGGAGCCGGGAGTGTTCCTCGTGGACGACGTGGCCTTCATCAAGCCCGAGCACGGCTTCGAGATCGGCCGGGCCATCGAGAAGCGCGGCGTCCGCAAGGAGTACTACCTCGAGACCCGCTGCGACGTCCTCGTCCGCAACGAAGAGGTCTTCCGTTACTGGAGGCGCCTGGGCCTGGAGTACATGTTCCTCGGTATCGAATCGTTGAGCGAGGAGGGCCTGAAGGCGTTCCGCAAGCGCAGCTCGGCCGACACCAACGCCCGGGCCCTGGAGGTGGCCCGCAAGCTCGGGGTCACCGTGGCCATCAACATCATCGCCGACCCCGACTGGGACGAGGCGCAGTTCGAGCGCGTACGCCAATGGGCCCTCGAGGTGCCCGAGATCGTCCACCTCACCGTCCAGACCCCTTATCCGGGAACCGAGATATGGTCGACCGAGTCCCGTCGGCTCACCACGTTGGACTACCGGCTGTTCGACGTCCAGCACGCCGTGCTGCCGACCCGACTCCCGCTCGACCGGTTCTACGCCGAGCTGGTCAAGACCCAGGCGGTCCTGGCCCGCAAGCACCTCGGGGTGGCTGCCCTTCTCGACACGGCGAAGATCGCCGCCCACCATCTCCTCCACGGGCAGACCAACTTCGTCCGGATGCTCTGGAAGTTCTCCGGGGTCTACAACGCCCGGCGGCTCCTCGAGGACCACTGGAACCCGGTCCACTACCAGCTCCCCGAGCCACCGGCCGCGGACGCCCCGGGCCCGGAGCGCAACGACCTGTATGTCCACGTCCCCCTCCGCGTCTCGCGCCACGGCCCCCCCGCCAGGGTCGGGCCGACTCCCTGACGGGCCGGAGAGCCGAACCGAACTGGACCGAAGACGAGGATGACCAGTAACGGAGGGCCGGCGGCGGCCCGGCTGCCGGCCATGCTGCGCGACGGCCGGGACGCCGCGGTGGAGAAGCTCGGCGGTCCGGCCCGGACCCGGGCCATCGTGCTCCTGGCGGCCGTCCTCAGCGTGGACAGCGCCGACAAGGGCACCATCGGGGCCCTGGCCCCCCAGATCGAGAGCGCCTTCCATATCGGCAACTTCCAGGTGGGGCTGCTCGTCGCCATATCGTCGTTGATCGGCGCGGCGGCGTCCCTGCCGATGGGCGTCCTGACCGACCGGGTCCCTCGGGTCCGGTTGCTCTACATCAGCGTGGTGGTGTGGGCGGTGGCGGAGACCGTGAGCGGCTTGTCCACCTCGTACATCATGCTGCTCGTCACCCGCATGGCCCTCGGAGGGGTGGCCGCCACCGCCGGGCCGGCCGTGGCTTCGCTCACGGGCGACCTGTTCCCGGCGGCCGAGCGGAGCCGGATATACGGCTACATCCTGACCGGGGATCTCCTGGGCGCCGGCGGCGGCCTCCTCATCTCCGGCGACGTGGGCAGCGCCACCAGTTGGAGGATCGGGTTCGTCATCCTCACGGTACCGACCCTCGCCCTGGCGTGGATCCTCCGGCGGTACCTGCCGGAGCCCCAGCGCAACGGCCGCGGCCGCATACAGGTCGGCGACCAGCGGATCAGGCCTGAGACCGACCCCCAACAGGCGTCGGGCCCTGCCGAACAGCCCGCCACCCGCAACCGCAACCCTGCGGTGCTCGAGCAGGTCCGGTCGGGGGAGCTCGAGGCCGACCCGGACATCGTCATCCGGGGGGACCCTGCGCGGATCGGGCTGTGGGATGCCGTCAGGTGGGTGCTGCGGGTACGCACGAACGTGCTGCTGATCATCTCCTCCTGCCTCGGCTACTTCTTCTTCGCCGGCCTCAAGACCTTCGCCGTGCTGTTCGCCCGCGGCCGCTACGGGATCAGCCAGTCGGTCGCCTCCCTCCTCGCGGTGGTGGTCGGAGGAGCGGCCATAGCGGGGATCGTGTCGGCCGGTTACCTGGCCGACCGCCTCCTCGCCAGAGGGAGGCTCAGCGCCCGGCTCATCGTCGCCGGCGGCGGGTACCTGGCGGCGGCGGTGATCTTCATCCCCGCCTTCCTCACCACCAACCTGGGCCTGGCCCTGCCCCTCGTCCTGATAGGGGCGGCCGTGGTCGCCGCCCCGAACTCCCCGGGGGACGCCGCCCGCCTCGACGTCGTCCCCGCACGCATGTGGGGCCGCACCGAGGCCATACGCACCTTCATCAAGACCGTGCTGGAGGCCCTGGCCCCGCTGCTGTTCGGGTTCGTCTCCCAGGTGCTCGGCGGGGGCGGCGGCGGCTTCGCGTCGGGTGTCAACAACAAAGCGGCCCACGTCTCGGCCGCCGCGGGGCGGGGGCTGGCGTACACCTTCCTCGTCATGCTCGTCCCGCTGGCGGCCGCCGGCGCCTTCACGGTGCGGGCCCGGCGCAGCTACCCCAGGGACGTGGCGTCGGCGGCCGAGTCCGACTCCCTGGCGTCCGGGTCCGAGGAGCCCGACTCCGAGCCGGCCGGCACCGAGGCCGCCGGGACAGACCGCTGACCCCCCGCCCGAGCCGCTGAGGGAGAGCCGGCTCCCGGGCGGGATGGGTCAGCGGCCTTCAGCGACGGCGCCGGCGCAGAGCGGCCAGGGTGGCGACTGCCGGAGCGGCCGCGGCGCCGGCAACGGGGAGCAGCGTCCGCGCCGCTCGCCGACCCGGACCGGGCACCGGTCGGCGATCCCCGGCCTCGTCCTCGGGCCGGACGCCGCCGTCCAGTCGACCTTTGCCCCGGGCCAGCTGCATGACCTCGGCCAGGTGCAGCGCCCGCCGGCCGGTGCCGGCCTCGGCGACCTGGGTCTTGCAGGAGAACCCGTTGGCCACGATGACGGCGTCGCTGGACGCCTTGCGCACCGCCGGCAGCAGCCCCTGCTCCCCGCAGTCCATGGAGATCCGATACTTGCCCTTCTCGAATCCCCAGGAGCCGGCCAGGCCACAGCAGCCCCCCTTCACCGGGTCCACGTCGAGGCCCATGCGCTCGAGGACGCGCTGCTCGGGCTCGACTCCTCCCGTCGCCCGGTGATGGCAGTGGCCCCACATCACCGCGGTGCCCTCCAGGTGGGGGACCTCGATGTCG
>DASSZD010000115.1:0-64299 GCA_035702985.1 Acidimicrobiales bacterium
TACGACATGCGCAACCTGTTCCAGATCAACGTGGAGGAGGGCCGGCACCTGTGGGCCATGGTGTACCTCCTGCACGCCTACTTCGGCCGGGACGGGCGCGACGAGGCGGACATGCTCCTCGAACGGACCTCCGGCGACCAGGACAACCCGCGCATCCTGGGGGCGTTCAACGAACCGACCCCCGACTGGCTGTCGTTCTTCATGTTCACCTACTTCACCGACCGGGACGGCAAGTTCCAGCTGGCATCGCTGGCCGAGAGCGGGTTCGACCCGCTGGCCCGCACCTGTCAGTTCATGCTCAAAGAGGAAGCCCACCACATGTTCGTCGGCGCCGGGGGAGTGGGCCGGGTGGTGCAGCGCACCGCCGAGCTGATGCGCCAGCACGACACCACCGATGTGGCGCCCCATGGCGGCATCAACCTGGACACCATCCAGCGGTACCTCAACCTGCACTTCTCGGTGTCCCTCGACCTGTTCGGGGCGGAAGCGTCGACCAACGCCGCGAACTACTTCGCCGCCGGCCTCAAGGGCAGGTACCAGGAGTCCGGCCGCACCGACGACCACCGGCTCCACAGCAGCGAGGAGGTCGTCCCCGCCGTGATCGACGGCCGGCTCAGCGAGCGTCGGGTGCCGGCCCTGTCGGCACTCAACGCCACGCTGCGGGCCGACTACATCGCAGACTGCCAGAAGGGCGTCGATCGGTGGAACCGCCTGCTGGCCGGGGTGGGGGCCTCGCTGCGGCTGCCCCACCCCGGATTCAACCGCCGGGTCGGGGCGTACGCCGGCCAGCACGTCAGCGTGGACGGGCGCCTGGTCGACGCCGGCGAGTGGCACGCCGGTGCCGGCAGCTGGCTGCCGAACGAGCAGGACCGGGCCCACGTGGAGTCGCTGATGGTGCCGGTCACCGAGCCCGGCCGCATGGCCGGTTGGCTGGCCCCGCCGGCCAGCGGCATCGGGACCAAGCCGGTCGACTTCGAGTACGTCCGGCAGTGATGGCGGCCGAGCCGTTCAATGCGTGCCGGTGGCTGCTGGACCGGCACGTCGAAGCCGGCCGGGGCGGGGCGCCGGCGCTGGTGTGCCGCGACGAGGAGATCACCTACGCCGAGCTGCTCGACACGGTGCACGCCACGGCCAACGGCCTGGCCTCCATCGGGTGCCGGCCCGGCGACCGGGTCCTCATGGTGGTCGACGACGAGCCGGCCTTCCCGGCCATGTTCCTGGCGTGCATGCGCCTGGGGGCGGTGCCGGTGCCGGTTTCTACCATGCTCCGCCCGGCCGAGGTGGCGCCCCTGGCCTCCGACAGCGGCACCCGGATCCTGGTGTGCTCGTCGCGCTACGCCCCCGGGGTGGCGGACATGGTGGGGGGATCGGAGGTGCAGGACGTGGTGGTGGCCGACCGGGACGGGCCGGCCCCGGCGGCGGAAGGGCTGCCGGCGGGTATCCGGGTGCACCGGCTGTCGTCCTGGACCGACCCGACACCCGTGCCGGTCGCCGGCACCACCACCGAGAGCGTGGCCCTGTGGCTGTACACGTCCGGCACCACGGGCCGGCCCAAGGGGGCCATCCACCGCCACGGCGACCTGAGGGCCGTCGCCGAGACCTACGCGGCGTCGGTGCTCGGTATCGGGCCCGATGACGTCTGCTACTCGGTGCCCAAGTTGTTCTTCGCCTTCGGCCTGGGCAACGCCCTCATCTTCCCCCTGGCGGCGGGCGCCAGGAGCGTGATCGACCCCGACCCGCCCACCCCGGCCCGGGTCGCCGGTCTGGCCGCCCGGCACCGGCCCACGCTCTTCTTCGCCCCTCCGGGATTCTGCGCCGCCCTGGCCGATTCCGACGTGCCGGGCGACATGCTGGCCTCGGCCCGGGCCACCGTGACCGCCGGCGAGGTCCTGCCCGAGGAGGTGCTCCGCCGGTTCCGGTCCCGGTTCGGTACCGAGATGCTCGACGGCATCGGCTCGACGGAGGCGCTGCACATCTTCTGCTCCAACCACCCCGGGGCGGTGCGGCCGGGCACGTCGGGCCGCCCGGTAGCCGGCTACGACCTGAAGCTGGTGGGGGACGACGGCAGCCAGATCACCACCGCCGACACTCCGGGAGCGTTGTGGGTCAGAGGCCCGTCCATCGCCGTCGGTTACTGGCAGCGGCCGGAGCTCAACCAGGAGACGTTCGTGGACGGCTGGCTGCGCACCGGCGACTTCTACAGCCGCTCCCAGGACGGTTACTACCGGTTCGTGGGACGCAACAGCGACATGATCAAAGCGGGCGGGATCTGGGTGTCGCCGGCGGAGGTGGAGAGCGTCCTGCTCGAGCACCCGGCCGTCCTGGAGGCGGCGGTGATCGGGGCCCGCGACCGGTCGGGGCTGGAGACGGCGGTGGCGTTCGTGGTGCCCCGCCGGGGCGCCGAGATCGACGTGGCCGACCTCCTGGCCCACTGCCGGCGGCGCATGGCCGCGTTCAAGCGGCCCCGCCAGGTCCATGTGGTGGAGGCGCTGCCCCGCACCGCCACCGGCAAGGTCAAGCGGTTCGAGCTGCGGGCCTCCTTCGACGCCACCGGCGCCACCGACCTGTCCGCCGCCGCCCCGGCGTGACGGGCGCCGCCCCGGCCGGGGACCCCCCGGTCAGCAGCCGCCGGGTCCACCTGGCCGGCGGGACCCTCGAGGTGCAGGACATCGCCGCCACGGGCGGGGGCCGGGCCCCCATGGTGCTGCTGCACGAGGGGCTCGGGTCCATCAGCATCTGGCGGGATGTGCCCCGCCAACTGGCGGACGCGACCGGGCGGCGGGTGGTCACCTACTCGCGCTTCGGTTACGGCCGCTCCACCGCGGCGGCGCTGCCCCGGGACCCCGGCTACATGCACGCCGAGGCCCGGGAGGTGCTCCCGGCCCTGCTGGACGAGCTGGGGATGGACGACCCCGTCCTGGTCGGCCACAGCGACGGCGCCTCCATCGCCCTGATCCACGCCGGGTCCGGGGGCCGGGTGCGGGCCGTCGCCGCCCTGGCCCCCCACGTCTTCGTGGAGGACTGCACCGTCGAGGGCGCCCGGGCCGCCCGCTCCGCCTACCACGACGGGGACCTGAGGGCCCGCCTGGGACGCCACCACGACCACGTCGACAACGCCTTCTACGGGTGGAACGACATCTGGTTGAGCGGGTCCTTCCGGGCCTGGTCCATCGAGGACCGCCTGCCGCAGGTGCGGGTGCCGGTGCTGCTCATCCAGTGCGCCGACGACCCCTACGGCACACTGGAGCAGCTGGACCGGATAGAGGCCTCCGTGGCGGGCCCGGTGGAGCGCCTGGTGCTGCCCACGGGCGGCCACGCCCCCCACCACGCCGACCGCGGCCTGGTGGTCGGTGCCATCGCCGCTTTCGCCGACCAGCTGGGCTGAGCGGCCGGCTCCCGGCCATTAGGGTTGGCCCCTTGCCGCACCGGTCCCCTGACGGAAGCCTTCTCCTGTGACGAACCTCCGCCGCCACGTGGCCTCAGCCCTCGCCGCCGCGGGCGTGGTGCTGGCCGCCTCCTCCTGCGGTAGCGGCAGCGGCCACCGCTCGGCCGGCCCGGTCACCACCCGGCCGGCCGCCTCCACCGCCACGACGGCGCCCGGCGGGGCCGTGGCCGCCGGGGGGGCGACCAACATCTACGCCGCCGACGGGCCCGACCAGCTGTCACCGGTCGTGCGCAACGACCCGTACCGCATCTACGTGCCCGAGAGCGCCGGCAAGAGCGTGGACGTCATCGACCCGGCCACCTTCAAGGTGATCAACCGGTACACCACCGGCCTCGACCCGCAGCACGTGATCCCGTCGTGGGACCTGAAGACCCTCTATGTGGCCAACGACCTGGGCAACTCGCTGACCCCCATATCGCCGCTGACCGGCCAGATCGAAGGTCCGAACATCCCGGTCGGGGACCCGTACAACATGTACTTCACTCCGGACGGCCGTTACGCCATCGTGGTGGAGGAGGCCCGCCAGATACTGGCGTTCCGTGACCCGCACACGTTCCAGCTGATCAAGCAGGTCCCGGTCAGCTGCCCCGGCGTGGACCACGGCGACTTCTCCGCCGACGGCACGTTCGCGGTGTTCAGCTGCGAGTTCTCCGCCAGGATGGTGAAGATCAACCTGACGGACCTGTCGGTGGCCGGCTACCTGTCCATCCCCGGGTCGTCGCCGCAGGACGTCAAGCTGGACTCGACCGGGAAGATCTTCTACACGGCCGACCGCAACCGGGGCGGCGTCTACCAGATCTCGGCGGCCACGTTCTCCCTGATCGGGTTCATCCACACCGGTCGGGACGCCCACGGGCTGTACGTGAGCCGCGACGGCAGGGACATGTACGTGAGCAACCGCGGCTCGGGGTCGGTGTCGGTGCTCGACCTGGCCACCCAGAGGGTGGTGGCCACATGGCAGATCCCCGGTGGCGGCAGCCCGGACATGGGCAACCTGTCGCCTGACGGCAAGGTGCTGTGGCTGTCGGGCCGCTACGACGCCTGCGTCTACGCCATCTCCACCGTCGACGGCCACCTGATCGCCAAGATCCCGGTGCCCAACGAGCCGCACGGCCTGGCCGTATGGCCCCAGCCCGGGCGGTACTCCCTGGGCCACACCGGCATCATGCGCTGACCTTGGATCCGGCCGGTCCGACCGCCCGATCGATCCAGCGCCGCCGCCCGGCGGTGACGCTGGCCGTCCTGGCGCTGGTGGCGGCCGCCGTCACCGCCGGGATCGACGAGGTGTTCCTGGCGAGGGTGCGCGCCGGGACGGACAACGCGCTGCGTCTGGCCGCCTTCGTCAACTACGTGGGCGTGGACGGCTCCTACACGCTGGCCCGGGCACTCGGGATCGCCGCCCTGGTCCTGGCCTACGCGGCGGTGGTCCTGGGTCTGATCGCCGCCGAGCAGCGGCAGGTCCGGGGGTGGCCCTCCCCGCTCCTCGGCGTGGCCCATCGCCAGGCCGGGCTGATGACGCTGGTCCTGGTGGCCGGCCACGTGGCGGTGCCGTTCACCAGCGTGTTCGCCCCCTACCAGGGCTGGCCGACGGCGCTGGTGCCCTTCGACCAGCCGGTGTCGTGGGGGATCAGGGCGGCCACCTGGGAGAGCTTCGGGATCCTGGCCTTCTACCTGGCCATCCTGGCCGGACCGACCTTCTACCTGCTGCGCCGGCGCCCCCGGTGGTGGATCGCCCTGCACCGGGTGACGCTGGTGGTCTACGTCCTGTCGGCCGCCCACGCCTTCCTCCTCGGCACCGACTTCCTGGTGAGCGGCCCGGCCCGGGTGGCGCTCCTCGCCGCCCAGGTTCCGCTGCTGGTCCTGGCCGGGCGCCGGGTGGCCCGCTCGGGGATGGCCCGGGTACCGCGCCGGCTGGCCGGCGGCGTGGTCGCCGCCACGACCGGCGGCCTGACCGTGCTGAGCGTGCTGGTGGCCACCGGTACCTTCGCCGGGGGGATGCGACTGTAACCCCCGGTGTCCCGGGCGGGCGCGGCAGCCCCCGGCGCGACGCTGTGTAGGTTGGCCGGATGCGTCTTCTGCCACCCCGGTCGGGGCCGGGCGTCCCGACTGTGGCGTTCACCCTGACCGCCGCCCTGGCCACTCTCGCCACGGCGTGCGGTTCGGGCGGCTCCCACCCGACCGGCGCAGGATCGGCCGGGGCCGCCCGGCCGGCCGCCGCCACTACCACGACCACGGTCGCCCCTCCCTCGAGCCTGTCGGCCACCGAGGAGTCGTGGCGCCTGCCGGCGGCCGTCTCCCGGCCGGTGGTCCTGCCCGACGGGTCCGGGTTCGTGATCCTGGGCGGCCTGGCCACCGGGGACGTCTCCACCTCCCGTGTGGTGCGGGTGGACCCGGCCGCCGGAACCGGCCAGCAGGCGGGGTCGCTGGCCGTGGCCGTGCACGACAGCGCCGGCGCCGTCATCGGCGGCCGGGACTACGTGTTCGGCGGCGGGTCGTACAGCACCGTGTCCACCGTGCAGTCCTGGTCGGCTGGCGCGGCCAGTGCGGCCAGTGAGGTCGCCCACCTTCCTTCCCCCCGCTCGGACCTCACCGCCATCACGGTGGGCGGCACCGCCTACGTCGTCGGCGGATTCGACGGAACCCGGATGGACGCCCAGGTCCTGGCCACCTCCGACGGGACCACGTTCCGCCCGATGGCGACGCTGCAGATCCCGGTCCGGTACGCCGCGGTGGGATACGCGGCCGGGTCGCTGTGGGTGTTCGGCGGCGTGACCAGCACCAGCGAGAGCGGCGCCCTGGAGACGTCCGCCATCCAGCGGGTGGACCTGGCCACCGGGAAGGCGGCGGTGGTCGGGCATTTGCCCGAAGCGATGGGCCACGCCACCGCCGTCACCCTGGCCGGCCAGGTGTTCGTGCTGGGCGGCCGGTCCGGGTCGGTGCCGAGCGCGGCGATCCTGCACCTCGACCCGGCCATCGCCTCGGTCACCCCGGCCGGGACGCTGCCCCAGGCTCTCTCCGACGCCGGTTCGGTGGTGGTCGGCGACCGGGCCTATCTGGTGGGCGGGGAGGTCAGCGGGCCCACCCACCCGCTCGACACGGTGGTGGTGCTGCGCGCCGCCTCCGGGGCGGCGCCGACGGCGGGCTGAGCCGGCGGTTGCTCGAGCGTGCGGCCGGCGCCTGGTTGGGCGTGTGGCCGGCGCCTGGTGCTGGTGGCGCCTGTTGCGGCCGGCGCCCGGTTCAGCTGGTGAGTATCCCGCCGTCCACCGGGAGTGACACGCCGGTGATGTAGGCCGCTGCGTCGCTGGCCAGGAACACCACCGCGGCGGACAGCTCTGCGGGGTCGCCCGGCCGGCCCACCAGGACCCGAGGCATCTGCGATGCCAGATATCCCTCGGGGTACTGGTCGGTCATCTCGGACTCGAAGAAGCCGGGCGCCACCAGGTTGACCCGGATCCCCTTCCGGCCGGTCCACTGCTGAGCCAGGTCCCTGGTCAGGCCGACCAGGCCGGCCTTGCTGGCCGAATACGCCGCCTGGGGCAGGCTGGCGGTGGTGAATCCCAGGATGCTGCCGATGTTGATGATGCTCGAGCCCGGCTTCATGGCCCGCCCGCACGCCTGGGCCATCCAGTACGCCCCGTTGAGGTTGACGTCGATGACCTCACGGAACTGGTCGGGCGATTCCCTGGTGGCCGGGTAGGCCGTCCCGATCCCGGCGTTGTTGACCAGGATGTCCACCCGTCCGAACGCGGCCATGGCCTCGTCGACCAGTCGCTGGCAGTCCTCGGGCCGGGACACGTCGGTGGCGACCGGAACGCAGCGGCGCCCGGCCTCTTCCACCTGGCGGGCGGTGGCGGCCAGCCGGTCCACCCGCCGGGCGCCCAGCGCCACATCCGCCCCGGCCTCGGCCAGATGTCGGGCGAAGGCCACCCCCAGACCGGACGACGCACCGGTGACGATGGCCACCTTGCCGTCGAGGCGGAATCGGTCCAACAAGCCCATCTGTGCTCCTTAGCGAGGTCGGTGCCGGTGGGCCGGTACGGCCCGTGCCGGGTGGACCTGAAGCGTAGTTGCGGGCCGGTACCAGGGCGGTGGGGGCACTGTCACCGGCCCCGGGGCCGGGTGGCGCGTTGGAGCCCTGTGGCCGCGGGTGGCTACGTGGCTGGGTGGGCTTTATAGGCGGTGGCCGGTGGCCGGTGGCCGGTGGCCGGTGGCCGGGTCGCCGGGGGTGGGCTATGTGGCCGGGTGGCGGCCCAGTGGCTGGGGGCACGTTGCGCGGGCCCGCTCGGAGAAGCGGGAGTCGGCAGGTGGCCAGACCGGGGGCGGCTGGCCCGGGCGGCCCAGGATACGGTTGCGAACACAACTGGTGACACGAAACATCTTCTGGTGACTGAAAACGACACGTGATGTCAACGTTTGTCACCAGTTGCATTTTGTGTCACCAGTTGGTCTGGGTAGGGCTCGCCGCTTGGCCGACAGCGTCTGATTCGGTGACGGTTAGGCACCGGCGGGCCAGGGGTGCGGCTGACCCTGAGGCCGGACGCGCCAGGCGGGCGGACCGAAGGCCGGCCCGCCCGCCTGGGCGCCGATCAGGGCTCAGAGACGGTGTCTCAGGCTCCGCAGATCCGGCTGGTGGTCGGCCACGCGCCCCAGCCCTGCTGCTGCTGGACCCGCTGGGCCACGGCGGTCTGCTCGGCGGCAGAGGCGTCGGCCGGGTTGCCGGTCCCGCCGGCCGCCCGCCACGTGCCCAGCGTGAACTGGTACATCCCGTAGTAGCCGTTTCCGGTGTTCGCCGCCGGGTTGGCGCCGGACTCGTGCTGGGCGATGCACCCCCAGATTCCCGACGGGGCCGACCCGTAGCCGGAACTGCCGGAAGTGCCGGAACTGTAGGTCCGGGTCGACGGGGCCTGGTAGCTCGACGAGGCGTAGCTGCTGTCGGTGGTCACCGGCGCAGCCGAGGCGGCATGCCAGCCTGCCGGGGGGATCTGCAGCGTCCATCCGGCATCCAGCGGCGCCCACAGATTCTGGTGGTTCCACGCCGCTAGATCCTGCATGGTCACGCCGTAGTGCTGGCTCACCGACCAGTAGGAGTCGCCGGGGACCACGTGGTAGGTCGCCTGGCCGGGCAGGACGACCTGGGATGATGCCGGGGCAGCCCATGCCGGTGCTGATGACAGGGTTACGGCGGCAGCGGTGATGGCCGCCGAGATGAGGGCGCGTTTCAAGCGTCTCTCCTTTCTCGGTGCCCGCCGGTGACCCACACTCGGAGGGGTCGTGCTCTGACGTCCGGATGACACGGCACCCGGCGGACAGCCCGAAGATTTCAGCAGATCGCCCCCGATTATGCAAATCGCTCGTTTTGTTCCAGCCCGCGCCTTGACCGGGGCAGGTGCCCTCAGGTCGGGGGAGCGGCCGCCTCCGGCTGAGCCGGACGGGGCCGGGGGGTGCCCCTGCGGTCAGGGGCGGCTGCTCGGCCGGATCGATGACGAGATGACAACCGGCACGTCGGAGATGATCACCTGCGCGCCGTGCCCGGCCAGCCGGGCTGCTTGCTGGGGGTCGTTGACGGTCCACGCCACGGCGGCCAGACCCGCCGCCCGGATCCTCTCGACTTCTCCCGCACCCCCGCCACCGGCAACGCCCGACGCCAGGAAGTGCACCCCCCAGTAGCCGGAGCGAGCCAGATTCTCCAGCCCATCAGCGTTGGGGATCTCGGTGCACAGGTGTCCGAGCCGCAGCGGCAGACCGGCGCTGAGGAAGGGGCGGGTGGCGGAAGCGGAGAACGACGACACGACCAGGTCCGGCGCCGGCGCCGCCCCCACCGAGGCGATGTACCGCCCGAGCCAGGCGCACAGTGCTTCGCCGAGCCGGGACTGCTCCTCCGGGGAGGCATCGGGAGGAACCTTGAGCTCCACGTTCATGGTCGCCGTCCCGGCCACACCCAGCACCTCCTCGAGGCGGGCCAGGTGCGGCAGATCCGCCGACCGGCACCGGTCCACCGGGCCGGCAGGCGAGTCCCGATCGTGGGTGCACACGAATTCCCCGTCGGTGCACAGCCAGGTGTCGAACTCCACGCCGTCGGCGCCGGAGGCGATGGCTGCGCTGATCCCGGCCACCGTGTTGTCGGCCTCGCCCCGGGCGGCCTCGCCCCGGGCGGCCCCGCCGACCCGGCCGGTCTCGACCGGCGCCGGACCGCCCCGGCCGCCCCGGACCGGCGCCGGACCGCCCCGGCCGGTCTCGACCGGCGCCGGACCGACCCGGCCCCGGTGGGACCAGACCTGCACGGCGGAACCGGGCGCCGCTGCCACCGTCAGTCGATACCCGCCATCAGGCCGCGCACGAACCACCGCTGCATGGCCATCACGATCAGAACGGGCGGGATCAGGGCGACCAGCGCCACCGACATCACCAGGTCCCACTGGGGCACGGAGAAGCTCTGGGCGGCGGTGATGATCTGGCGGATACCCATGACAACCGTGGCGTGCTGGGGGCTGGAGGTGACCAGCAGAGGCCAGAGGTACTGGTTCCACCCGTAGATGAACTCCAGCACGAATATGGCGGCCAGGGTGGGCCGGGCCAGCGGCAGGACGATGGAGGTCAGGAACCGGATGGGCCCGATACCGTCCAGGCGGGCCGCGTCGGCCAGCTCCCGGGGGAACGACCGGAAGTACTGGCGGAAGAGGAACACCGCGGTGGCGGAGGCGATGAGCGGCAGGATCAGGCCGCCCTGGCTGTTGAGCAGGCCCAGGTTGGCAGTCACCTGGTAGGTGGGGAAGAACCGCACCTCGACCGGCAGCATCAGGGTGATGAAGATCAGCCAGAACATCACCATGCGGCCCGGGAAGCGGAAGAACCCCACCGCGTAGGCAGCTGGCACCGAAAGTGCCAATTTAAGGACCGCCACCCCGAGGGCCAGGATCAGCGAGTTGAGCATCATGGTGCCCAGCGACGGCGACTGCGGGAACGGGTTGTTGATGACGTGGGCAATGTTGTTCGCCAACCGGCCGGCCGGGAGGGCCGGCACTCCTGACAGCACGTCACGGGCCGGGTGGGATGCCACCACGACTGCCAGATAGATGGGGGCGGCGAACAGCGCGGCGACGGCCAGCAGCAGCACGTGGCGGATGGCGGAGACGACCCGGCGATTTTTCATCGGTAGTGCACCCTGCGGTTGAAGATGCGGAACTGGAATACGAGCAGGATCCCGGCCAGCGCGAACAGCAGCAGGCTCTCGGCCCCGGCCAGGCCTACATCACCGTTCTGGAACCCGTCCCGGTACAGCATGTAGACCAGCGTGGTGGTCGACCCGCCGGGGCCACCCTGGGTCACCACGTCGATCACGGCGAAGCTGCTGAACAGGGCGGCCAGCACGTCGGACACCGTGACGAACACCACCGTCGGGCCGAGCAGGGGGAACACCACGCTCCAGAACCGGCGGATGGGGCTGGCCCCGTCGATGGTGGCCGCCTCCACCACCGATTCCGGCACGGCCTGCAACCCCGCCGAGAAGAACACGAAGTTGTAGGCGCACTGCTGCCAGATGGTCAGGGCGGTCACCAGGGCGAATGCCTGGGTGCCGTTGAGGGCGAAATTCCAGTTGACCCCGAGGTCCTCCAGCAGCCGGGCTCCCGGGCCGATGTGCGGCTCGAACAGGAACAGCCACAGCGCCGCCCCGATGGCCCCCGGCACGGCGTAGGTCCAGATGAACAGGGTGCGGTAGAACACCCGCATCCTTCCCGTGCGCTCCACCTGTACGGCCAGCAGCAGGGCGATGGCCATGGACACCACGGTGGTGATGGCGGTGAACGCGGCCGTCACCTCCACCGCCTGCAGGTAGGTGCCGTTGAGGGCGGCGCTGAAGTTGGCCAGGCCGGAGAACCGTTCCCCCAGCCCGAAGGCGTTGGATTGCCGGAACGCCTCGAGTATCGCTTTGACCGAGGGCCACAGGAAGAAGACCCCGACCACCACCAGCTCCGGCACGATCAGGGCGACCGGCAGGAGCCGGTGCCCGAAGATCGCGTCGTCCCCTGCGCCTCCGGCCCGTACCGGCCGGCGCCTCAGCCCCGGCACCCGGATCAGCCGGGGCCGGGCTGCGGCGTCAACCGCCATACTGGCTGGCGAACTGGGTGAGGATCGAGTCCCCCTGGGACTGGGCCGAGGCCAGGGCGGCCGATGCCGACTGCTTGCCGGACAGCACGGCGGCGATGGCCGACGCCTCGGCCTGGCGCACCTCGGGCAGGTAGCCCAGCCGGATGCCCCGGGTGTAGGACGTCGGCGTCTTGTTGGTCAGTTCCTTGACCGCCACCAGGTCGTTGGGGTGGCTGGAGTAGAAACCCTGGGACTTGAGCAGGTCCGACGAGGCCGGGGTCACCGGCACGTACCCGGTGTGGGAGGCCCAGTACGCCTGGGCCTGCGGCGACATCAGATAGTGCAGGAACTCGGCGTCGCCCCGGTAGTGCACCGCCGGCGCCCCGCTCATCACCCACATGGAGGCTCCGCCCACCACGGTGTTCTGCGGGGCGTTGGCGTCGTTGTCGGCGATGGGCAGCTCGCTGACCCCGAAGGGGAACTTGGCCGCCGCCTGGATGGTGCCGAGGTCGGCCGAGCTCTGCTCGTACATGGCGCACGTCCCGTTGGTGAACAGCGGCACGGTGGAGGTGCTCACCCCGTTCCACATGTACTGGCCCTTCTGCGCCAGCTGCCCCAGCAGGGTCAGGTGGTTGACCAGCGGGGCGGAGTCGATCTTCAGCTTGGTTCCCTTGACCGCGCTGTATCCGTTGTCATTGGTGGCGTACTGGTAGCCGTTCCAGGTGGAGAACTCCTCCATGTCGGTCCACATCACGTATGCCCCGGAGGAGGTGAGGGCACACTTCTGGCCGTGGGCCAGCAGCTGGGCCGCGTCCGACGCGAACTGGTTCCAAGTGGTCGGCGGCTGGCTGATGCCCGCCTTCTGCAGCTCGGTCTTATTGTAGAACAGCACCGGGGTGGAGCTGTTGAACGGCAGCGAGTCCAGCTGGTTGCTGGCCGTCTCGTAGTAGCTCGCCGCCCCTCCGATGAAATCGGTGGTTGCGAACGGGATCTTGTACTGGCTCATCAGCTTGTACACCGGCACGTACGACCCGTTCGAGTCCATGATGGTGGCGGTTCCGGCGTCGAAGATCTGGGTGATGTCCGGCGCCGCGTGGGCTTTGAACGCGGCGATGGTGTCGGAGAGGACCTGCGAGTACGACCCCTTGGAGAGCGCCGTGACGTGGTACTGGCTCTGCGACGAGTTGAACTGTGAGACCAGGTAGTTGAACGAGGTCGCGTTGACGCCGCTGAAGGCGGTCCACACGGTGAGGTTCACGGTCTTGCCCGGCGCCGGCGCGGCCGCCGCCGGCGGGGCGGACGAGTGGCTGGAACCGCCGCACGCCGCCGCCGCCATGGTGATGGAGGCCGCCCCTGCAGCCAGTGTCAAAAGACGTCGCTTCTCGCCGCTGGATCTCATCGGGTCCTTTCCCTGTCCGGGTGTCAACGCCCGCGGTGCGGTGCCTCCGGGCATCGAACCGCCTGCCGGCCGTCATCATTGCACGGGCTGGCCGAGGGGCTGGTGGATCACCAGCGGCGCTCAAGCTAGAGGCGGGTGTTTAACCCCGGAGGTCCGCCGGGCGGCCCCCGGGTGAACTGTGGGCGAAGACCGCCTCCTGCGGATCGGCGGGGGCCGGAGGCTCGGCCTGCTGTTCGCGGTGGTGGTACTTGCCGCCCCGCAGCCACGAGGCGACCGCCGCCACCAGGCACGCCACCAGGGCGAAGTCGAACGCCTCGTGGAGGCCGTTGCCGAACGGCTTGGTGATGAGGCTGGGGAAGAAGCTGCGTCCGGTCAGGTAAGTGGCCTGGGCGTGCGGCAGATGGCCCAGCACCCCGGTCGGTCCCAGCAGGTTCTGGATGGGGTTGTAGCCCAGGAAGGAGGCGAACAGGGTGCTGACCGGCGGGAGGGCCGCCACCCGGTGGGCGGCTGCGGCCGGGACCCCGTGGGCCACCAGCCCCCGGTACAGAGATCCGGGGAGCGTGCCGGACAGCCCGGCGATTATGAGGGTGAAGAAGATGCCGATCGACAGCACCATCGCCGAGTTCTGGAAGGTGGCCATCATCCCGGCCCCGCCGCCCCGGGCGTCGGGCGGCAGGCTGTTCATCACCCCGGCCCGGTTGGGCGACGCGAACAGGCCCATGGCCAGCCCGTTGGCCAGCAGCAGGAGCGCGAACCAGGTGTAGCTGAAGTTGATCGGCAGCAGTTCGAGCAGGCCGAAGGTGGCGGCCGCCGCGATCATCCCCCCGGTGGCGAACGGCCTGGCCCCGTACCGGTCGGAGAGGATGCCCGACACCGGCCCGGCGACCAGGAACCCCACCGTGAGCGGCACCATGTAGATGCCCGCCCACAGGGGGGTCTGGGCGAAGCTGTAGCCGTGCTGGGGGAGCCAGATGCCCTGCAGCCAGATGATGAGGATGAACATCATCCCGCCCCTGCCCAGCGAGGCCAGCAGCGACGCCAAGTTGCCGGCTGCGAAGGCCCGGATGCGGAACAGCGACAGCCGGAACATGGGCTGGGCCACCCTGGTCTCGATCCAGGCGAAGAGGGCCAGTACGGCGCAACCGCCGATCAGGGTGCCGAGCACGAACGGGTTGGTCCAGCCCATGGTTGCGCCGCCGTAGGGGATGATGCCGTAGGTGATCCCGATGAGCACGGCGATCAGCCCGACGCCGAAGGTCAGGTTCCCCCACCAGTCGATGCGGGCCGGGTTGCGCAGACCGGTGTCGCGCAGCTTGAAGTACGCCCAGAACGTCCCGAACAGGCCCACCGGTACCGACACGAGGAACACCAGCCGCCACGAGACCGGGCCCAGCAGTCCGCCCACGATGAGACCGATGAAGGACCCGCCGATGGCGGCCACCCCGTTGACCCCCAGGGCCATGCCTCTCTGGTTCTCGGGGAAGGCGTCGGTCAGGATGGCCGACGAGTTGGCGAACAGGAACGCCCCGCCTACGCCCTGGCCGAGCCGCATCACGATCAGCCAGATGGCCGCCGGCGCCCCGGTCATCCACGTGGCGGACAGGAGGATGGAGAACACGGTGAACACCGCGAAGCCCATGTTGTACATCCGCACCCGGCCGAACATGTCCCCGATGCGCCCGAAGCTGACCACCAGGACGGCGGTGACGACCATGTAACCCATCAGGATCCACAGGAAGTAGGGCGTGTTCGACGAGGTGAGGGGGTTCAGCTTGATCCCGTCGAAGATGTTGGGAAGGGCGATCAGGATTATCGACGAGTTGATGGTCGCCATCAGTATCCCGATGGTGGTGTTGGACAGGGCGATCCACTTGTAGTGGGGTCCCAGGTCCCGATCGGTTCCGGTGTGGCCGCCGGTGCTGTCCAATCGCATACCTCGCTCCTAGTTCGCTTGGCTAAGCATCTTACGTCAACGTCAGATTTCACCGGCGGAGTTCCCGTTCGGCGGCGCGACGGTGCCTGGTATGGTTCCGGCCCATGGACGGGGTGGAGGACGTGATCGGCCGGGTTCCGCTGTTCGCCCGGCTCTCCGGGAAGGACCTCAAGAGCCTGGCCGCCTCGATGAAGGAACGGACCTTCTCGGCGGGCACGGTCATCACCGAGCCGGGCCAGGGCGGGGTCGGGTTCTTCGTGATCGGCGCCGGCACGGCGACGGTGACGGTGGGAGGGGAGGCCCGCCGGACTCTCAGGGCGGGCGACTACTTCGGTGAGATCGCCCTCATCGACGACGGCCCCCGCACCGCCCGCATAACCGCCGACACCGACGTGAGCTGCTACGGGCTCACGGCCTGGGACTTCCGGCCGTTCGTGCAGGCCCACCCCGACGTGGCCTGGTCGCTTCTGCAGACCCTGGCCCAGCGGGTCCGGGAGTCGGAGGCCCGGCTCTCGGCCTGAAACCGGCGCCTAGGCCGTCATGCGGTCGATGGCCCGCATGATGCGGGCCTCGCTGACCGGCGCCGGCGTGCCGAGGGACTGGGCCCACAGCGACACCCTCAGCTCCTCGATCATCCAGCGGACGTCGGCCAGGCCGGCCCGTACCCCGGCCGGTGCCGTCCCGGCCAGGACCTGGTCCACCAGTTCCTCGTAGCGGGCCCGCACCCGGCCCACCGCCGCCTGGCGCTCGGTGTCGCGCCGGACGTCCGCCGGCAGCCGCTCCAGGCGCCGGCCCGCCGCTTCCAGGTACCGCAGCAGGTCCCCCAGGCGGCCGGTCCCGGCGGACGTGACGAAACCGGGCCGGACCAGGTCGGCCACCTGCTGGCCGACGTCGGCCAGGGCCGGCTGCAGCTGACCCGACCGGTCCGCCCGGTCCAGCCTGTCGATGGCGTCGTGGACCTGCTCGGCCGCCGCCATGACGCCGCCCGCGATGGTGGCCAGGCGGGCCACCCGGTCCACCAGCCCCCTGCGGGCGTCGGCGGCCATGGCCTCGAAGCCGGCCCGGTCGAACGCCGGCCCGCCGTGGCCGACCATGATCCGGTCGGCCACGGCGGTGGCGCAGTCGGTGAACAGGTCGGCCAGCGGCGTACCCGAGCGGGCCAGGGCCAGCTTGGTCTCGTTGGTCAGGCGGCGCTGCAGGTGGGCCGCCGGCAGGGGAGCGGCCAGCAGCAGCAGGCGCCGGGTGGCCCGCCACATGCTGTCGGCCTGGGCAGCCGGCGAGTCGAGCAGGGCCACGCCGACCGAGTCACCCTCGTCGACCAGGGCCGGGTAGGCCCGCAGGTTCCCCTTGTCCACCTGCCGGGGGAGATCGCCGAACTCCCACGTCGCGGCCCCGTGACGGATCAGCTCGGGGGCGATGCGGGCCAGGGCGGCCCGGATGCGCTCCTGCATCCGCCGGCGCAGGTCGCCGAGATCCCGTCCCCGGGCCAGCACCGCGCCGTCGCCGCCGACGACCTCGAAGCAGACCCGCAGATGCGCCGGCAGGTCCCTCACGTCCCAGACGGCCGGATCCACCGGCTCGCCGCCCAGGCGCGACAGGCGGGCCGCCACCACCTCCAGAAGCGGTCCGTCGGCGGGGCCGGTCCCGGCCAGCACCTCCCGGGCCACGTCCCGGGCCGGTCCCAGCGCCCGTCGGTGACCCTTGGGGAGGGCCCGCACCAGGGCGGTGACCAGATCCAGGCGGTAGCCGGGCACGTTCCAGTCGAAGCCCGCCCCGTCCAGGCGGTTCAGGGTGTCGAGGGGTACCGAGACCGTGACTCCGTCGCCGTCGGCCCCCGGCTCGTAGCGGTAGGTGAGGGGCAGTTCCAGCCCGCCGGCCGCCCACCGGTCCGGGTAGCCGGAGAAGTCCACCGGGCCGCCGCCGCGGTCCACCAGCACCTCGAGCGGCACGTCCAGGAGGTCCGGGTCCGACTGCTGGGCCCGTCGCCACCACCGCTGGAACCGCCGCCCGTCGGTGACCTCGGCGGGGATCACCCGGTCGTAGAAGGCTTCCACCACATCGGGGCCGGCCAGGAGGTCCCGCCGGCGTACCCTCTCCTCCCACACCCGCACCTGCTCGACGCGGGCCGCGGTCCGCTCCAGGGGGGCCACGGCCACCGGCCAGTTCCGCCCCACCAGGGCCTCCTCGATGAAGAGGCGGCGGGCCTCGGCCGGGTCCAGCCGGGAGAGGGCCACCGGGCGGCCGGCATCCACCGGCAGACCGTAGAGCGTCACCCGCTCCTCGACCATGGCCTCCCCCCGCTTGGCCTCCCACCACGGGTCGGAGTAGCTGCGCTTGACCAGGTGGGCGCCCAGCTTCTCCGCCCAGGCCGGCTCGACGCGGGCCACGGTGCGGGCCCAGGTCCGGTCGGTCTCCACCAGGGCGCCGGCCATGGCCCAGCCCGGCTGCCGGCGGGCCAGGTTCGAGCCCCGGCCGATCACCCAGCGGGTGTTGCGGGCCCCCCGGTAGTCGCCGCGCACCCGGTCCCGCATGCCGATGTGGGAGAGCAGGCCGGCCAGGAGGGCCTGGTGGATCTGGTCGGGATGGGCCGGTTCCCGGTTGGCGTGGGCGCCCCGCCCCCGGTACACCTGGCGGATCTGGCCGGCCACGTCCTGCCACTCCCGGATGCGCAGCACGTGTAGGAACTCCGTCTTGCACCGCCGGCGGAACTGGTTCCCCGACAGCTGGGCCTGCAGCTCGGCCAGGTAGTCCCAGAGCCGGACATAGCCGAGGAAGTCCGAGTCGGTCACCGCGAAGCGGCGGTGCATCTCGTCGGCCGCCTGGGCATGGTCCGCCGGCCGCTCCCGGGGGTCCTGGATGGAAAGGGCGGCGGCTATGACCGTGACCTCCCGGAGGCAGTCCCGCCGCTCCGCCTCGAGCACCATGCGGCCCAGGCGGGGATCGACCGGCAGCTCGGCCAGCCTGCGGCCGATGGGGGTCAGGTGCAGCCGTTCGCCGCGCCGTTCGAAGGCGCCCAGCTCCTCGAGCAGGGCCCGGCCGTCGGCGACGCTGCGCCGGTCCGGGGCTTCGATGAAGGGGAAGGACTCCACCTCGCCCAGGCCGATCGCCTCCATCTGCAAGATGACCGAGGCCAGGTTGGTGCGCAGGATCTCCGGGTCGGTGAACTCGGGGCGGCCGGCGTAGTCCTCCTCCGGGTACAGGCGGATGCAGACGCCCGGCGCGACCCGCCCGCAGCGCCCGGCCCGCTGGTCCGCCGACGCCCGTGACACCGCCTCGATGGGCAGCCTCTGCACTTTGGTCCGGTGGCTGAAGCGGGATATCCGGGCCATCCCGGTGTCCACCACGTAGCGGATCCCCGGCACGGTGAGGGAGGTCTCGGCCACGTTGGTGGCCAGCACCACCCGCCGGCCCCGGTGCGCTCTGAACACCCGGTGCTGTTCGGCCGCCGACAGCCGGGCGTACAGCGGGAGGATCTCCAGGTCGTCGGGTCCGTGGTCCCGCAGGGCACCCGCCGCGTCGCGGATGTCCCGCTCGCCGGGCAGGAACACCAGGATGTCGCCCGGTCCCTCGGCGACCAGTTCGGAGACGGCGTCGCAGATGGCCGAGTTCACGTCCCGGTCGGTCCCGTCGTCGGCTTCGGGCTCCGCCTCGAGCGGCCGGTAGCGGATCTCCACCGGGTAGGTGCGACCCGACACCTCGACGACGGGGGCGGCGAAGTGGGCGGCGAAGCGGGCGGTGTCGATGGTGGCCGAGGTGATGATCACCTTGAGGTCCGGTCGGCGGGGCAGCAGCTGGGCCAGGTAGCCGAGCAGGAAGTCGATGTTGAGGCTGCGCTCGTGGGCCTCGTCGACGATGATGGTGTCGTAGGCGGTGAGCATCCGGTCCCGGCGGATCTCCGCCAGCAGGATGCCGTCGGTCATCACCTTGACCAGGCTGGTGGCGCCGACGGTCTCGGTGAAGCGGACCTGGTAGCCGATGGCACCGCCCAGGGTGACGTCCAGCTCCTCGGCTATCCGTTCGGCAACGGTACGGGCGGCGATGCGCCGGGGCTGGGTGTGGCCGATCATGCCGTCCACGCCCCGGCCCAGCTCCAGGCACATCTTGGGGATCTGGGTGGTCTTGCCCGAGCCGGTCTCCCCGGCCACCACCACGACCTGATGGTCCCGGATGGCAGCCATGATCTCCTCCCGGCGGGCGCTCACCGGGAGGTCCGGCGGGTAGCGCACCGGCGGTACGGCGGCGGCCCGGGCGGCCCTGCGCTGCTCCGCCCCCGCCACCTCCGCCGCCAGGGCCTCCAGCTCGCGGGCCGCCCGGTCGCCCGGCAGGCGGCCGGCACGCTCGATGCGCCGGGCCAGGCGGTGCCGGTCGCGGATGGTGAGACCGTCGAGGCGGTCGAGGAGGTCCTGGGAGGAGCTGGTCATGGGGGCGCCTCCAGTATCCCCGCCGGCGGAGATGACCGCGTTTCGCCGTCCCGGCCCCGGGTAGCTCAGCGCCGATGAGACGATGAGCACGAGGACCTCGCGGACCCTGCTGATCCATCCCAGCTCTCTGATGTACTCGGAGTTGTTCCTCCGCCTCGAGCCCCTGGGGCTGGAGCGGGTGGCCAGCGCGGTGCGGGGAGCCGGTCACCAGGTCCGCATGATCGACCTCCAGGTGTACGGCCACGACGAGATGTGGCGGGTGTTCGAGGAGTTCCGACCCGACGTGGTCGCGTTCAGCCTCAACTACCTGGCCAACATCCCCGAGGTCATCGACCTGGCCAAGAGCGTCAAGGCCCGGCGGGCGTCCTGCGCGGTGTTCGTGGGCGGCCACAGCGTGTCGTTCATCGCCGAGCACGTCCTGGACCAGGCGGAAGGGGCCATCGACGCCGTGCTGCGGGGCGAGGGCGAGGACGTCGCCCCGGCCCTGGCGGCCGCCCTGGCCGGAGGGGCCCGGGGGGAGGCCCTCACCGAGCTGCCCGGGGTGGTGACGGCCGAGGGGTCGGGACCGTCACCCCAGAAGACCCACAGCCTGGACGAGAACCTGCCGGCCCGGGACATCGGCGGCCGCCGGCGCCGTTACTTCATCGGCGTACTGGACCCGGCCGCCTCGGTCGAGTTCTCCCGGGGCTGCCCGTGGGACTGCTCGTTCTGCAGCGCCTGGACCTTCTACGGACGCAGCTACCGCAAGGTGTCGCCCGAGGTGGCCGCCGAGGATGTGGCCCGGGTGGCCGAGCCGGGGGTGTTCCTGGTCGACGACGTGGCGTTCATCCAGCCCGAGCACGGCTTCGCCATCGGACGGGAGATCGAGCGGCGGGGGATCCACAAGGAGTACTACCTGGAGACCCGCTGCGACGTGCTCGTCCGCAACGAGGAGGTGTTCGCCTACTGGAAGCGGCTGGGCCTCAACTACATGTTCCTCGGCATCGAGTCGCTCACCGATGAGGGCCTGGGGGCCTTCCGCAAGCGCAGCAGCACCGATGTCAACGCCGAGGCCCTCGAAGTGGCCCGCCGGTTGGGTGTGACGGTGGCCATCAACATCATCGCCGACCCGGACTGGGACGAGGCGCAGTTCGAGCGGGTGCGCCGCTGGGCCCTGGAGGTGCCGGAGATCGTGCATCTCACCGTGCAGACCCCCTACCCGGGAACCGAGATCTGGCGTACCGAGTCCCGGCGGCTGACCACCAAGGACTACCGGCTGTTCGACGTTCAGCACGCCGTGCTGCCCACCCGGCTGCCCCTCGAGAGCTTCTACGCCGAGCTGGTCAAGACCCAGGCGGTGCTGGCCCGCAAGCATCTGGGGGTGGCCGCCCTGGCCGAGACCGCCGCCATCGCCGCCCGGCACCTGATGCACGGCCAGACGAACTTCGTGCGGATGCTGTGGCGTTTCCCGAAGGTGTACAACGTCAGGCGCCAGCTGGAGGACCACTGGCAGCCGGTCCACTACCAGCTGCCCGATCCCGAATC
The DNA here is from genome assembly GCA_035702985.1 of Acidimicrobiales bacterium. Classification (GTDB taxonomy): domain Bacteria; phylum Actinomycetota; class Acidimicrobiia; order Acidimicrobiales; family Palsa-688; genus JAKAXG01. The sequence goes on from DASSZD010000115.1 coordinate 20,808, forward strand.
GGCGCCGGAGGGCCGGATCGAACGCAAGGACCTGTACGTCCACGTGCCCATCCGGCTCACCAAAGCGGCGGCCGGCCAGGGGGCCAACGCCGCCGGCCCCGACGCCACCGCTTCCTGAACGGCGACCGCCGCTGAACGGCGGCGTGCCGGGTCCGTCCCCTCCGGTACATTCGCCGCCATGACATCTGGCACCCGCTACGAGTCGGTCCCGGTCGGAGAGGATCACTTCGACGCCTATTGCGCCGTGCCCGCGAGCGGCCGCGGCCCGGGCGTGATGCTGTTCCAGGAGATCTTCGGGATCAACGACAACATGCGCGGTCTGGCCGACCGGCTGGCCGGGGCCGGCTACGTGGCGCTGGTCCCCGACATGTTCTGGCGGATCGATCGCCGCTTCGAGCGCAAGGACGAGTCCGGCATGGCCGACGCCTTCGCCATGGTGCAGAAGTTCGACTTCGCCAGGGCGGTCGACGACATCACCGCCACCCACGCCCACCTGCTGCGCATGGAGGAGTGCACCGGGCGGGTGGGGGCGCTGGGCTTCTGCCTGGGCGGCGGGCTGGCGTTCGCGGCCGCCACCCTGAGCCGGGTGGATGGCCGCGGCCCCGACGCCGCTGTCTGCTACTACGGGTCGGCCATCAACGACATGCTCGATCAGGTGTCCAGGTTGGACTGCCCGACCCTTTTCCACTACGGGGAGCGGGATCCCTACATCCCGGCGGAGAAGATCGCCGAGGTGGAGGAGGCGGTGTCGGGCCGGCCCGGCGTGGAGTTCCACCGCTACGACGCCGGCCACGCCTTCAGCAACGAGGACGCCCCGTCCCTGTACGACGCCGATGCGGCCGCCGCGGCGTGGCCCCGAACCCTGGACTTCCTGGCCCGCCACCTGCAGGGCTAGGGCTGGGCGGGCGGCCCGGAAGGTTCGGTCCCGGTCAGGCGGCCGGCCGCCCGGCCGGTCGGTCCCCGGCCCGGGCCTCCAGCAGGGAGCTCCGGCCCCGCCGCCAGCATCGGAGGATCTCGGAGGTGAACCGGCCCTCGACGGCCTGAAGGCACCGGGCCCCGAACAGCACGTCGGGGGCCAGCTCCGGGTCCCGGCGCAGCAGGCCGGCCACCATCCCGTCGGTGGCGAGGTACTGGTGCACCTCGTCGGCTTCCACGTGCACGTCGAAGAACCGGCGGGCGCCGGCGGGGAAGCCGAGGCGGCCCAGGGCCTGGGAGTACCGGCTCATGGGCCCGGTCGAGGTCATCTCGAACAGGGCCAGGTGGCCGACCAGGGCGCCCCGCCACCGGCGGTGCAGCCCGAGCAGCGAGATCAGGTTGGTGGTGGCCAGGGTGAACCCCGGGATCTCGTCCAGGTAGGCGTTGGGGGTGGGGTCCAGCCCGGCCGCCTCCATGGTCCGGGCGAACAGCTCGGCGTGCATGTCGGCGGCCCGCCCGCCGCCGTACTCGTCGGACTGGATGGTGGTCATCACCGCCTTGGCCTCCCCGTCCAGTCGGGGGATGGCCCAGGTGTGGGGGTCGGCTTCTTTCAGCTGGTAGGCCGAGCGGTGCTTGAACAGCTCCCTGATATGGTCCCGGTCGGCGTGGTCCAGTACCCACTTGGACAAAGAGGGGCCGCTCCCGCCACCCGCCATCGACCACAGCTCGGCCACCGCTCCGGCCGGGCCGACCCCGACCGGGCCGACCGACGCCGTCAACTCGGACTCGAAGCGGCCCTCCAGCCGCCGGCGCAGGCCGAGCAGGGACGGCTCCCACTCCCACCCGTCGTCCACGCCGGCGAAGCCGCGGTAGTGCAGCTCGTACAGGCAGTACAGCGCCAGGTGCAGGTCGTCCTCGTCGGCGGCGTCCACCGCGCCGGCGGTGGGCAGGTCGTGGGGCGCCCGCCGCAGCCGCTCGAAGAGAAACCCGGTCAGCTCGCCGCGGGGGGACGGGAGGGGAGCGGGAGGCATCCGTGATAGCTACCCCGGACCGGTGCCCGGCAAGCGCCTAGGACAGCACCCGGCCCCGGAACGCCCGTATCCCCAGCGAGAGGAACAGCCCGCAGAAGCCCAGCAGCACCGGGTAGATCACATACAGGTGCATGTGCGGGATATCGGTGAAGGCGGCCCGCATGCCCTCGTTGACGTAGATCAGCGGGTTGACGCACACCAGGGTCTGCAGCCAGGCGAAGCCGCCGACCTTCACCGACGACAGCCTGGTCCACTGGTAGTAGGTCCCGCCGAGGAACGTGATGGGCAGCACGATGAACCCGAACATCAGCCCGATGTTGCGGGGCTCGAACGAGCAGCCGAGCAGCAGTCCCAGGGCGCTGAACGCCACGCAGGTCAGCGGCACCAGCGTGAGCACCACCCACCATCTGATGTCGAAGACCGGATGGACGCCGGGGGCGTGGATGACCGCGGCGATGGGGAACACGATGGCGGCGGCCAGGATCCCCTGGATCACGCCCGACACCACCTTGGCCACGGCCACCAGCCACACCGGGCACGGAGCCTGCACCCGGTCCTCGATCTCGCGGGTGAACCCGAACTCCTGGGCCAGGGTGAGCGCCACCGACTGCACCCCCTGGAACATCACCGAGATACCGACCACGCCCGGTACCAGCACGGTGGCGAACGAAGCCGCACCCCGGCCCCCGCCGACGGACTGGCCGATCTCGGGGAAGACGTACAGGAACACGAAGACCAGCAGGAACGGCTGGATGAGCGTGCGCAGCACGAACTCCACGACGTTCTTGCGCAGTACCGCCAGGTCCCGCAGCAGCAGCGCCGCCAGGGCCACCCGGCTGGCCGCCGCGGCAGAGCGGAGCGGGCGGGTGGCGATGGGGACGGCCACGGCCATCAGTCGCGAAGGTCCTTTCCGGTCAGGTTGATGAACACCGTCTCGAGGGTCGGTTCGGTCACCGATAGGTCGGCCAGCTCCACCCCGGCCTTCTCGGCCACCGCGACCACCCGGGGCAGCAGCCCGGTCGTGCCCCGGACCTGGATCTCCACCCCGCTGTCGGTGGCCCGCACCCGGGTGGCGCCGTCCAGGCCCGCCTCGAACACGTCGACCAGCTGCTCCGCCGGCCCGTTGGAGCGGACGTTGACGACGGTGTCGGCGCCGACCGACTGCTTGAGGCCGGCCGGGGTGTCGAGGGCCAGGATCCGGCCGTGGTCCATGATGGCCACCCGGTCGCAGAGCTGGTCGGCCTCCTCCATGTAGTGGGTGGTGAGCAGGATGGTCTGGCCCTCCCGGTTCAGCTCGGTGAGGGTCTCCCACAGCGACAGGCGGCTCTGGGGGTCCAGGCCGGCGGTGGGCTCGTCGAGGAACAGCACCGCCGGGCGGTGGGCTATGGAGCGGGCGACCATCAGCCGCTGGGCCATGCCGCCCGACAGGGCGTACACCGACGCCTTGGCCCATTTGGTGAGCCGGAACTGTTCCAGCAGGCGGTCCGCCTCGCGGCGGCTGTCCCGGGCCGGCATGCCGAACATCCGCCCGTGGAAGTACAGGTTCTCCCACACGGTCAGCTGGCGGTCCAGGGTGTTCTGCTGGGAGACCACGCCGATCAGCTGCTTGGCCAGGGCCGGGTGGGCGACCACGTCGATGCCGCCCACGAGCGCCGACCCCGACGTGGGGATCACCCGGGTGGTGAGCATCCCGGCGGTGGTGGTCTTGCCCGCCCCGTTGGGGCCGAGCAGCCCGAAGATCTCCCCGGCCAGCACGGACAGGTCCAGCCCGTCCACCGCCTTGAAGTCCGTCCCCCCGTAGACCTTGGTGAGACCCACCGTCCGGATCATCTCGGGCCGGCCGCCGGGCTCGGCCTCCGGCCCGGCTGAAGTAGTCTGCGTCTCCGTCGGGGCCACGGGGGCCAAGACTACGGCGCAGGTGGATCTATTGGAACCGGTGAACGAGGATTCGCAGCTCCGGGAGCTGCGACGCACTTACCACGACCGGATCGCCGAACTGCGGGAGCGGTCGTCGTCGGTGCTGCGCTGCGCCATCACGGGCACCGAGAATGCCACCACCGCGTTCCTGGCCGACGACCCGTCGGTGCTGGAGCCCATGCGGGCCGGGGCGGCGGAGGCGGCCCGGGTAGCCGCCGCCGTCGACGACGAGGTGGTGGCCGTCCTGGCTCTGGAGTCTCCGGTGGCCCGGGACCTGCGCCTCATCCTGGCGGCGCGCGACGTCACCCAGATCTCGCTCCTGTGCGTCGGGCTGGCCCTCACCCTGGCGGCCCGGGTCGGCGCCGCGGGCAGGCTGGCCGACCGGGACCTGCACCATCACGTCGGGCGGGTGGGGACGGGGACGGCCGACCTGCTGCGCCTGGCCCACGCATCCTGGGCCACGCTGGACCCCGGCACCGCCGCTGATGTCCTGGTCGAGGCGGACAAGACCCGCGCCGCCCAGATGGAGTTCTTCGGGGCGCTGCTGGCCCTCACCGGGGTTCCCATGGACGCGGCCCTGGACCTGGGGCTCTCCAGCCGGGCCTTCGACCGCCTGGCCGATCACGCCGTGGAGATCGCCGAGCGGGTGCTGTTCGCCGTGCACGGGCGCCACACCCCGGTGGCCGGCCCGTAGCGGTACTAGCCGAAGCGGCCGGTGATGTAGTCGTCGGTGCGCGGGTCGGTGGGGGAGGTGAAGATCTGCTTGGTCGGCCCCGACTCGACCAGCAGGCCGGTCCTCGTCCCCGCGTCGGCCTCCTCGACGGTGAAGAAGGCCGTGCGGTCCGACACCCGGGCCGCCTGCTGCATGTTGTGGGTGACGATCACGATGGTGTAGTCGCTCTTGAGCTCCATCATGAGCTCCTCGATCCGGATGGTCGCCAGCGGATCGAGAGCCGAGCAGGGCTCGTCCATCAGGATGACATCCGGTTTGACAGCGATGGCCCGGGCGATGCACAGCCGCTGCTGCTGGCCGCCGGAGAGGCTGAACGCACTCGCTTTGAGCTTGCCCTTGACCTCGTCCCACAGGGCGGCCCGGGTCAGGGACTCTTCCACCAGGTCGTCCAGGTTGACCTTGACGCCGTTGACCCTGGGGGCGATGGCCACATTGTCGTATATGGACTTCGGGAACGGGTTGGGCTTCTGGAAGACCATGCCGATCCTCCGGCGCATCTCGATGGCGTGCACCGAAGGGGCGTACAGCGATTCCCCCTCGAAGACCACCCGGCCGTCCACCCGGGTGTCGGGGATCAGGTCGTTCATACGGTTGAGGCAGCGCAGGAACGTGGTCTTGCCGCATCCGGATGGGCCGATGAGGGCGGTGATCTCCTTCCTACCGATCTTCAGGCTCACGTCCCGCAGGGCCCGGTGGGCCCCGTAGTAGAAGTCCAGAGCATGGATCTCGAAGATGGCGTCGTCGACCTCGGCGGCCAGGGCCGTCGAGGCAGAGACGCCGGCGAAGGTCGATGGAGCGTTCTCCTGGGCCACGCGGGACGAGACTACCGCTGAAGAGGGATCTGCCATCACGGTTCCACCTTTTACAGAGACATCCGGGCGGTGTTGCGCCGGGCCCGGCGGGCCACCAGCCGGCCGGCAGCGATGAGGAGTACGAGGATCACCAGGCTGAACAGGCCGGCGGCCGCCGAGGTGGCGTGGGCCCGGGCGCCGGGCAGGGCCAGGTCCGTGTAGACCACGTTGGTGAGGTAGGGGACCTGGTGGTTGAACAGTTGCAGTGTGGGGAGGTTGTCGCTGGACCCGGCGGTGAACAGCAGCGGCGCCAGCTCGCCGGTCGAGATGGCCAGGGCCACGATCAGCCCGCTGGCGATGCCGGGCAGGGCGGTGGGGAGCAGGATGCGGCCCAGGATCGAGGAGCGGGGCATGCCCAGGCCGGCGCCTCCCTCCCGCAGGGAGGTGGGCACCTGGCGCAGGGACACCTCGGTGGTCTTGACGATGTAGGGGATCACCAGCACCGAGAGGGCGATGATCGCGGCCAGCAGCGAGTAGTGCCATCGGAACTGCACCACCAGGGTCAGGTAGGCGATGTAGCCGATGACGATGGAGGGCATCCCGGCCAGCACCTCGGAGAAGAACCGGAGCATCTTCTCCGTCCGGCCGGTGGCGAACTCGGCCAGGTAGATCCCGGCGGCCACGCCGACCGTACCGGCCACGATCAGGACCCCGAGGAGCAGCAGCAGGGTGCCGAGGATGGCGTTCTCCAACCCGTTGGTGTGGGTGGTGTGGGTGAACAGCTGCCATCCGAGGGCGGGCAGCGCCTGGTGGAACACGCTGACCAGCACCGAGATGGCCGGGGCGGCGATGAGGAGGAAGGCCAGCCCGCACGCCGCCCAGAACAGCCGGTCGGTCAACTGGCGGCGTCTCTGCACGGCCTACACCCCCCGCCCGACGGGCAGCCCGGCGTCGGAGAAGCGACGGGCCACGAGTCGCCCGGCGAAGTTGGTGAGCAGGGTGAGGGCCAGCAGCACCAGCCCGACCTCGGCGAGGGCGTGCAGAGCCATGTGGGTGGAGTCGGTGAGGGCGCTGTCCAGGAAGGCGGCGATGGTGGCGGCCATGGTGGAGAACGGGTCGAAGACGCTGTGGGGGTAGATGTTGAGGGCGTTGCCGCTGATCACCAGCACCGCCATGGTCTCGCCCAGGGCCCGGGCCCAGCCCAGGATGGCGGCGGCCACCAGCCCGGTGCGGATGTAGGGGAGGGTGACGAAGCGGACCGCCTCGGTGGGGGTGAGGCCCAGGGCGAAGGCCCCCTCCTTGGACACCGCCGGAACCGCTCTGACCAGCTCCCGGGTGATGGAGGCGACGATGGGGATGATCATCACCGCCAGGACCAGCGAGGCCGTAAGCAGGCCCTGGCCGGCGCCGGTCGGGCCGTCCAGCCACGGGATGCCGAGATCGGCGATCCAGCGGTAGACCGTGCGTGACAGCAGGGGACCGAAGGTGTAGATCCCCCACAGCCCGAACACGATGCTCGGGATCCCGGCCAGGATCTCCAGGAACACCCCGAGGGTCCCCTGGAGCCGTCGGGGCAGCTTCTCCACCAGGAGGATGGCCCCGCCCACCGCCACCGGTACGGCCAGGACCAGGGCGATCAGCGACGACACCACGGTCCCGAACAGGAGGGGCAGCACCCCGAACGAGGCCCCGGCCGCCGCCTTGTAGCCGCTGCGGACCTCGGTGGCCCCGTAGAGGTTGCCCATGGTGAACTTCTTGGTGGTGAAGAAGTGCCAGCCGTTGAACACGATGGCCGGATAGGCCTGTACGGCCATCTCGTAGGCCAGGAACACCAGGGCGGCGGTCGGCAGCAGGGCGGCTACCGCCAATCCGGCGCCCAGGACCCGGTCCCGGCCGGTCAGTTCGGACAGCCGCCGGGTCCGGGCCGACAGGAAGCGTCCTGCCGGCCCGGACCGCTGCTCAACCGCCGCCGTCACCGCCTCAGCCCTGGATGGTGGCGATGGCCTTCTGGACCTGCGGTATCACCGACGACGGCAGGCCCACGAAGTGCTCCTTGGCCAGGTACTGGGACGAGCTACCTCCCTGCGGGTCGACGGCGAAGGCCAGGAAGTCCCGGATGGCCTGGGCGGTGTCGGCGCTCGACTGCTTGTTCTTGACGATGATGTACTCGAAGTTGACGATCGGGTACGACTGGGCGCCCGGCTCGTAGATGATCGGCGCGGCCAGGTTGGCCGGGATGCTCTGGGCCCCGGCGCTGACCGCCGACCCGACCGTCGAGTCGTCGGGCTGCACGTAGTTGCCGGCCTTGTTCTGCAGTTCGGCCTCGCCGAGGCCGGCGCTCTTGGCCGCGTCCTCGGAGCTGATGCCGATGTAGGCGATGCAGCCGGGGGTCTTCTGGCAGGTCTGCACCATGCCCGGGTTGCCGTTGGCGGTCAGCTCGTTGGAGACCGCCGGCCAGGTGATGCTGGTGCCGAAGGCCGGCCCGCTCTGCCAGGCCGGGTTGGTAGCCGACAGGAAGCTGGTGAAGATGAACGTGTCGCCGGAGGCGTCGACCCGGCGCACCGGCACGATGGTGGTGGACGGCAGGTTCGTCCCGGGGTTGAGGGCGGCGATGGCCTTGTCGTTCCACTTGGTGATCTTGCCCTGGTAGATCTGGGCGATGACGTCGCCGGTGAGCTTGAGGTTGCTGACGCCGGGCACGTTGTAGTTGACCGCCTGGGAGGAGATGGCGATCGGGATGTTGAGCAGGCCCGGATTGGCGGACGCCTGCGAGTTGCTCAGGTAGGCGTCCGAGCCGCCCATCTGGGTGGTGCCGGCGATGGCGTCACTGATGCCCTTGCCGGAGCCGCCGGCGGCCGGGGCCAGCGTCACGTTGGAGTACTTGGAGTGCAGCGGGTCGACCAGCTCCTGCAGGAACGGGTACAGCAGGCTGGAGCCCGACTCGTTGAGGGTGACCGGGCTGGCCGGATTGCCCAGGTTGAGACTGGAGGTGCCCCCCGAGCTGCTGCCGGTGGTCGCGCTGCTGTTGGAGGAGGGGGCGGCCGGCGCCGTGGTGGGAGAGGAGGTGTGGGAGGAGGACCCGCAGGCGGCCACCGCCAGGGGTGCGATCAGGACGAGGGGGATCAAGCGCTTCAAGGGAGTTGCCTTTCTCTGTCCGGTCGGGACCCGAGGAGGCTGCGTCTGTCCAGCAGCCCGGTGCGCGTGCCGCACCCGTCCTCGACCACGGTTGTCTTCATCGATGCGGCTCACCCTAGGGAGGGCGGGTTAACCGGCCTCCACGCCCGGGTGAACAGCGGTTGAACACTCGGCGAATCCATGGTCGGAGCGGGGTGTCCACCCGGCCGCGTCGCCCCGGGGACCGCCTAGCCTCATTGCAGATATGAACACCTGGTTCGGACGAAGAGCCTCCACGGCCGTCGAGCCGCAGGTCGAGCCCCAGCCGGGCCCGACGGACGCCGAGACCCGCAGCCTGCGGCTCCAGGCCGCCCTCGACGGCATCGGTGAGGGGATCGTGATCAGCGACGGGAACGGCGGGACGGTGTTCTCCAACGCCGCCGCCGAGCACCTGGTGTCCTCCCGCGCCAGCCAGGCCCTGGTGGCCCAGGCGGTGGCCGACGCCATCCACGAGGCCCTGGCCGGAGGGCGGCCCGAGCGCCAGCTCGACCTGATCGCCCCGGCCCGGCGCAGCCTGTCCATCCGGGCCTTCCCCATGGAGGAACCGGCCGGGGCGGTGGCGGTGGTGGAGGACATCTCGGAGCGGCTGCGCCTGGAGGCGGTGCGCCGGGACTTCGTGGCCAACGTCAGCCACGAGCTCAAGACCCCGACCGGGGCCATCACCCTGCTGGCCGAGACCATCGAATACGAATCCGACCCGGAGGTGGTGATCCGCCTGGCCCGGCGCATGGGCGGCGAGGCGGAGCGGCTGGGCCGCATCATCGACGACCTCCTCGACCTGTCCCGGATCGAGGCCAACGAGACGCCCCAGGCCGCCCCGGTGCCGCTGGCGGAGATCGTGGAGGAGGCCACCACGGCCCTGAGGCCGGTGGCCGCCGGCCTGGAAGTGGCCCTCGAGGTGGATCCGGTTCCGCCCGGCCTGGTGGTGGCCGGGGACCGCCGGGACCTGGTTTCGGCGGTGTCCAACCTGGTGGACAACGCCATCAAGTACTCCGAGGGGGGCGGGATCGTCAAGGTCGAAGTGCGCCGCTCGCCGCTCGGGGTGGCCATCTCGGTGTCCGACCGGGGGGTGGGCATCCCCAGCCGGGACCTCGAGCGGATATTCGAGCGGTTCTACCGGGTCGACCGGGCCCGGTCCCGGGACACCGGGGGCACCGGCCTGGGCCTGTCCATCGTCCGGCACGTGGCCGCCAACCACGGCGGGCGGGTGCATGTGGAGTCGGTGGAGGGGGAGGGCAGCACCTTCACCCTGGAGCTGCCGGCGGCGGGAGGGACCGATGGCGACGACTGAGACGGTCTCGGTGCTGGTGGTCGAGGACGAACCGTCCTTCGTCGAGGCCCTGGGGGTGGGCCTCAAGCGGGAGGGGTTCGTGGTGCACGTGGCCCGCGACGGTGTGGAGGCCGTCGAGATGTTCGACCGGGTCAACCCGGACCTGGTCCTCCTGGATCTGTGGCTGCCCAAGAAGTCCGGCATCGACGTGTGCCGGGACCTGAGGTCCAGGAGCAAGGTGCCGATCATCATGGTCACGGCCAAGAGCAGCGAGGTCGACACCGTGGTCGGGCTGGAGGTGGGCGCCGACGACTACGTCACCAAGCCGTTCCGTCTGCGGGAGCTGGTGGCCCGGATGCGGGCGGTCCTGCGCCGCAGCGCCGGCCGGGCGTCGGAGATCCCCGACACCGACGAGACGGTGGAGATCGACGGGCTGTCCCTGGACCCCGAGCGCCACGAGGTGAAGCTGCGGGGCCAGCCGGTGTCCCTGCCGCTGAAGGAGTTCGAGCTGCTCGAGCTGCTGATGGCCAACGCCGGCCGGGTGCTCACCCGCGAGACGCTCATCGACCGGATCTGGGGCCCGAACTATGTGGGCGACACCAAGACCCTCGACGTGCACATCAAGCGGCTGCGGGCCAAGGTGGAGGACGATCCGGCCAAACCCGCCCGCATCACCACGGTGCGGGGCCTCGGGTACAAGTTCGAGGCGCCCCACCCCTAGAGCGCCCTCCGGTTGGCGGCCCGGTAGAGTTCCGCCATGTTCGTCGACGGGGGTATAGGAAGTGATCTGGCCGGCGCCGCCCGGGCGGCCCGCCAGGCCGAGGAGGCCGGCTACGACGCCGTGTGGTCGGCGGAGACCGGCCACGACCCGCTGATGCCGCTGCTCATAGCCGCCGAGCACACCGAGCGGATCACCCTCGGGACGGCCATCGTGGTGGCGTTCGGGCGCAGCCCCATGACCCTCGCCCACCAGGGCTGGGACCTCAACACCTACTCCAGGGGGCGGATGATCCTGGGCCTGGGCTCGCAGATCAAGCCCCACATCGAGCGGCGCTACTCCATGCCCTGGTCCCATCCGGCTCCCCGCATGAAGGAGTTCATCTCCGCCATGAGGGCCATCTGGGACTGCTGGCAGAACGGCACCAAGCTCGACTTCCGGGGTGAGTTCTACACCCACACCCTGATGACGCCGTTCTTCCATCCCGGGCCGTCCGAGTACGGGCCCCCCAGGGTGTTCCTGGCTGCTGTCGGGGAGGGGATGACCAAGGTGGCGGCCGAGGTGGCCGATGGCCTCCTGGTCCACGGCTTCACCACCGAGCGGTACCTGCGGGAGGTGACCATCCCCACGGTGGAGCACGCCCGCAAGGCGGCCGGCCGGACCCTGGCCGACTTCCAGTTCTCCTACCCGGCTTTCGTCGTCACCGGTGACAGCGAGGAGGAGCTGGCCGAAGCGGAGCGGGGCACCCGCAAGCAGATCGCCTTCTACGGGTCCACCCCCGCCTATCGGGGGGTGCTGGACCTGCACGGCTGGGGGGACCTGCAGACCGAGCTGAACACCCTGTCCAAGCAGGGCAAGTGGGACGAGATGGGCGAGCTCATCAGCGACGACGTGCTCGACGCGTTCGCCGTGCGGGGCACCCCCGAGGAGATCCCGGCCCTCCTGCACCAGCGCTTCGGGGACATCGTCGACCGCCTGAGCCTGTACATGCCCTACAAGGACCACGGGGCCGTGACCCGCATCATGGCCGGCCTCCGCCAGCTGGGCTGAGCTTCCCCTCAGACCCGCAGGGCCAGCGACGCGGCGGTGACCACGTCGCGTACCGCCCCGGCGATCCTGCTCCGGGTGGCGTCGTCCAGCAGCCCGGCCGCCGCCTGCGGATCCACGGTCACCAGCACCAGCCCCGGCTCGTCGAAGCGGGCCCGCCCCCCGGCCTTGGTGAACACCCGGCGCATGGCCGTGTTGTCCTCCATGGTGTGGGCCACCAGCCGGGTCACGCCTGCTTCGAGGGCGGTGGCGCCGACCGCACCGAGCAGGAAGGTGGCCAGGCCGTGACCCTGGTAGCGGTCGATGGTCGTGAACGCCATCTCCGCCTCCGGGTCCCCCGGGGCCCGGACGTAGCGACCGGTGCCCATGCCCTCGAAGTTCTCCGGGTTGAACACGATCCAGGCGAAGTGGTCGACGTAGTCGATGTCGAGCAGGTAGTCGACCAGGGCGGGTGACGGGTTGCCGGCGCTGAAGAACCGCCGGCGGATGCTGTCGCGCGACATGTTGTGCAGGGCCTGGTCTATGGCCGGCCGGTCGCTCGGCAGCAGCGGCCTCATCACGATCGGGGTCCCGTCCGGCAGGTTCACGTGGACCGGTCTCAGGTCCTCGGCCAGCCGGGTGCTGGCCAGCCGCCTGAGCCGGCTCCGCACCAGGTCGATCTCCAGCATCTTCTCCAGAGCGGCCAGACCGCCCCGCAGGAACCGGCTGTCCTCCACCGCGGTGACGGTGGCGGTGCGGGGTCGGCGGCGCAGGAGGGCCAGCTCGCCCAGGATGGAGCCGGGTCCGGCATCGGCCACATGGCTGTCGCCCAGGGTCACCGCCACCCGGCCCTCGGTCAGCAGCCAGAACGCGTCGCCGTCGTCGCCCTGGCGCCCGAGGACCTCCGAAGCCGGGGCGTAGCCCGGCTCCATCAGCCCGGCCACCGCCTCCAGCTCGGTCCCGGACGCCCCGCTCAGCAATGGCAGCGCCGCCAGGTCGGCGAGCGGTGTGCCCATGCCGGGGAGGGTCAGGCGGCCGGCCCGTGGGCCAGGGTCAGGGTGGCGGTGTGGGTGCCCCCGTTGGGGTCGGTCCACTGCACCGGCACCTTGTCCCCCGGGTGGTAGCGGCTGATCAGGTTGGTCAGGGCGTTGGCCGAGTCCACCGGCGAGCCGCCCAGCGAGGTGATGACGTCGCCCCGGGCGATGCCGGCGGCGGCCGCCGGGCCGTTGGGGATGGCGCCGCTGATCACCGCACCCTGGGTGTTGGCCGCCTGCTGCGAGGTGTCCACCTCGACGCCGAGGAAGGCGGTGGCTCCGATGTGCACGGTGTTGGATGCCTTGCCGGCCCGGATCTGGTTGGCGATCCCCATGGCCGAGTTGATCGGGATGGCGAAGCCCTGGTTGCCCTGGGTCTGGAACGAGAACCCGGTGGAGGCGGCGGTGTCCATGCCGATCACCTTGCCGGAGCGGTCGATCAGCGCCCCGCCGGAGTCGCCGGGCTGGATGTTGGCGTCGGTCTCGATGAGGCCGGTGAGCTTCTCGCTGGTGCCGTTGCTGGTGTCCTGGGCGGTGATCGACTGGTTGAGGGCGAGCACCTGGCCGGCGGCCGTGCTCGGGGTGCCCCCCACGCCGCCGGCGTTGCCCAGCCCGACCACCGCGTCACCGACGCTCACCTTCGAGGAGTCCCCGATGTCGGCCGTCTTCAGCCCGGAGGCGTTCTGCAGCTTGATCACCGCCACGTCGTGGATGCGGTCGTAGCCGATGACGTCGGCGGTGTAGGTCCGCCCGTTGCCGATGTCGGTGGCCTTGACGGTGGTGGCACCCGAGATCACATGGTTGTTGGTCAGGATCACGCCGTCCGAGGTGAGCACGATCCCGGTGCCGGCGGCTTCGCCGTTCTGGTAGCTGAGGCTGGTGTTGATGTCCACCAGCTCGTTGGAGACGGTGGCGGCGGCCCCGCTGAGGGCTCCGCCCGGGTTGCTCCCCGAGCCGTTGGAACCGCCGTTTCCGTTACCGAGCCCGAACGGGTTGACCCCGAAGTTGTTGCCGCCCCCCGAGGCGCCCGAGCCCACCGAGTTGTGCACCGACCGCCACACTCCGTGGCCGATGCCCAGCCCGACCAGCACGGCCACGACCAGCAGCAGCGCGGTGACGGCGTGGGGCAGGCTGCGCCGGGGGCGGGGCGGGGCCCAGCCGTAACCCCAGCCGCGGGGTCCGCCCGGACCCCAGCCGCCCTGATAGGGCGAGCCCCAGTAGTGGTAGCCGGGCGGAGGTCCGCCCTGGCCGCCCTGGCCGCCCTGGCCCGGGGCGCCCCACCCTCCGTAGCGGGGGTCGTTCCAGCCCGGACCGGGCTCGTGCCAGCCCTGCGCCGGCGGGTGCCAGCCCGGCCCCTGGTCGCGCCAGCCCGGCCCCGGCTCCCGCCAGTCCGGTGGGGGCGGGGGCGGGGTCCAAGAGCCCTGAGCCCAGGACGGCTCTTGCGGCTCACCGCTCGGTGGGGCGTCGTTGAAGTCGCTCATGGTGCTTTCGGAGAGAAACGGATGCAGCCCAGTTAACCCGACTGACCTGAGGTTTGGGTAAATGCGCGTTAAGAGGTTCCGGGGTCGCGCCATCGGGGCTTGTGCGGGCCGCTTCTCCGGCCGAGGCATAATTCGTGCCTGTGCCAGTCTCCCCCGATGAGATCGCGTCCAAGACGTTCCCGGCGACCTTGCGCGGCTACAGCCGCACCGAGGTCGATGCGTACATGAGGCTGCTCGCCGACGAGCAGCGGCGCCTGCACGGCCGGGTCGCCGAGCTGGAGGGCCTCCTGCTCGCCGCCCAGGAGGCCCAACGGGCGGAGGAGGTCGGGCCGGCCCAGGAGGCCGAGGAGGGCCGGGAGGCCCCCGACGGCGGGGATTCCGACGGCGGGGATTCCGAGCTGGTCGAGATGTTCTCCCGGGCGCTGGCCGAGGTCAGGGCGGTCCGGGGCAGGCTGGGGGCCATCGTCTGACGGCCGTCGGGCAGGTGCCGTTCCACGGGTTCAGCGTGCGACAAGGAGAGGAACGAACATGATCGATGGAGACGCCCAGGCGGACAACGGACGTCCCGATCCGGCACCGGAAGGTTCCGGCGGGGGGTCGCCGGCCGAGACCGGGGTAGGGGAGGGGGCGCCGGATCAGGCCGCCGGCCGGCCGGGCGGCGCGTCCCGCCGCCCGGTGTGGGCCCGGGACGTCGAGAGCCTGGTGCAGAACCTCGTCGCCGAGGTGGAGATGGTGCAGCGCCGGGCCGTCCAGGAGGCGGAGCGGGCCCTGGGTGACGCCCGGGCCGAGGCCGAGTCGATAGTGGCCGCCGCCCGTCACGAGGCCGGCCTCATCGGCGACGGCATGCGCATACGCCGGGAGGAGCGGGCGGCGGAGGTGGCCGCCCTGCGCACCGAGCTGCAGGAGCTGACCCGGGCGGTGGATGCCACCCTGGCCGCCCTGGAGGGCGTGTTCAGGGCCATGGGTCCCCTGGTGGAGTCGGTGGACGCCGGGGGAGCGGAACCTGCCACCACGGAGCGCGGCCCGGACTGACGGCCCGGGTGTCACGACCGGGCGGGCGGTCGACTCTCAGCGCCATCCGTAGCCGCTCTGACGCTTTGGGTGGCGGCCACCAGGGGTTCTGTATTGTGCGCTGAAACCTCCCACGAGCAGGCGGTCCATTTCCCACTTTCCCGTCCCCTCCGGCCCATCAACGGCCCCCCAACAGAAGGCGGGTAACCTTCCTCCCGAACATGGCGAACACAGAGGCTCGGATACTCGTCGTCGATGACGACCCCCAGTTGCGATCGCTGCTCCTCCTCGTCCTGGAGGGGGAGGGCTACCCGGTCACACTGGTATCCGACGCCGGAAGCGCCATCGCCGAGGTGGAGCGGGGCGCCTCGGACCTGGTGATCCTGGACGTGTCCCTCGGCGTGGAGGACGGGCGGATGGTTCTGGCCCGCATCCGCGAGCTCGGGGAGCTGCCGGTGATCATGATCAGCGGCAAGGGCGACACCGCCGACCGGGTCCTGGGCCTGCGGCTGGGTGCCGACGACTTCCTGCCCAAGCCGTTCTCGCCGGTGGAGCTGGTGGCCCGGGTGGAGACCGTGCTGCGCAGGAGCCGGCCCCGGCCGGGCCGGGCCGGGTTCGCCCAGTTCGACCAGGACGACGAGCTCGGCCGGGCCGGTCTGCTGGTGGACGAGTCCACCCGGGAGGTGACCATCGACGGACGCCCGGTGGAGCTCACCGCCAAGGAGTTCGACCTGCTGGCCTTCCTGGCCCGGTCGCCCCGGCAGGTGTTCAGCCGGGGTCAGCTGCTCGAGCACGTGTGGTCGTCCCGGTCGGACTGGCAGGACGAGGCCACGGTGACCGAGCACGTGAGGCGGGTGCGTCACAAGATCGAGTCGGACCCGGCCAAGCCCCGCTGGATCACCACCGTCCGGGGTGTCGGCTACCGCTTCGAACCGTGACCCCTGGCGGCCGGCTCACCCCGGGCGGGGCTGCAGCCGGCTGAGCGTCACCACCTCGGCAACCCGCAGTCGCAGCGCATCGGGGGTGTAGGGCTTGCGGATGACCGCGTCACCGTGGGCGGCCCGGATGGCCCGGGAACCGGCGTAGCCGGTCATGTACACCGCCGGCAGGCCGGGCCGGATCTGGCGGGCGGCCCGCACCAGCTCCACGCCGGACATCTGCGGCAGGATCACGTCGGTCACCAGAGCATCCAGAGCCTCGGGTGAGGCCAGCCGCTCCAGCGCCGCCTCGGCGCTCTCCGAGCACGCCACGTCGAGGCCGATGGAGGTGAGCGCGTCCCGGGCCATGGCCAGCAGGTCGCCCTCGTCCTCCACCAGCAGCACCCGGCCCGAGATGCGGCGGCCGGCCGGCCAGTGCTCACCCTCGTCGGCGCCCGGGGTGACGGGCGCGCCCTCGACGAGGGGCAGCCATATCCGGATGGTCGTGCCCCGGCCCGGAGCGGTGCCGATGTGGAGCTGCCCGCCCCGTTCGCGTACCAGCCCGTACACGGTGGGCAGGCCCAGACCCGAGCCACGCCCCCGGTCCTTGGTGGTGAAGAACGGCTCGAGGCACCGGGCCAGGACCTCGGGCGTCATGCCCGGCCCGTCGTCGGAGACCGTCACCCGCGCCAGCGGCCCGTCCGGCAGGTCGAGGGACCGGACCTCCTCGGCGGCGGGCTGGTCCGGGTGGACGACCACCTCCACCCGGCCCTCCCCGTTCATGGCGTCGGAGGCGTTGATCACCAGGTTGACGATGATCTGCTCCATCTCGCTGGGATCGAGACGCACCTTGATCACGTCGGGCGACGCTTGGATGCGCAGATCGACCCCCGGCCCGACCACCCGGTCCAGCACCGCGTCCAGGCCGGCCACCGCCCGGCCCAGATCGATGACCACCCCGGAATCCACCTTCTGGCGGGTCATGTCCAGCATCTGCTGGGTGAGGTCGGCGGCCCGCTTGGAGGCCGCCTCGATGTTGGCGATCATCGACAGCTGGCCCTCGTCGTCGATGCCCCGCCGCAGGATGGAGGCGTAGCCGATGATGAGCGTGAGCAGGTTGTTGAAGTCGTGGGCCACCCGGCCGGCGACCTGGCCCATGGCGTCGAGTCGCTGGGCCTGCACCAGGGCCCTCTCGGCCCGGC
Organism: Acidimicrobiales bacterium; assembly: GCA_035702985.1. GTDB lineage: Bacteria > Actinomycetota > Acidimicrobiia > Acidimicrobiales > Palsa-688 > JAKAXG01. Next base: position 38,028 of record DASSZD010000115.1, read on the forward strand.
GCATCTCGGTCATGTCCACCCCGGCCAGCAGGACCGACGGCCCCTCCGCCGAGTGCACGGCGGGCAGGCGGGCCCCCGATACCGACAGCTCCCGCCCGTCGATGCCCACGCTGCGGGTGGACACCGGTCCCGACTCGAGAACCTCGGCGGCCAGGGCCATGATCCCGTCCGGCAGGGAGGGGGGCTGCTCCTGCGTCCCCGGGTCGGCGGGCCAGCCGAACAGGTCCTGGGCCGTCCGGTTGGCCATGGCGACCAGCCCGCCCGGGTCCACCTCGACCAGGGCGACCGGGGAGGCGTCGACCACGGCACGCAGGCGGGCCTCGTGCTTCAGCGCGGTCTCGGTGCCCATGGCCCGCTCGAACGCCACCGGGATCAGCGAGGCCAGAGAGCTCAGCACCGGCTCCTCCTCACCGGAGAGCGAGTCGTCCACGAACACCACCAGCGCCCCGTGCTGCCACGGGTCGGTGTTCGGCAGGGGATAGGCGATCCAGCCCTCCCCGCGGTTCACCTGGTTGCCGGTGACCGACCCGAACGCCCGCTCGGCCAGGTCCAGGTCCACCTGGCCGGCCTGGGCCTGCACCATCGAGCCGTCCGCCTTGGACCAGCGGGCCATGGCGCCCTCCGCCTCGTGGATCAGGCACGCCTCCAGGCAGGCCGTGTCCAGCACCGCCTGGGGGGTGGCCGCCCCGGCCAGGTTGGTGGCGGCGGCGGCCAGGCGTCGCAGCCGGCGTACCGTGCGGCTCTGCTCCCGGGCCGACGCCTGCATCTCGCGGTGCAGCATCACCCGCTGTATGGCCGTCCCGATCCGGCTGCCCAACTCGGTGGCCAGCCGCAGGGCGGACGGCCGGAAACCCCGGCGGTGCTCGCCGGTGGCCGCCACCAACCAGCCCAGGGTCATCCCCCCGCCGGTGAGCGGGCTCACCACCAGCGAGTCGGCCCCGAACCGCTCCCGGATCTGATGGGCGGCGGGGGTGCCGGGCGACCCGGGGTACACCAGCACCGGCCGGCGGTCCGGGGCGACGAGGTGCCCGACCGGGCTCCACGCCCCCGGAACCCGCAGGCCGCCGGCGACGCTGTGCCGCACGGTCACGCCGTGCACCGCCCCGTCGGAGCCGACCACCTCGACCGCGCACAGGTCGGCGAACACCTCCACGCACGCCTCCGCCACCCGGTCCATGGCCTCGTCGTAGTCGTCGAGGGCGGCGTCGAGCAGGCTGCTGACGGTGGCCAGCAGGTCCAGACGCTGCAGCGCCTCCTTCTGGCCCATGGCCGATATCTCAGCGGGCGTCATACGGTTCCTGGCGGTGTGCAGATCGCTCATGTCGGGTCAGGCAACGTCTTGATCGTCCCATCCCCGGCGGGGTCAGGTATCAAAGGACGAGGTGACCCAACGGTAGCTTGCGCCCGAACCGGTGAGTACCCCCGGGTTTCGGCGGACCGGGCCGTACCGGAAGACCCTGCGGTCCGGCCCGGGTGGGCCCCCCGGGCTCCTAGTTCTTGGGCAGGTCCCGGAACGGCGTCACCTTGTCGTTGTTCGGCTCCTTGGGGAGACCCAGCACCCGCTCGCCGATGATGTTGTGCTGGATCTCGTCGGTGCCGCCGTAGATCTGCGGGGCCTGGGCGAACAGGGCCATCTCGGTCACCATCCCGCCGAGGGCCCCGCCGGGCAGGTCGTGGAGGGCCTGGTCGCTGGCGGTGTCGTAGCCGTGGAGGGTGCCGCGCGCCCCGAGCAGCCGCAGGCCCAGGTCCCGCGACAACCGGAGGATGATGCTCATGGACAGCTTGGCGATGTTGCCCATACCCGGGATGTCGCCGCCGGTCGCCCGCAGGGCCTTCTGGCGCAGACCCATGTAGCGGGCGATCTCGGTCAGGGAGTGGAGGCGGGCCAGGTCCTGGCGGACGGTGGGGTCGTGGTCGAGGCCCAGCTCGCGTGCCACCGCGAGCAGCAGCTTGGACGTGCCGCCCACCCCTCCGGGGCCGCCCGAACCGCCCCGGGTGCGGCCCCGCACCATGTCACCCGCCCGCTTGCCCAGGTCGCCGGCCACGGTCCCGGGGACGGCGGTGCTGGCCCCGGCCGAGCCGCCTCCGGCGCCCAGGCCGGCCCGCTCGAAGGCCAGGGTGGTGTTGGCCACCGCCCACCCGTTGCCGGCGCCGCCGATGATGGCGTCGTTGCTCACCCGGGCCTCGTTGATGAACACCTCGTTGAACAGGGCCCGGCCGGTCATCTCCTTGAGCGGCCTGATCTCCACCCCCGGCTGGTGCATGTCGAAGGCGAAGTACGTGATGCCCTGGTGCTTCGGAACTTCGGGGTTGGTGCGGGCCAGCAGCATCCCCATGTCGGCGATCTGGCCACCCGAGGTCCACACCTTCTGGCCGGTCACCACCCACTCGTCGCCGTCGCGCTCGGCCCGGCACTGCAGCCCGGCCAGGTCGGAGCCGGCTCCCGGCTCGCTGAACAGCTGGCACCAGGCGGCCCGCCCGGTGACGATGTCCCTGATGTAGCGCTCCTGCTGGTCGGGGCCGCCGTGCACGGCGATGGTGGGCGCGGCCAGCAGCAGGCCCAGACCGCCGGGGGCGGGGAGGGCGCCGAACTCGATGATGGCCTCCTGCACGGCGACCGTCTCGGACCGGGAGAGCCCCTTGCCGAACGCCTCGGCGGGCAGCGCCGGGGCCCCCCAGCCCGAGGTGCCGAGCCGGTCCCACCAGTCGCCCACCGTCAGATCGGGATCCCAGTTCTCGGCGAGCCACGCCCTGACCTCGGTCACGGCGTCGGTGGCTTGGGTGGTCGACATGACTAACGGGGCCTCCCTCGTTCGATGCGGACGAAAATACAGGCAGCGCCGGCCGCTTGACCAACCGGCGGAACCGGGGGGCGATACCGTGCCGCGGTGAATTTCGACCCCGTGCCGAAGCGCACCTCCATCTACCGCCACCGGGTCCGCTACTTCGAGGCCGACCAGCAGGGGGTGGTGTTCAACATGTGGTACCTCGGCTACTTCGACGAGGCCATGGCCCTGTTCCTGGAGGAGGGCGGCCTTCCCTACCGGCGGATGCTCGAGGCCGGTTTCGACGTGCAGCTGGTGCGGACCGAGATCGACTGGAGGTCGTCGCTGCGCTGGCCCGACGACGCCACCGTCGAGGTCGGCGTGGAGGGGGCCGGCCGGACCTCCTTCACGCTCGGGTTCACGGTCCGGCGGGCCGGGGAGGGCGATGTGGTCGCCGACGGGCGCACCGTCTACGTGGTGGTCGGCACCGACGGCTCGGGGAAGCGGCCCATCCCGGCCGAGCTGGCCGGGGCCCTGGGGGTGGCGGCGTGACCGCCGTCCCCGATGCGGGCCGGGCCGAGCAGCTCGCGGCGTCCCTGCTGGTCGACGCCGGGGCCCGCCGGGGCCGGCGGGAGCGTCGCCAGGCGGCCCGGCTGGCCCGGCTGCTGGGCGATCCGTCCGGGCGGGCGGCCATCCTGGCGCTCACCGACGAGGTCCTGCGCATCGCCGACCCGGCGGAGGCGGCCGCCGTCTACGCCGGCCTGGTCCGCACCGGTGGAAGCCTGCTGGCGGACTGGCGGGCGGCCCGGTTCATGGGGCCGGTCGACCGGGCGCTGTTCCTGGCCGGAGGCCGGTTGGCGCCCCGCCTCCCCGCCGCGGTGGTGCCGCTGCTGCGCCGGCGGGTGCTCAGCGAGATGGACGGGGTGATCCTGCCCGCCGGGCCGGCCGACCTGGCCCGTCACGTGGCCCGCCGCCGCGGGGCCGGAATGCGGCTCAACGTGAACGTCCTCGGGGAGGCGGTGCTCGGCGAGGCCGAGGCGGAACGGCGCCTGGAGCAGGTGGCGGAGGTCCTGGCCCGCCCGTCCGTCGACTACGTGTCGGTCAAGATCTCGTCGATCTGCTCCCAGCTCGACGTGCTGGCCTTCGACGACGAGGTGGAACGGATATCCGACCGGCTCCGGCGGCTGTACCGGGTGGCGCAGTCCACCCGCCCGGCCAAGTTCGTCAACCTGGACATGGAGGAGTACCGGGACCTGGCCCTCACGGTGGCGGTGTTCGAGAAGGTGCTCGACGAGCCCGAGTTCCGGGACCTCGACGCCGGCATCGTCCTGCAGGCCTACCTGCCCGACTCCCTGGGTGCGCTGGAGGGGCTGTGCGCCTGGGCCCGCCGCCGGCGCGACGGGGGTGGCGGGGCCATCAAGGTGCGGATCGTCAAGGGCGCCAACCTGGCCATGGAGTCCGTGGAGGCGGAGCTGCACGGCTGGGATCGGGCCCCGTTCGCCACCAAGGCCGAGACCGACGCCAACTACAAGCGCATGCTGGCCACCGCTCTCGCCCCCGACCTGGACGGGGCCGTCCGCGTCGGGGTGGCCAGCCACAACCTGTTCGAGATCGCCTGGGCGGCCGAGACGGCCGAGGCGACCGGCCAGCGGCACCGGGTGGAGTTCGAGATGCTCGAGGGGATGTCACCGGCGGTGGCCGAGGCGGTGGCCGGGCGGTTCGGGTCCCTGCTGCTGTACGCCCCCATCGTCGACCGGTCCGACCTGGAGGCGGCCATCGCCTACCTGGTGCGGCGCCTGGACGAGAACAGCGGGGCGGAGAACTTCCTGGCCCACCAGTTCGGGATGACCCTCGGATCACCCGCCTGGCGCTCCGAGGCCGACCGGTTCCGGCAGGCGGTGCACGACAGCCGCCGCCCCGGCCACCTGCCGGCCAGCCGCCGGGCCCAGGACCGCCGGGCCGAGGAGGCCGCGCCGGTGACCGACACGCCCCCCGGCGGCCGGTCGGGGGCCGCCGCCGGTTTCCGCAACGAACCCGACACCGACTTCACCCCGGCCGCCAACCGGGAGTGGATGGCCGGCCACCTCCGCCGGGTCGGCGCAGACGGCCTGCCCGAGTACCGGCCGGTGGTCGACGGAAGGCCCGGCCCGGAACCAGCCGACCGGGACGGGGTGGACCCCAGCCGACCGGACCGCCCTGCCTACCGGTGGGCGTCGGCCGGGCCCGACACGGTCGGCGCCGCCATCGCCGCCGCCCGGGCCGGGCAGGACAGCTGGGCGGCGATGCCGGTGGAGGAGAGGCGCCGCCTCCTGCGCCGGGCCGGCGCCGGTCTGGCCCGGGCCCGGGGCCGGTTGCTGGCCGTCATGGCCGTGGACTCGGCCAAGACGGTGCGCGAGGGCGACCCCGAGGTGTCCGAGGCGGTCGACTTCGCCACCTACTACGCCGGGCACATCCCGGACCCGGCCTCGGGCTTCCGGCCCTACGGCACCGTGGTCGTGGCCTCCCCGTGGAACTTCCCGCTGTCCATCCCCGCCGGCGGGGTCCTGGCCGCCCTGGCCGCCGGCAACACGGTCATACTGAAGCCGGCGCCCGAATCGGTGGCGGTGGCCGCCGAGTTGGCCCGGGTGCTGTGGGACGCCGGCATCCCGCCCGGGGCGCTGCAGTTCGTGCCGTGTGCCGACGGCGACGCCAGCCGGCTTCTGATCACCTCGCCGGATGTGGACGCGGTGATCCTCACCGGTTCGTGGGATACCGCCCGGATGTTCCTCGGCTGGCGCCCCGACCTGGACCTGCACGCCGAGACCAGCGGCAAGAACGCCATCGTGGTCACCGCCACGGCCGATCCCGATCAGGCCATCGCCGACCTGGTGCACTCGGCCTTCGGCCACGCCGGCCAGAAGTGCTCGGCCGCCAGCCTGGCCGTCCTGGAGGACCGGGTGTTCGACGACGGGCGCTTCCTGCGTCGCCTGGGTGACGCCGTGGCCAGCCTCAGGGTGGGGCCCGCCGCCTCGCCGACCACGGCCATGGGCCCGCTGATCAGGCCGCCCGAGGGGCCGCTGGCCGACGCCCTCACCCGCCTGGAGGCAGGGGAGCGGTGGCTGGTGGAGCCCCGCCGGCTGGACCGGGACGGCTACCTGTGGAGCCCGGGGGTCAAGGTGGGAGTGGAACCGGGTTCCCCGTTCCATCTCACCGAGTGCTTCGGCCCGGTGCTGGGGGTGATGCGGGCGGCCGACCTGGACCGGGCCCTGGCCATCCAGAACGCCCCCGCCTACGGGCTCACCGCCGGGCTGCAGGCCCTGGACCCGGCGGAGGTCGAGCACTGGCGGGCGGGGGTCCACGCCGGGAACCTCTACGTCAACCGGGGCATCACCGGGGCGGTGGTGGGACGCCAGCCCTTCGGCGGCTGGAAGCGATCGGTCGTCGGCCCCGGCGCCAAGGCCGGGGGACCCCACTACGTGGCCAGCCTGGGCACCTGGCCGGCGGCCGCCGGTCCGGCCGGCGACGTCGGGCGCCTGGAGGCGACCTACCGGGCGGCCTGGCAGCGCCAGGCCCGCCCCGCCGACCCCACCGGTCTGCAGGCCGAGTCCAACGTGTTCCGGCTGCGGCCCCTGGGGCGCGTCGCCCTCCACGGCGGCAGCCCGGAGGACGCCGCCCGGGCCCGGGCCGCGGCCGCCGCGGTGGGGGTGGACGTGGAGGTGGTCGAGACCCCGGCCAAGGCCGACCCCGACCGCTTCGACAAGCTGCGGCTGCTGGACCCCGCCGACGGGGCCCGTCGCCAGGCCGCCGGAACCGGGGTGTGGGTGGACACCGTGGCGGTGGCCGCCGACCCGGACCGGGAGGTGCTGCGGTGGGCCCGCGAGCAGGCCGTCAGCGAGAGCCGTCACCGGCACGGCAACGTCACCGGGCGCCGCCCGGGCCTGCTCCCGCCCCCGCCCGGGCCGGCCGACCGGTGACCGACCTGCTGGCCGACGTCGTCCGGGCGGTGGCCGCCCGCCGCCCGGTCGACGGGCGCGAGGCCCGGTCCCGGCACCGCATGCTGGTGGCCCTGGGCCGGCTGGAGCGGCCCTTCGAGCGTGACGCCGACCCGACCCACGTGACCGGCTCGGCGGTGGTCACCGGCCCGGGCGGGGTCCTGCTGCACCTGCACAAGCGGCTGGGGATGTGGCTGCAGCCCGGTGGCCACCTCGAGGCCGGCGAGACCCCGTGGGAGGCGGCCCGGCGGGAGGCCGAGGAGGAGACAGGCCTGGAGTTCGAGCCGTGGAGCCGGAACCCCCCGCTCGCCCACCTCGATGTCCACCCCGGCGGCTCGGGCCACACCCATCTGGATCTCCGCTACGTGCTGGTGGTCGCCGGGGACGACACCCCCCGGCCCCCCCAGGGGGAGAGCCAACAGGTCCGCTGGTTCGCCTGGAACGACGCCGTCGACCGGGCCGATCCCGGCCTGGCCGGCCTGCTGGGGCGGGGTCCGGCCTATGTTCTGTCCTCTGCAACCACGACCGGGGGTCAACCATGAAAGCGGAAGTGCACGGAACCTGCGACGCACGGTTCGGGACGGTCAGGGACCTTCTGGCCGCCAGCCTGGAGCGGGGCGATGATGTGGGCGCCTCGGTGGCGGTGACCATCGACGGGGAGCTGGTGGTGGACCTGTGGGGCGGCTGGGCCGACGGGGACCGGACCGTCCCCTGGGAGCGGGACACGATCACCAACGTGTGGTCGACCACCAAGACCATGACCGCCCTGTGCGCCCTCATGGTGGCCGACGCCGGCCAACTGGACCTCGACGCCCCGGTGTCGCGGTACTGGCCGGAGTTCGCCGCCGCCGGCAAGGAGGACCGGGTGCTGGTCCGCCACCTGCTGGGCCACACCGCCGGGCTGCCCGGATGGGCGGAGCCCATCACCATCGAGGACCTCTACGACTGGGACAAGTGCACCTCGCTGCTGGCCGCCCAGGAGCCGTGGTGGGAGCCGGGGACCGCTTCGGGCTACCACGCCATCACCCAGGGCTACCTGGTGGGGGAGGTGCTCCGGCGGGTGACCGGCCAGACGGTGGGCCGGTTCTTCCGGTCCGAGGTGGCGGAGCCTCTCGGCGCCGACTTCCACATCGGGCTTGACCCGGCCGACTTCGGCCGGGTGTCCGACGTGATCCCGCCCCCGCCCATCTCCATCCCCGAGGGCGGGGACCTGCCCCCCATGGCCCTGCGCACCCTGATGAACCCGCCGCTCGACGTCAGCGCGGTGTGGACCGAAGGGTGGCGGCGGGCCGAGATCCCCGCCGCCGGCGGCCACGGCAACGCCCGGTCGGTGGCCACCGTGCAGGCCATCATGGCCAACGGCGGGACCCTCGGCGGGAAGACGTTCCTGTCCGAGGCCGGCGTCGAACGGGTGCTGGAGGAGCAGGCCGACGGCATGGATCTGGTCCTCGGCGTGCCCCTGCGCTTCGGCATGGGATACGGCCTGCCGTCGGAGCTGATGCCCATCAACGAGTCCGGCCGGGCCTGCTACTGGGGCGGCTACGGCGGCTCGGTGATCGTGGTGGACATGGAGCGGCGGGCCACGTTCGCCTACATGATGAACCGCATGAAGGAGGGCCTGGTCGGCGACGACCGGGGCCTGTCCCTGGGCCTGGCGGTGATGGCCGGCCTGGCCGCCTGACCCGGCCGGGCCGGCCCGCTACACCACGATGGTGGGCCGGCCCAGCTCGGGGCCGTCGAACCCGTCGACCGTCGTGAACTGCTCGGGACCGGCCCGCCGGAGCCGGGTCGGGCGGGGCCCGGCCGGGAAGCCCAGCGCCAGGGCCGCGGCCAGCGCCCACCCCTCGGGGACGCCGAGCAGGTCCAGCACCTCGGGCTCGCTGCGCACCAGCATGGTGGTGATCACCCCGCCCAGGCCGGCCTCGTGGGCGGCCAGCAGGATGCTCCAGGCGAACGGGTAGACGGAGGCCCCCCCGACCATGGTGTAGCGGTCGGCGTCGCGGTCCACAGCGGCCAGCCCCCGCAGGTCGGCCAGCAGGACCAGGAGTACCGGCACCCGGTCCAGGTTCTCGGCCATCCCGCCCGGGTCACCGGCCGGCGGCTTCATCTCCGCCGCCCGGGCCATGGCCTGCACCTCCCGGTCGCGGTCGGTCAGCGGGGCCCACGGGGTGAGTCCGGCGGCCCGGGCGGCCAGGTACTCGTACCAGCCGACCAGGTACAGGTCCCGGAGCCGCCGCCGCTTGTCCCGGTCCTTGACCAGCACGAGCCGCCAGGCCTGGCGGTTACCGCCGCTCGGGGCGAAGCGGGCGGCCTCCAGGATGCGGTACACGGTCTCGTCGGGCACCGGGGCCGGGCTGAAGTCCCGCACCGCGCCGGTGGTCGTCAGGGCCTGGAGCAGATCCATGAGGGGTCACCCTAAACAACGGCGTCGACGCCCGAGGATCCCCTCGGTCAGGCCGGCGGGGTGACCGGCCGGAGCAGCACCTCCTGCGCCACCGTCGCCAGGTGGGTCCCGTCGGAGGCGAAGACCTGGCCCTTGGCCAGCCCCCGGGGCGTGCCCAGGCCCTCGCACCGGAAGTCGTGCAACTGCCAGTCGTTCCCGGTCACCGGGTGATGGAACCAGATGGCGTGGTCCAGGCTGATCCCGCCCCAGTGCCGCCCGGTGACCCCGTCGGCGGCCTGCTGCTGCGAGCGGACGCAGTCGGTGGCCAGGTCGTCGGACATGAACGCCAGGGCGGCGGCCGCCACCACCGGGTCGTCGGCGGGCGCCCCCGGTACCCGCAACCAGGCGGTGGACCGGCCGTCCACGTCGATGATGTGCCGGCGCTCCATCATCTTGGCCCAGGAGCCGTCGGCGACCCGGTCGGGGGGCGGCACGTCGGGGAAGGGGGAGGGCTGCAGGTAGCGGTCGGCCGGCGTGGACGAGAAGGACGCCGACATGTGGAAGATGGCGCCGCGCGACTGGCGGGCGACCACCGCCCGGGTGACGAAGTTGCGCCCGTTGCGCAGCCGGTCCACGTCGAAACGGATCGGTTCGTCCGAGTCCCCCCGACGGATGAAGTAGGCGTGCAGGGAGTGGACCCGGTACTGCGGGTCCACGGTGGAGGCCGCCGCGACCAGGGACTGGGCCACGATCTGCCCCCCGTACAGCCCTCCCCACGGGTAGCTCGGCCCGCGGCCGATCAGCGAGTCGGGGCCCCGCTCCTCCAGGTTCATCATGTCGGGGAAGTCCATGCCCACAGTCTGTTGGCCGGGGTCGTCAGCCGCCAGAAACCACCACCTCGGCCCCGGCCGGTGGGGCCGGGTCGTCGCGGTTCTCCAGCCAGCGGTGGGGGAGGGCGACCGGGCGGGGGCCGTCGGTGTGCCCGCGGGGGAGGCGGGCGGACTCCTCCGTGCGGGTCAGGGCCGGGTCCAGGCCGGCCAGCCGGTCCTCCAGCTCGGCCAGGCTGGCCACCTGGTTGAGGTCCCGGCGGACGGCCGAGCCGACCGGGAAACCGGTCAGGTACCAGCCGGTGTGCTTGCGGAAGTCCCGCACCCCTCCCGGTCCACCGTGGTAGGCGACGAGGAGCCGGGCGTGGCGGAGCATGACCGCCGCCACCCGCCCCAGATCCGGATGCCACGACGGTGGCCGCTCCGCCCGGCCCCCGCCGGGGCCGGCCGCCCGGTAGGCCGCCTCCAGGTCGGCGAACAGCCAGGGCCGCCCCAGGCAGCCCCGCCCGATCACCACGCCGTCGCAACCGGTGCGCCGCTGCATCTCGATGGCGTCGGCCGCCTCCCAGATGTCGCCGTTGCCCAGCACCGGGATGGACCCGACCGCCTCCTTGAGCCGGCCGATGGCCTCCCAGCGGGCGGTGCCCGAGTACCGCTGCTCGGCGGTGCGGGCGTGGAGGGTGACGGCGGCCGCCCCTTCCTCCTCGGCGATGACGCCGGCCTCCACGGCCGTCTCGGTGGCGTCGTCGAGGCCCATACGCATCTTGACCGTGACCGGTACCCCGCCCTCCCGGTCGGCGGCCCGGGTGGCGGCACCGACCACCCGGCGGTACAGCACCGGATGGGCGGGCAGGGCCGCCCCGCCGCCCTTGCGGGTCACCTTGGGGGCCGGGCAGCCGAAATTCAGGTCGATGTGGTCCACCCCCACCTCGCCGACCAGGAAGCGCACCGCGGCGTCCATCACCGCCGGGTCCACCCCGTACAACTGCACGCTGTGGGGCTTCTCGCCCGGGCCGGGGGCGACCATCCGCATGGTCTTGTCGTTGCGTTCGATCACCGCCCGGGCGGTGATCATCTCGCTCACGAAGATGGCGGGCCCGAACTCCCGGCACAGCTGGCGGAAGGCCGGGTTGGTGACACCGGCCATGGGGGCCAGCACCACCGGCGGGTCCACCGCCAGGGTGCCGATCTTCATGACCACAGGTCCACCAGGTCGGTGCCGAGCCGGTTCAGCAGCCGGCGCAGGACGGGCAGCGAGATGCCGGTGACGGTTCCGTAATTGCCCTCGATGGCATCGATCCACGGCGCCGAGCGGCCCTCCAGGGTGAAGGGCCCGGCGACCTGCAGGGACTCGGGGGTGCGGGAGTAGGCGGCGATCTCGGCGTCGGTCGGCCGCCCGAAGTGCACCACCGCGGTGTCGGCCTCGGCGGCGTCACCGCCGGTGGCCAGGTCCAGCACGAAATGACCGGTGTGCAGGAGGCCCCGGGAGCCGCGCAGGCGCTTCCACCGCTCCACCACCTCCTCGGCGGAGCCGGCCTTGCTCCACGCCTGCCCGTCGAACTCGAGCATGGAGTCGCACGCCACGATGAGCGGGGCCGGCCCCGACCCGATCTGCTGGGCCACCGCCCGGCCCTTGCGCCGGGCCAGCTCGACCACCGCCCGGGCCGGGTCCAGGTGGTCGACGCCGTCCTCGGCGACGTGGCTGACCAGGACCTCCGGGCGCAGCCCGGCGGACTCGAGCAGGAAGCGACGGGCCGGCGACGCCGACGCCAGGATGAGCCGGCGGGTCAACTCAGCCGTCCCGGACGGGTGGTCAGTCCTTGGTCGCCACGTGGTTGGGCACCACGTGCATGGCCGGCTCGAAGCGGGTGGCCGCCACCTCCACCTCGGCCGCCCCGCCGCCGGCCCGGTCGAACGCCGCGCTGAGCTGCGACCGGCACGGCGTGCACGGCCCCCAGAACCGCTCCGTCACCGTCGCCCCGCAGCGGGGGCAGTCGAACGGGTCCAGCGGTTCGTCGGCGGGGGCGGATCCGGTCATGGTCGCCGCCCACGCTACCTGCCCGGCGGGATCCGACGGCGGTCGGGCCGGCCGGCCGGAGGCGGGATCCGATCCGGGTCAGTGCAGGCCGAGGGCGGCGGAGCAGGCCGGCCACTGACCCCAGCCGGACTGGGCCTGCAGGCGCTGAGCGGCCTGGTCCTGCATGGCCGGCGGTTCCAGGTCGGGCCGCCCCGGATATCCCATCCCGGTCCAGGTGGACGGGCTGAACTGGTAGGCCCCGTAGAAGCCGTTGCCGGTGTTGGCCTGGTAGTTGTCCCCCGACTCGCACTGGCGCAGCTGCAACCACACCCCGCCGGCGCCGCCCCCGGTGGAGGCCGGCGCCGGGGTGGGGGCCGGGGTCGGTGCCACGACCGTGCGCACCACGCTGATCAGGCCGTCGTTGACCGGCAGGCCCTGGGTGGGCGGCGCCGGGCTGGGGGGAGGGGCGGGGGCCGCCGGCCGGGCGGCCGTGGCGGCCTGGGCCGCGGCCTGGGCGGCCGCCGCCCGGGCGGCCTCGGCGGCGGCCTGGGCGGCGATCAGCTGGTTCAAGCGGCCCTGGACCTGCTGGAGCTGGGTCTGGACCGCCGACGCCTGGGTCAGGGCCTGGTTGCGGGCGGAGTCGGTGCTGGCGACCGCCTGGGAGGCGGCCCGCTCCTCGGTGGCCAGGGCGGACTCGGCCGACGCCAGCTGCGCCGCCTGGGTCCGGTAGCGGTCGACGGTATTGGAGATGTCGCCGGCGGCCACCTGCAGGTACTCGGCCCTGACCACCGGGTCGCCGGTGGCCGAGTGGGTGCCCACCACGTTGGTGGGCTCCACCGTGGCGCCGGTGTAGCCCAGGATGGCCTCCTGGCGGAGGGTGCGCCGGGTGGCGTCCACCCGGCCCTGCAGGGCGGCCAGCTGGGCCTTGTCGGAAGCCACCTGCTGGGCCAGGACCCCGGCCCGGGTGTTGGCCTCCTGGTAGGCGAGGGTCAGCTGTCGGATCCGCCCGGCGCTGGCCACCACCTGGGCCTGCAGGGCGCTGACCTGCGCTTTTGCCGTTCCGATCTGATCGGCGCCGGCGGCCGGGGCCACCGGGTAGACGGACGCGCCGAGCGAGACAACGGCGACGCTCAGGCCGGCCATCGTCCGCTTCGCGAGACCGACTCCGACCATCCCGATCGAGGAGTTGGCTCGCACAAGCTCCGCAAGGCGAAACAAGACGAGGGGTGACGTTAGTCGGCGGTCGGCGGCCACCAAAAGGTGCAGACCCGCTTTCGCCACTTTCCGTGGCGGTTCGGGTGCGGAATGCGGCGTAGCGGGGGCGGCCGGCACGACCTACCGTGCTCGGGTGGACGATCTTCCGACCGGAACCCCCCCGGCCCGCCGAATGCCGTACCTGGCGGCGCGCCTGCAGGGGCTGGGCACCACGATCTTCGCCGAGATGTCGGCCCTGGCCGCCGCCACCGGGTCGATCAACCTGGGGCAGGGCTTCCCCGACACCGACGGGCCCGCCGAGGTGGCCGAGGCCGCCATCCGGGCCATCCGCGACGGCGCCAACCAGTACCCGCCCGGCCCGGGTACCGCCGAGCTCAGGCAGGCCATCTCCGAGCACCAGAAGCGGTTCTACGGCATCGAGGTCGACCCCGACACCGCCGTGCTGGTGACGGCCGGGGCCACCGAGGCCGTCACCGCCGCCGTCCTGGCCCTGTGCGAGACCGGCGACGAGGTGCTGACGTTCGAGCCGTTCTACGACTCGTACACCGCGGCCATCGCCCTGGCCGGGGCCCAGCGCCGGGCCGTGCCCCTGCAGCCGCCGGACTGGTCGTTCGATCCGGCCCAGCTGGCCGCCGCCGTCACCCCCCGGACCCGGCTGCTCCTGCTCAACACCCCCCACAACCCGACCGGCAAGGTGTTCTCCGTCGAGGAGCTCGACGCCATCGCCCGTATCTGCGTGGACAACGACCTGATCGTGGTGACCGACGAGGTGTACGAGCACCTGGTCTTCGACGGCCAGCACGTGCCGCTGGCCACCCGGCCTGGGATGGCGGAGCGCACCCTGACCGTGTCCAGCGCCGGCAAGACCTTCTCCTTCACCGGCTGGAAGGTCGGCTGGGTGACCGGCCCGCCCGCCCTGGTGGCGGCGGTGCGCACGGTGAAGCAGTTCCTGACCTACGTCAACGGGGCACCGTTCCAGCCGGCGGTGGCCCTGGGGTTGCGCCTACCGGACGCCTTCTTCGCATCGGCGGCGTGGTCGCTGCGGGAGAAACGCGACCGCCTGTGCGCCGGGCTGTTCGCCGCCGGCTTCGCCGTGCACGTGCCCGCCGCGACGTACTTCGTGGTGGTCGACACCGGTCCCCTCGGGTACCTGGACGGGGCCGGGCTGTGCCGGGACCTGCCGGCCCGCTGCGGCGTGGTGGCGGTGCCCGCCGCCGCCTTCTACTCCGACCCGCGGGCGCCGACACCGCTGGTGCGCTTCGCTTTCTGCAAGAAGCCGGACATCCTCGACGAGGCCGTCCGGCGCCTGGCCGGGCTGCGTCCCTGACCGGCCCGCGGCCCGAGCGGCTAGGTTCGCCTCTTCCGGAGGCCGCGACGGCCGGGCACGGAGGGAGAAGAGTGGCTCAGCAGTTCGGTGACGTCAGCGTGGAGCTCGGTGACGACTTCGTGGCCGAGGTGGAGATCCACCGCCCTCCCAACAACTTCTTCGACGCGACCCTCATCCGCAGCCTGGCCGACGCCTACGAGGCGGTGGCCGCCGGCTCCGGCCGGGCCGTGGTCCTCTGCTCGGAAGGCAAGCACTTCTGCGCCGGCGCCGACTTCCACAACGAGAGCGACGCCGAGTCGCTGCCGGAGGAGGGGGCGGCCAGCCTCTACCACGAGGCCGTCCGGCTGTTCCGGGCCCCGTTGCCCGTCGTGGCCGCGGTGCAGGGGGCGGCCATCGGCGGCGGCCTGGGGGTGGCCTGCTCCGCCGATTTCCGGGTGGCCGCCCCGGAGGCCCGCTTCGCCGCCAACTTCGCCCGCCTGGGTTTCCACCAGGGCTTCGGGCTGAGCGTCACCCTGGCGCCGATCGTCGGCCAGCAATTCGCCCTCGAGATGCTCTACACCGGCCGGCGGGTGCCGGGGGAGGAGGCCTTCCAGCGGGGCCTGTGCGACCGGCTGGTCGACCTGGCCGACGTGCGCCGCGAGGCCCGGGCGCTGGCCGCCGAGATCGCCGGGTCGGCCCCCCTGGCCGTGCGGTCCATCCGCCAGACCATGCGCGGCCACCTGGCCGACGAGGTGGCCCGCGTAACCGAGCGGGAGGACGCCGAGCAGGTCCGCCTGCGGGTCACCGAGGACTTTGCCGAGGGGACCCGCGCCAGCCTGGAGCGGCGCACCCCCGACTTCAAGGGGCGCTGAACCCTCCGGGTCGGCCATGGCCGGCGCAGTCCTGCTGCCAGGGCCGGTTCCCCGGCCGGCTCGCCGGAGGGACCGATGAGCCCGGCCTCCGGCCCCACCCCGGCGGTGACCGTCGCGGCCCGGGCCGGGGTCGAGTTCCGCGTCCACCGCTACGACCACGATCCCGACGCCCCGTCCTACGGGACCGAGGCCGCCGAGGCTCTCGGCCTGGACCCCGACCGGGTGTTCAAGACGCTGGTGGTGCTGGTCGACACCCGCCCCACCGTGGCCGTCGTGGCGGTGTCGGGGGAGCTGGACCTCAAGGCGCTGGCCGCCGCCATGGGCGCCCGCAGGGCGGCCATGGCCCATCCGGCCGAGGCGGAGCGCCTGACCGGTTACGTGGTGGGCGGGATCAGCCCCCTGGGCCAGAAGCGCCGGCTGCCCACCGTGCTCGACGCCGGAGCGCAACGCTGGCCCACCATCTACGTCAGCGCCGGCCGGAGGGGACTCGAACTGGAGATTGCACCGGCCGACCTGGCCCGCCTGACCGGCGCCACGGTGGCCGCGGTCGGCCGATAGACCGGCCCGTTGGCAGCGCCGCTGCCGGTCCCGGCGCTAGTGGATCCGGTGGTAGAGCCCGTAGCCGCCGAGCACGACCGCGCACACCAGGATGGCCGCCATCAGCACTGCGAAGACGAAGTCCGCCTTGCGGGTGACCAGGGCGTAGATCCCGAGGATCTGGGCCAGCACCAGCAGCGCGGCGGCCGAGTAGATAAGTGTCACTCCTCGGAAGAGTCGGTTGCAGCGGGCATCGGCGAGAGGCTAGCCGTCCCGGCTGTGGAGGTCCCGGCATGACGGGCCCGCAGGTAGCGCTCCGGGTCGCTCCACGCCCCGGTGTCGATGTCGAAGCGGGCCGCCTCGGGGAGCATCCACTCCCGCCGCCCGGCTCGCGCCATCGTGGACGACACCTCCAGGTGCTCGTCGCCCACCTGCAGCACCCGGGTGGTCGGGGTGAGCGACGACGGCGGCGGGCTGCCGGCCCGCAGGGCCAGCAGGACCGGCGGGAGCGACGCCACCGCCGCGTCCCGGGCTGCTTCGGAATCCCCGTACCAGGCCGGGTCCGTCACCTGGTGCCACTTGTCGAGACCCATGATCACCGTGTCGTAGCCCCGGCACACGTCTGCGATCAGGCGCCCGTCGCTGACCTCGATGCCCAGCCAGGGGCGCCCGGCGGCCACCGCCGAGAGGACGGCCAGCCGGTCCTCGAACGACGGCACCTCGGGAGCCTTGCCGAGCGGCCGGCGGGACACCACCAGGTCCACCCGGCTGAGGCCGGCCTGCCGCCGGGCCGCCTCGGCCACGGCCAGGTGGGCCACGGTGGGCGGGTCGAACGTGCCCGGATAGGCGCCGATCGGACCCGCCACCGCCCGCCCCTCAGTACCGGTAGTGGTCCGGCTTGTACGGCCCCTCGAGCGGCACGCCCAGGTACCCGGCCTGCCGTTCGCTGAGCTGCGACAGCTTCACGCCCAGCTTCTCCAGGTGCAGCCGGGCCACCTTCTCGTCCAGGCGGCGGGGCAGGACGTACACCCCCACCGGGTACTCCTCGGTCCGGGTGAACAGCTCGATCTGGGCCAGCACCTGGTTGGTGAACGACGACGACATCACGAAGCTGGGATGGCCGGTGGCGCAGCCCAGGTTGACCAGCCGGCCCTCGGCCAGGACTATCACCGAATGCCCGTCGGGGAAGTCCCAGGAGTCGACCTGGGGCTTGATCTGGGTCTTCTTGATCCCCGGGATGCGGGCCAGGCCGGCCATGTCGATCTCGTTGTCGAAGTGGCCGATGTTGCACACGATGGCGTTGTGCCTCATCCGGGACATGTGCTCGGCGGTGACGATGTCCCGGTTGCCGGTGGCGGTGACGAAGATGTCGGCGGTCTCCACCACGTCGTCCAGGGTCAGGACCTGGTAGCCCTCCATGGCCGCCTGCAGGGCGCAGATCGGGTCGATCTCGGTGATGATGACCCGGGCCCCTTGGCCGCGGAGGGACTGGGCGCATCCCTTGCCGACGTCGCCGTAGCCGAACACCACGGCCACCTTGCCGGCGATCATCACGTCGGTGGCCCGGAAGATGCCGTCCACCAGTGAGTGGCGGCAGCCGTAGAGGTTGTCGAACTTGGACTTGGTGACGGAGTCGTTGACGTTGATCGCCGGGAAGCGCAGCTCGCCCCGCTCGTGGCGTTGGTACAGGCGGTGCACCCCGGTGGTGGTCTCCTCCGTCACGCCCTTGATGCCCTCGGCCATCCGGGTCCACAGCTTGCCGTCCTCGCGCAGCGTGCGGTTGAGGACCGACAGGATGACCCCGTACTCCTCCGAGTCCTCCGGCCCGAGCTCTGGCACCTTGGCGTCCCGCTCGCACTCGGCCCCCAGGTGGACCAGCAGGGTGGCGTCCCCGCCGTCGTCGAGGATCATGTTGGGGCCCTGACCGTCCGGCCAGCGCAGGGCCGTCTCGGTGCACCACCAGTACTCCTCGAGCGTCTCCCCCTTCCACGCGTACACCGGTATGCCGGCCGCCGCGATGGCCGCCGCGGCGTGGTCCTGGGTGGAGAAGATGTTGCACGACGCCCAGCGCACCTCGGCGCCCAGGGCCACCAGGGTCTCGATCAGGACGGCGGTCTGCACCGTCATGTGCAGCGAACCGGTGATGCGGGCCCCGGCCAGGGGCCGCTCGTCGGCGTACTCCCGGCGCAGCGACATGAGCCCGGGCATCTCGACCTCGGCCAGGTTGATCTCCCGGCGGCCGAAGTCGGCCAGGTTGATGTCGGCTACGCGATAGGGGGGAACGGAAGTGGTGGTGTCAGCCAATGTGGCTCCTAGCTTTGTCCATGGGAAAAAAGGGAGGACGCGCGCGCCTGAAGCGGGATCCCCCAGGCTGGGGCCTTCAAGCCCTTCCCATCTGGTCAGCCCGGCAGGTCCCACAATAACCGCCGGGTCCCGGTACCTTCCGGAGCCATGACTGCGTCGCGCATCCTCGTCATCGCCGCCCACCCCGACGACATCGACTTCGGCGCGGCCGGCTCGGTGGCCGCCTGGACCTCGGCCGGGGCGGAGGTGGCCTACTGCGTGGTCACCGACGGTGACGCCGGCGGGTTCGACGACGGGGTGCCCCGGGAGGACATGCCGGGCCTGCGCCGGGCCGAGCAGACCGCGGCGGCGGCCGCCGTCGGAGTGAGCGAGGTGGCGTTCCTGGGCTACCCGGACGGGCGGCTCGAGGTGTCGATGGACCTGCGCCGGGACCTGGCCCGGGTGATACGGCAGGTGAAGCCCGACCGGGTGGTGTGCCAGTCCCCGGAACGCAACTACGACCGCATTTTCGCCAGTCACCCGGATCACCTGGCCGCCGGCGAGGCCACGCTGTGCGCCGTGTACCCCGACGCCCGCAACCCCTACACCTTCCCGGAGCTGCTGGCCGGCGGGTTCGGCCGCCATGTGGTGTCGGAGGTGTGGATGATGGGAACCCCGAACCCGAACGTGTGGGTCGACGTGACCGCCACCTTCGACAAGAAGCTGGCCGCCCTGCGGGCCCACGTCAGCCAGGAGACCGACCGCGACGGCCGGCTGGAGGAGTGGATGCGGGGCTGGCTCACCGAGCAGGCCCGCGCCGGTGGCCTGCCCGACGGGACGCTGGCGGAGGGGTTCCGCCGGATGGACACCTCGGAGTAGCGCCCGGCCCGCCCGATCCCCGGCGTCGGGGTCAGGAGGGGAGCGCGCCGCGGCTCGCCGGCGGGGGCGGGCAGCATCCCGGCCAACACCACTGCGGCACGCCGCCGGACGCCTCGAGCTCGTCGACCAGGTCGGCGACCATGCTCACGAACGCCGGGGCGGTGCCCGGAGTGGCGCTGCGCACGAAGCGGATCCCCCGGGCCCCGGCCGCCTCGGCGGCTTGGACGTCGAGGTCGTACACCACCTCCATGTGGTCCGAGACGAACCCGATGGGGGCCACCACCACCGCCCCCGTGGCCGCCGGCAGCTCCCCGATGGCCTGCACCACGTCCGGGCCCAGCCACGGCTGCTGCGGGGAGCCCGACCGGCTCTGGTACACCAGCCGCACACGGGTCGCCTCCACCCCGGCGGCCGCCGCCACCCGGGCCGCGGTGTCGGCCAGCTGGCGTTGGTAATCGCAGGTGGCGGCCATGGACTCGGGGATGCTGTGGGCCGACATCAGGACCGGGGCGTCCGGCCCGGCGGCGGCGACGGCCCGGGCCAGCCCGTCGGCCAGCGGGCCGACGAAGCCGGCGTGGTCGAAGAACGGGCGGAGCTTCACCAGGCCGGGGGCGCCCGGGCCGACCTCGGCCCGGGCCCGTTCCATGTCCTCGATGTACTGGCGGCAGCCGCTGTAGGACGAATAGGCGGACGTGGCCAGCACCGCGGCCCGGCCGACCCCGTCATCACGCATGCGGGCGAGCGTGTCGGCCAGGTATGGATGCCAGTTGCGGTTGCCCCAGTACACCGGGCGGTCCATCCGCTCCCGGAGGGCGGAGAGCAGGGCCCGGTTCTGGTCGTTGATGGGGCTGCGGCCCCCGAAGCGCAGGTAGTTCTCCTCCACCTGGCGGACCCGCTCCGGCGGGACCGGCCGGCCCCGGAGGACGTTGGCCAGGAACGGTCTCACGTCCTCGGGACCCTCGGGTCCGCCGAACGACAGCAGCAGCAGGGCGTCGAACCTCACGGCCTCAGCCTAAGAGGCGGCCCGACGTTCTCCTGCGGGCGGCCGGTCCGCCCGGGCCGGACCGGTCAGCCCTGCCGCCACACGTCCCGGTTCTGGTACCCCCAGTTGACGCAGTCCTGGTAGGTCGGCTCCCAGATGTCCAGCCGGTGGCCCTTGATGGCGCCGCCGGTGTCCTGGGCGATCCTCTCGCCGACGCCGGCGATCCAGATGTGCGTGCCGAGGGGTATCACCGACGGGTCCACGGCCACCGTCTGGCCGCTGGTGTAGGCGCCGCTGGCGGTGGTCCCGGAGTTGTCGTAGCAGGTGACACCGAAGGCGCCCAGGTCGGTCCCGCTGGGACCCGACGCAGCCTGCACGGCGGTGGGAGGAGGCGGCGGGGTGGGGGCTGTGGCCAGCCAGTAGCCGCCACCGCTCGGGGTGGGTGCCACCGCCGTGACCTGGGTGCCCCCGGCTTCCGGCGAGGCGCTCCCGTGGAACCCGGCGTCGCCGTAGCTGAACACCCCGCCATCGGCGGCGGCCAGCCAGTAGCCGTTGCCGGTCGGGCTGGCGGCCATGCCCACGATGGGGGCGCTCAGCTTCTCCCCGCCGGTGGAGCCGTAGAAGGTGGCGTCGCCGTAGCTGAAGATGCCGCCGTCGGCGGCCACCAGCCAGTAGCCGTGCCCCGAGGCGGTGGGGGCCATGCCGACGATGGGCTGGTTGAGGTGCTGGCCGCCGGTGGAGCCGTAGAAGGTGGCGTCGCCGTAGCTGAAGATGCCGCCGTCGGCGGCTACCAGCCAGTAGCCGTGCCCCGAGGGGGTGGGGGCCATGCCCACCACCGGCTTGGCTGTCGACGATCCCGGCGATCCCAGGTAGGACGCGTCGCCGAAGGCCTGGACCACGCCCGGAGCGCTGGTCGGCGACGACGCCGCGCTCAGGGCCACGGCGGTGGCCGGGAGGGCGGTGGTGGGTACGGAGGACTGGGCGAAGGCCGCCGCGCCGAGCAGCGCCAGCGGCACGGCGGAGACCACCGCCGCCGAGCGGGAGACCCGTCCGGGCCGGCGGCGGCGCCACCTCGGGGACGGCTTCCCGGGCGCGTCGGGATCAGGGGACAGACAGGTACTGCAGGTTGTTGGCACAGCGGGGTGACCCTTTCGTCAGCGCGCTGGCCTAGATCGCAGGCGGCTCCGCACAGAGCAGGGAAGAAAGGGGGGAGATGCGGACCAGCGCGGGCCTCCGCCGGAAAGGGAAGGGCGGAGGTTGGCTTCTGGCTCCCTGCCGGCGGTCTCTGGGACGGTCACCCGGGGGCCTTGTCGTTTCTCGGCCGCACACGATAGCCAACCCGGAGTGAAATTCAAACACAACCGGCAGTGACAAATTTCACTGGAAGTTGCGTTCAGGTTTCGGCCAGATGACGATTAGGTGGCGATCTTCGGGGGTATAACGCCGCCCCGCAGCTCGGCCAGCCGGCCGGCGACGTGAAGGGCGCTGCGGTCCTCCAGGAACGGGCCCACCACCTGGACCCCGACCGGCAGGCCCGCCGGGGTCCGGCCCACCGGCACCACGGTCGAGGGCAGGTACGCCATGCCGACCAGACCGGTCCAGGCGAGGGTCTCCGACTGCGGCCGGGACCGGCCGTTGATGACGACGTAGCGGTCGGCGATGGTCCCGTCGGTGTCGTGGGGGAACGGCAGCATCGGCATCACCGGGCAGAGCAGCACGTCGTAGTGGCGGAACCATTCGGACCACACCCGCCGCACGCCGGCCCTCTCCTCGGACACCTGCAGCCAGGCCCGGTGGTTGCCGGCCAGCGCCTCGCCCACCGCCGGCTCCAGGCTCACCGACACCGCGGCCAGCAGCAGGGACGTGAACAGCGCCGCCACCCGGTCCAGGGCCAGCGGTGGCCGGGCGTCCTCGACCCGGGCGCCGGCGTCGGCCAGGCTGTCGGCGGCCTGGCGCAGCAGGGTGAGAGCCTCCCGGTCGACGGGGCAGGCCGGGTCGTCCAGCCACAGCCCCACCCGGTAGCCCGTCAGGTCCCGATGACGGGGCGGGGGCAGGGTCAGCTGCCACGCCACCGCGTCCTCGTCGTCGGGGCCGGCCATGACCTCGAGCAGGAGCTCGAGGTCGTCGACCGAGCGGGCCAGCGGGCCGAAGACGTTGATGTCGGAGTCCACGACCCCGCCGCCCACCCGGTCCAGGTAGCCCCGCTGGGAGACCACGCCGAAGCTGGGCTTGTGGCCGCAGATGCCGCAGAAGCTGGACGGGATACGGATGGACCCGCCGATGTCGGTGCCGGTCTCGAACGCGGTCAGCCCGGCTGCCACAGACGCGGCCGGGCCGCCCGACGAGCCGCCCGGGGTGAGGGTCGGATCCCACGGGTTGTTGGTGACACCGAACACGTCGTTGTAGGTCTGGATGTCGCCCGACCATTCCGGCACGTTGGTCTTGCCCACCACCACGGCCCCGGCCCGCCGCAGGCGGGACACCACCGGGGCGTCGGCCGCCGGCATGTGGTCGGCGAGGGCCGGGGAGCCGCCCGTCGAGCGCATGCCGGCCACCTCGATGGCGTCCTTGACCGTCATCGGCAGCCCGTGCAGCGGGCCGGTCGCCCCGCCCCGGGCGGTCTGCTCGTCGGCGGCGGCGGCCTCGCGGTAGGCCCGTTCGGCGTCGAGGGTGACCACCGCGTTCAGCTGGGGGTTGAGCCTGTCGATCCGTCCCAGGTACAGCTCCAGCAGCTCCCGGCTGGACAGCTCCCGCCGGCGGATCATGTCGGCCAGTCGGCCGGCCGGGAGCAGCGCCAGATCGGTGTCGGAAGCCATCGGCCCGGACGGTACCAGCCCTCAGCCGGCCAGCAGCACGCCGGGGTTCAGCAGGCCGGCCGGGTCCACCGCCGCCTTCACGGCCCGCATCACGGCCAGCTCCGAAGGGGAGCGGGACAGGTGCAGCCAGGCCGCCTTGGCCCGGCCGATGCCGTGCTCGGCGCTGATCGACCCGTCCATGGACGCCACCAGCTCGAGGACGGCCTCGTCCACCGATTCGTCGTCGGCCGGGGGGCCGATCACGTTGACGTGGAGGTTCCCGTCCCCCACGTGGCCGAACAGGATCAGCCGGGATCCGGGGGCGGCCGCCCCGACGACCCGACGGACGGCCGCCTCGAACTCGGCCAGCCGACCCCGGGGGAGGGTCACGTCCAGCTTGTGGGGGACGCCCACGGACGAGATGGCCTCGGTGTGGCGCTCCCGGTAGGCCCACAGCCGGGCCTGGCCGGCCGGGTCCACGGCCACGGCGGTGGCGTCGTCGGGCAGGTCCAGCCCCGACAGGGCCTCGAAGAACGCCTCGCTGGGATCGGTCAGCCCGGCGCACTCCAGCAGGAGGTACGCCGGCCAGGGCCGGCCCAGAGGGGCGGCCAGGCCGGAGTGCGAGCGGACCAGCTCCAGGCCCTCGGCGAAGAAGATCTCGGCCGCCTGGAGCCCCTCGACCCGCCGGCGGACCGTCTCGACCGCGGCCAGGGCCTCGGCCGTGCCGGGCAGGCCCAGCAGGGCCACCACCCGCTCGGGGTGGTCGGGGACCAGCCTCAGGCGGGCGGCGGTCACCACCGCCAGGGTGCCCTCCGAGCCGATCAGCATCTGCGACAGGTCGTAGCCGGTGTTGTCCTTGATCAGGCCGCTCAGCCGGGACACCACCGTCCCGTCGGCCAGCACCGCCTCCAGCCCCACCACCTGCGTGCGCATGGGGCCGTAGCGCAGCACGTGCAGGCCTCCGGCGTTGGTGGCCACCATGCCGCCGACGGTGGCGCTGTCCCGGGCGGCCAGATCGACCGGGAACACCAGACCCCGGGCCGACGCCGCCGTCTGCAGCCGGGCCAGCGTCACCCCGGCTCCGGCGGTCACCTGGGCGGCCGCCTCGTCCACCGGCCCCAGGCTGTCCAGACGGGTGGTGCTCAGCAGCACCGGTCGGGGACCGCCGGCGGACTCGGGGGCCGGGACCCCGCCGCCGACCAGACCGGTGTTGCCGCCCTGCACCACCACCGGGGTTCGTTGCGCCGAGCACTCGGCCAGCACTGCGGCCACCTCGGCGGTGGAGCCGGGCCGCACCACCACGGCCGCCGGGCCGTGGAAGCGTCGGGTCCAGTCGACCTCGTAGGGGGCTCGCACGTCGTTGTCGACCAGCACCTGCGAAGGGCCGACGATGGCGGTCAGGGCGTCATTGAGTCCAGGCATCTGCCAATGTTCTAGCCATGTCGCAGCCCGAACGCGTAACGGTGACGGTGTCCGACGGGGTGGCCGACGTCCGGCTCAACCGCCCGGACAAGATCAACGCCCTCGACGGCGCCATGTTCCAGGCCCTGGCCGAGACCGGCGACAGCCTGGCCGCCGACCGGTCGGTGCGGGCCGTGGTGCTCTCCGGCGAAGGCCGGGGGTTCTGCGCCGGACTGGATTTCGAGGCGTTCATGGGCATGGCCGGCGACGACCGGGGCGCCGGTACCACCCGCGGCCTCGGCGGTCGGCTCGACGGGCGCCCCACCAACTTGGGCCAGCAGGCCGCCTATGCCTGGACCGAGATGCCGGTCCCGGTGATCGCCGCGGTGCACGGGGTGGCCCTCGGCGGCGGGCTGCAGGTCGCCCTGGGCGCCGACCTGCGCATCGTGGCCCCCGACGCCCAGCTGTCGGTGCTCGAGATCCGCTGGGGCCTGGTCCCGGACATGACCGGCACCGAGGTGCTGCCCCGGCTGGTGGCCCTGGACGTGGCCAAGGAGCTGGTGTGGACCGGCCGGATGGTCTCGGGCGAGGAGGCGGTGCGCATCGGCCTGGCCACCCGGGTCAGCGACGACCCCCGGGCCGAGGCGCTGGAGCTGGCCGCCCAGATCGCCGGGCGCAACCCCCACGCCATCCGGGCCGGAAAGCGGCTGCTCGACCGGTCCGGACGGGTCGACCGGGCCCGCCAGTTCCAGGACGAGTCAGCCGAGATGGCCGCCCTCATCGGAAGCCCCAACCAGGTCGAGGCCGTTCGGGCGTACTTCGAGAAGCGTCAACCGGTATTCACCGATCCTGACCTACTCTGAGACAGTGACCGAAGCGACCGAAGTTTCCGCCACCAACCCTGACGACGCCGACGCCGGCGAGCGCATAGAGGCGGCCGTGAGCGCCTTCAGGCGCCAGCTGGAAGGCCAGGTCTCCGTGCCCGCTTCCGTCGTCCAGGACGGCCTGCTCGACCTCTGGGGCATCCTCCCCGAGGGCGACACCCGCGCCGTGGTCGAGCGGTGGCTCACCGAGACGCTGGAGCGCAATCTCTACTCGGTGACCGACGTCGACTCCCGCCTGGACAAGGTCCTGGCCCCCCAGGACTGACGGCATGAGCGAGGAGAACGCCCGCCAGAACGTCACGTTCCCCAGCAGCGGCGGCCAGGCCCACGGCTACCTGAAGACCCCGGCTTCGGGGCGCGGGCCCGGCGTGGTCGTCATCCAGGAGTGGTGGGGCCTGACGTCCCACATCGCCGACCTGGTCGACCGCTTCGCGGCCGAGGGTTTCGTCGCCCTGGCGCCGGACCTCTACGGCGGGACCACGACCCACGACGCCGACGAGGCCGGCCAGCTGATGCAGAGCCTCCCGGTCGACCGGGCCGCCAGGGACCTGTCCGGGGCGGTGGACTTCCTGCTGGGCCGGGACGACGTCGAGGGCGACCGGGTCGGCGTGGTCGGATTCTGCATGGGCGGGGCGTTCGTCCTGACGCTGGCCGCCCAGGCGGGGGCCAAGGTGGCGGCGGCCGTCCCGTTCTACCCGGTGGGGCAGTGGCCCGAGGACTTCGCCGGCCTGCAGGCCGCGGTGATGGCCCACTTCGGCGAGAAGGACGAGTTCATCCCGATCAGCTCGGCCGACGAGTTGGCGGCCAAGATCAAGGCCGGCTCCGGCCAGGAGCCGGTCATCCACCGCTACCCGGCCGGCCACGCCTTCCTCAACGACGAGAACCGGCTCGGCACCTACGACCCGGACCAGGCCAGGCTGGCCTGGGAGCGCACCGTCTCGTTCCTCAAGGAGCGGCTGGCCGCCTAGTCTCAGGCCGACCGGCAGCTGAAGCGGTCGCCGGACCGCTCCAGCACCAGCTTCATACCGAACGTCTCCGACAGCCGGGCCCCTGTGAGGACCGCCTCCAGGGGCCCCGCCGCGACCGGGGTGCCGTCGCGCAGCAGGAGGGCGTGGGTGAAACCCGGGGGGATCTCCTCCACGTGGTGGGTGATCA
>DASSZD010000188.1:0-29916 GCA_035702985.1 Acidimicrobiales bacterium
CCGAAGCGGCCCACCGCCGCCAAGGAAGGTCCCTACGAGTCGGGGATCGCCCCCCGCTACCGGGTGGCGTCCCGCTTCCCGGTGCGCTTCTACCTGGTGGCGATGATCTTCATCATCTTCGACATCGAGGTGATCTTCCTCTACCCGTGGGCGGTGGAGTACCACCAGCTGTCCACCTTCGGCCTGGCCGAGATGGCGGCATTCGCGGCGGTCGTGTTCGTGGCCTTCGCCTATCTCGTGTCCAACGGAGCGCTCGACTGGGGTCCCCGCCAGCACCGCGGCGGGCGGGCCTCGGTGCAGCTTGCCCGCAGCACCACGGCCACCGTGAGGCGGGTGCCCCGACCGGTCGAGCTGGTCAGCGGACCGGCTCCCCGGCCCATCGACGGTGCCGGCGGGGACGACTACCCGGAATCGTCTGCCGGAGGCCCGGACGACGTCCCGGCCGCCCGACCGGCTCGCAGCGCGTAGGTACGCGTGGCAGCGGTGCGTCGTCTCAACGCAGTCATAGGAGACCAACGTGGGTCTTGAGAACCTTCAGCACAACTTTCTGACCGGCACCCTCGAGGGCATGGTCAAGTGGGCCCGGGCGTCGAGCTCGTGGGGGGCCAACTTCGGCCTGGCCTGCTGCGCCATGGAGATGATGGCCGCCGGAGCCGCCAACTTCGACCTGGCCCGCTTCGGGATGGAGGTCTTCCGGGCCTCCCCCCGCCAGGCGGACGTGATGATCGTGGCCGGCCGGGTCAGCCAGAAGATGGCTCCGGTGCTGCGCCAGGTCTACGACCAGATGATGGAACCGAAGTGGGTCATCTCCATGGGCGTGTGCGCCAGCACGGGCGGCATGTTCAACAACTACGCCATCGTGCAGGGCGTCGACCAGATCGTGCCGGTGGACGTGTATGCCCCCGGCTGCCCCCCCGGGCCGGAGACCCTCATCCACTCCATCCTCACCCTGCACCAGAAGATCCGCAACGGTGAGATCACCCGCCGCAGCTCCGGTGGTCCCGGCGCCGGCATCCACCTCGACCCGTCCACCACGCGCCAACCCCTGCGGGTTCGCGTCTCATGAGCGACAGCCAGGGGACGGGGGGCCAGGACAGCGAAAAGGAACAGCAGCACCCCGGCACCGCCGACGCCACCGCCGGGCATACCCCGGCCGAGCCGGCGGCCGCCAACCAGGACGCGCCGAGCGACGCCCCGGGTGCGGCCACCGCCCCCCCGGGAGCGACCGGGCCCAGCCCCGCCGCCGCCCCCGGGCAGGCCCCGCCGGGGACGGACCGGCCGGCCACCGAGGAGGTGCGGGCCGAGGTCGAGGGGCGGGGCGAGACCGGCGGGAGCGGCGCCCCGGTAGGGGCGACCATGCACGGCTGCCCGGTCGACGAGTCGTCGGGGGCCACCGTCGTCCACTGCAGTCGGGAGCGGTACCTGGACCTGTGCCGGGGCCTCAAGGCCGACGGCTACGCCATGCCGGTCGGCGTCACCGGCGTCGACTACCTGACCCACCCGGGCCGGTTGCTGCCCGACGGGATCCGGCCCGAGCGCTTCGAGGTGGTGGTCGAGCTGCTCAACCTGGCCGCCCACAAGCGGGTCCGTGTCCGCTGCCAGGTGCCGGCCGCCGACCCGCACACCGCCAGCCTGTTCCAGCTGTGGCCGGGGGTGGAGGCCCACGAACGGGAGACCTACGACATGTTCGGGATCCGCTTCGACGGCCACCCGGACATGACCCGGATACTCATGCCCGATGACTGGGAAGGGCATCCGCTGCGCAAGGACTACGACACCGGGCACATCCCGATCCAGTTCAAAGAGGCGCCCCGATGAGCGAGTTGACCGAGCCGATCGGTGGGACAGATCCGCTCACCGCGGCATGGATGGTGACCAGATGAGCGACGACAACAGCACGCCCGACAGCAGCCCCGACAGCGCCCCTGACAGCAGCCCCGGAACCGACCGGCAAGCGGACGCCGCCGGCGCCCGTCGGGTCAGCCTGCTCGACCGGGTGCTCGGGCGGGTCCCGCCCGGCAGCGCCGAGATCAACCAGATGCTGACCGTCAAGACCGACGAGGGCCGCCAGGAGATGCGGCCCCGGGGCCGTACGACGGCCCAGGAGCTGGAACTCGAGTCCGGCGGGCGGCTGCGGCTGCCCGAAGGGGTGCAGCTGGACCGGGGCGACATCGACGTCGAGGCGCCCGAGGACGAGAGCATGATCCTCAACCTCGGGCCGTCCCACCCGTCCACCCACGGCGTGCTGCGGGTGATGGTCGAGATCGACGGCGAGCAGATCCTGCGGTCCAAGCCGGTGATCGGCTACCTCCACACCGGCATGGAGAAGACCGCCGAGGAGCTCATGTTCCACCAGGGGTGCACCAACGTCACCCGCATGGACTACCTGGCCCCGTTCTTCAACGAGCTGGGCTTCTGCCTCAGCGTGGAGAAGCTGCTGGACATCGAGGTGCCGGCCCGGGCCACCTGGATCAGGATGCTCATGAGCGAGCTCAACCGGATCAGCTCGCACTTCCTGTGGCTGGCCACCAACAGCGCCGACATCGGCGCCATCAACATGCTGGTCTACGGCTGGCGGGAGCGGGAGATGGTGCTCGCCTTCTTCGAGAAGGTCACCGGCCTGCGCATGAACCACAACTACTTCCGGCCCGGCGGGGTGGCCGCCGACCTGCCGGACGGATGGCGCGACGACGTCCTGGCCCTGTGCGAGGCCATCCCCAAGCGGATGGACGAGTACGACCGGCTGCTCACCGGCCAGCCCATCCTGCAGGGCCGGCTGCAGGGCGTAGGACCCCTCGACGCCGATACCGCCATCGGCCTGGGCATCACCGGGCCGCTGCTCCGTTCCACCGGGGTGGCCTGGGACCTGCGCCGCGACAACCCGTACCTGGCCTACGACGAGGTGGACTTCGACGTGATCGTCGGGACCAACGGCGACTGCTGGGACCGCTACGCCATCCGCTTCAACGAGATACGCGAGTCGGTGCGGATCCTCGAACAGATCTGCGACCTCATGCCCGACGGCGACTTCCGGGTGCAGGACAAGAAGGTCACGCCCCCGCCCCGCAACCGCATCGACGAGTCGATGGAGGCCCTCATCCACCACTTCAAGCTGTACACCGAGGGCTTCCGGGTGCCACCCGGGGAGGCGTACGTGCCGGTGGAGAGCCCCCGGGGGGAGAGCGGCTGCTACATCGTCTCCGACGGCACCGCCCGCCCCTACCGCATGCACATGCGGTCGGCCAGCTTCTCCAACCTGCAGGCCATGGCCCCCCTGGCCCGGGGCGCGCTGATCGCCGACGCCATCGCCATCGTGTCCACCATCGACCCGGTCCTCGGGGACGTGGACCGGTGAGCGCGAGCGTGACCGGACGGCCCGCCGGGGCCGGTTGGACCGGCTCCACCGTCATGGACAAGGATCGGCCAACGTGCCTCGGCTGAACCCCGACAACCTCCAGCGGGCGCGCGACCTCATCGCCGTCTACCCCGAGCCCCGCTCGGCGCTCATCCCCATCCTCCACGTGCTGCAGGAGCAGGACGGCTATCTCGCCGAGGACGGCATGAACCACGTCGGCGAGCTGCTCGGCCTGACCGGCGCCGAGGTGCGGGGCACCGCGTCGTTCTACGACATGTTCCACTTCGAGCCGGTCGGCAGGTACCTGGTGGCGGTGTGCACCAACATCGCCTGCATGCTGCAGGGGGCCTACCGGCTGCTCGAGCACGCCGAGGACCGGCTCGGCGTCGGTCCCGGCGGTACCACGACTGACGGCATGTTCACCCTCGAGGATGCCGAGTGCCTGGCCCTGTGCGGGAACGCTCCGTGCGTCACGGTCAACTGGCGGTTCTTCGGTGACGTCGACCTGGAGCGGTTCGACACCCTGATCGAGGACCTGCGCGCCGGCCGCCTGGACGACGAGGTGCCCCCCCACGGCACCCTGAGCCGGGTGCGCCGGTCCGGCGGTCTCACCGCCACCCCCATCCACGTGTCGGCCAACGGCAGCTCCCCCGAGGAGCGCACCGACAAGGCGGCGGCCCGGGAGGGTCAGACGGCCGGCGGCCGGGAGGCCGAGGTCGTGCCCGGTACCACGCTGGACCTGTCCACCAAGCGAACCACCGCCGCCACCGACGTGGTCGACGCCGCCCACCTGGAGGGCAAGTAGCCGTGCCGATCACCGACGCCCCCAAGATCGTCACCCGCCGGCTGCACCGGCCCCGCTCCTGGACGCTGGAGTCCTACCTGGCCGACGGCGGCTACCAGGGGCTGCGCCGGGCCCTGACCATGACCCCCCAGGCCATCCACGACTCGGTCAACACGGCCAACATCCTGGGTCGGGGCGGCGCCGGTTTCGAGGCCGGCCGCAAGTGGGGCATGCTGCGCAAGGCGTCCCCGGTGTACCTGACCATCAACGGTGACGAGAGCGAGCCGGCCACCTTCAAGGACCACGCCCTGATCGAGGGGGACCCCCACCAGCTGATCGAGGGGGCGGTGATCTGCGCCTACGTGATCGGGGCGTCCCAGGTCTTCCTCTACGTGCGCGGCGAGTTCCCCCTGGCCATCGAGCGCCTGCAGGCGGCCCTCAACGAGGCGTACGCCTACGGGGCGGTGGGGGAGCGGATCTTCGGCTCCGACTTCTCCGTCGACGTGGTGGTGCATCCCGGCGCCGGTGCCTACATCTGCGGCGAGGAGACCGCCCTCCTGGAGAGCCTGGAGGGCAAGCGCGGCTACCCCCGGATCAAGCCGCCGTTCTTCCCGGCGGTCATGGGGCTCTACGGGGCGCCCACCATCGTCAACAACGTGGAGACGGTGTCGAACCTGCCCTGGGTGATACTCAACGGCGGTGACGACTTCGCGGCGATGGGCGAGGGCCGCTCCAAGGGCACCAAGCTGCTGGCCCTGGCCGGCCACGTGAAGCGGCCCGGCAACTACGAGTTGGAGTGGGCCAAGGTCACCTTCCGGGACCTGATCTTCGACCCCCGCCTCGGTGGTGGCATCCGTGATGACAACGACCTCAAGGCCATCATCCCCGGTGGTGTGTCCTCCCCGTGGATCGGCCCCGAGCATCTCGACGTGTCGCTGTCCAACGAGGCCATAGCCGGTATCGGGTCCATGGCCGGTTCCGGGTCGGTCATCCCCATGGACCACACGACCTGCGCGGTGCGGGCCACCTGGCGCATCGTCCGGTTCTTCCATCGGGAGTCGTGCGGCCAGTGCACCCCGTGCCGGGAGGGCGGCGGCTGGCTGGAGAAGGTGCTGGAGCGCATCGAGGCCGGCCGGGGCCGCGAGGCGGACCTGGACCTGCTCATGGACATCTGCGACAACATCTCCCCGGGCGTGACCTGGCCCCCGGCGCAGACCACCATCTGCGTGCTGGGCCCGTCGATGCCCCCCTCCGTGGCCGCCGGCCTGCGCATGTTCAAAGACGAGTACCTCGCCCACATCCGCGACGGCCGCTGCCCCTTCCCCCCCGACCGTCTGCCCCGGAGGCTGACCCGTGTCTGAACCAAGCTCCGCTCCGGGGTCCTCGTCGAGCGAGGTTCCGGTCCGCCTGACCAGGCGGCCTCTCGTAACCGAGAGCGCAGTCGGCACCCCGCCGCCGGCCCCCACCGCCGAGGGCAGCGTCACCGTCACCATCGACGGCCGGCAGGTGCAGGCCCGGGCCGGTTCCTGGATCATCGACGCGGCCGACGAGGCCGGCGTGTACATCCCCCGGTTCTGCTACCACCCGCGGATGAAGCCGGTGGGCATGTGCCGCATGTGCCTGGTGGAGGTGGAGGGCCCCCGGGGGGCGACCCTCATGCCGGCCTGCTACAACGCCGTCAGCGACGGCATGGAGATCCGCACCAAGAGCGAGAAGGCGGTCAAGGCCCAGGAAGGCGTGCTCGAGTTCCTGCTGGTCAACCACCCGCTCGACTGCCCGGTGTGCGACAAGGGTGGCGAGTGCCCCCTCCAGGACCAGACGCTGGCCTACGGACCGGGCGAGACCCGCTTCGTGGAGGAGAAGCGGCACTGGGAGAAGCCCATCCCCATCTCCGATCTGGTGTACCTGGACCGGGAGCGGTGCATCCAGTGCGGCCGCTGCGTGCGTTTCGCCGACGAGGTGGCCGGCGACCCGCTGATCGACTTCGCCGAGCGGGGCGACATGACGGAGGTGGCCACCTTCCCGGACCAGCCGTACTCGTCGTATTTCAGCGGCAACGTGGTGCAGATCTGCCCGGTCGGGGCGTTGACCTCCAAGACGTACCGGTTCAAGGCCCGGCCCTGGGATCTGGACCAGGTCGAGAGCACCTGCACCAACTGCGCGGTGGGCTGCCGCACCGCCATCCAGTCCAGCTCCGGGCAGGTCAGCCGGCTGATCGGCGTGGATTCCGACCCGGTCAACTGGGGCTGGCTGTGCGACAAGGGCCGCTACGCCTTCCCGACCGGCAACGACACCAACCGCCTGTCGGTGCCCATGGTCCGCAGGGGCGACGAGCTGGTCGAAGTGAGCTGGGGTGAAGCCCTGTCCCGGGTCGCTCAGGGCCTGGGCGCGGCCAAGCGGGCGGGGGGCGGCCCGGCCATCGGCGTGATCGGCGGGGCCCGCCTGCCCAACGAGGACGCCTACGTGTGGTCCAAGGTGGCCCGCATGGTGCTCGGCACCGACAACGTGGACGCCCAGCTGGGCGACGGGGTGCCGGCCGAGACCATCCTGGGCCTGCCCCGGGCCACCATCGACCAGGCCGCCGCCGCGCCGGTGGTCATCACCGTCGGCCCCGACATCAAGGACGAGCTGCCGGTGCTGTACCTGCGGCTGCGCCACGCGGTGCGGGAGAACGGTGTCCAGCTGGTGGAGCTGACCCCCGCCCCGACCGGCCTCAGCCCCTATGCGGCCGAGACGGCGGTGTACCGGCCGGGAGGCCTGGCGGCGGTGGCGGCGGCCATCACCAGCGGCAGCCCGGTGACCGCCGATGTGGCGGGAGTGGCCCGCGAGACCCTCGAGTCGGTGCGCGCCCATATCGACCGGGCTGGAAAAATCTCCACCCCTGGTGGCCCGTCGGTGGTCGTGATCCTGGGCCGCCCGTCGCTGGCCGAGTCCGAGGACCAGGTGGCGGCGGCGGCCCGGATACTGGCCTCGCTCCCCGGTTCGGCCTTCCTGTCGGCCCTGCGCCGCAGCAACGTCAACGGGGCGCTGGACTTCGGCCTGGCGCCCGGGGTGCTGCCCGGCCGGGTCGGGCTGGACGACGGCCGGGCCTGGTTCGAGTACCAGTGGGGCGCCCCCCTGCCGGAGCAGCGGGGGACGGGCACCGCCGGGATGCTCGCCGACGCCGCCCGGGGCCGCATCCGGGCCATGGTGCTGGTCGGCGCCGACCCGATCGCCGACTTCCCCGACGCCGGCCTGGCCCTGCGGGGCGTGCTGGGGGCCGGCTTCGTGGTGGCCATCGACACCCACCTGACCGAGTCCGCCCGCCGGGCGGACGTGGTCCTGCCGGCGGCCGCGTGGTCGGAGAGGCGGGGCACGTTCACCAACATCGAGGGCCGCATCACCTGGCTGAGCCAGCTGGTCACCGAGCACGCCGTGTCGTGGCCGGACTGGATGATCGCCAGCGAGATCTCCGCCCGTATGGGTGTCAACCTGGCCTTCACCCGGCTCGAGGACATATGGGCGGAGATCGAGCGGGTCTCGCCGCTGCACCACGGGGTCCCCTACAGGGTGTTCAGCGGGGTGCGGGCCCGCGACGGGGTGGTCGTCCCCGCCGACCCCGAGACCGTGGCGGCGGCCGGACCGCCGCCCCCCCTCGACCCGATGGCCGACCCGGGGATCGCCTCGGCGGAGCTGCACAAGGTCTCCCCCACCGCCATGCTGGTCACGGCGGTGGAGATGGAGCCGGAGGCCGGCAGCGAGGACCGCTCGGAGAAGGTGGCCTATCCGGCCCCGCCGGAGTCCGGGGCCAGCGGCGAGGACGTGCCGGCCGTGCCCGGCTTCCTCGGCTGCCCGCCGGTGCCGGCCCCCAACAGCGAGGCCGCCCCAGGGGACGGTCTGCGGCTGGTCTCGCGCCGGACCATGTGGGACGGCGGTACCCAGGTGCAGGCGTCGGAGCAGCTGGCCGGCCTGGCCCCCGAGGCCACCGTCCGGTTGAACCCGGCGGTGCTGGCCGAACTGGGCGTGGCCCACGGGGAGAAGGTCCGGGTCCGCTCCGGCCGGGGCTCGCTCATCATCACCGCCGCGGCCGACCCCGGCGTGCCGGCGGGAAGCGCGGTCATCCCGTGGAACCTGCCCGGAGGCCGGGCCGGTGACCTGATCGACGGGTCCGGCCGGGTGACCGAAGTGACCGTCACGGACGCCGCTGGAGGTGACGCCTGATGGGCGACCCGCTGTTCATCCACGGGCTGGAGCACTGGCAGGTGTGGGTGATCCTGCTGGTCAAGGTCGTGGTGATCTTCGTCATCGTCCTGCTGTCGGTGCTGTTCATGGTCATGTACGAGCGCAAGGCGGTGGCCTGGCTCGGCGTCCGCTACGGCCCCAACCGGGCCGGTCCCAACGGCTGGCTGCAGTCCCTGGCCGACGGCACCAAGCTGCTGTTCAAGGAGGCGTTCACCCCCCGCACCGCGGACAAGCTGGTCTACAAGCTGGCCCCGTACCTGATGCTGGTGCCGATCATGATCACCTTCGCCATCGTGCCGATCGGCGGGACCATCACCATCGCCGGCTACACCACCCGGCTGCAGCTGGCCGACCCGCCCTGGGGCATCCTGTTCATGCTGATGATGTCCGGCCTGGCGGTCTACGGGGTCATCCTGGCCGGGTGGTCGTCAGGGTCGAAGTACCCGCTGCTCGGCTCGGTCCGGGCCAGCGCCCAGATGGTCTCCTACGAGGCGGTCCTGGGCCTGACCACGGCGACCGTGGTCCTGATGACCGGCTCGCTGCACACCAGCGCCATCGTGGCGGCCCAGCACGGCGGGTTCCTGTACCGGTGGAACGTGATCCACACGGCCGTGATCCCCTTTGTCCTGTTCTGCATCGCCATCACCGCGGAGATGACCCGGGCCCCGTTCGACCTGGTGGAAGCCGAGGAGGAGCTGTCGGGGGGCTACAACCTGGAGTACTCGTCCATCGACTTCGCGTGGTTCTACCTGGCCGAGTACGCCGCCCTGGTCACCAACTCGGCCATCATCACCACCCTGTGGCTGGGCGGCCCGGACGGACCGTCCATCGCCGGCAACTCGATCGGCCCGTTCTGGTTCACCCTCAAGGTGCTGATCCTGCTGTACATCTTCGTGTGGATCCGGGCCACGCTGCCCCGCCTGCGCTACGACCAGCTGATGGACCTGGGCTGGAAGCGGATGATCCCCGCCGCTCTGGCCATGCTGATGATCGTCGCCGGGTTCCAGGTGACCACCGACGTCTCGGGCAGCGGGTTCGGTCACTGGCTGGCCCAGCGGGAGTGGGGGCTGGCCGCCATCGGCGGGGCCCTGGTGCTGATCGCCCTCCTGGTGCGGGCCATCGACGTGGGGCGGCAGGCCGCCGATGTGGAGGTCGCCCAGGAGTCCCGCCTGGCCGCCCACGGCTCGGGAGGTGAGTCATGAGCTTCTTGGACTTCTTCAAAGGTTTCGTAGTCACCGGCAAGCTGCCGCTCAAGCCGAAGGTCACGGTCCAGTACCCGGAGGAGAAGCGGCCCAAGCCGGAGCGCTTCCACGGCCGCCACGTCCTCAACCGCTACGAGGACGGCATGGAGAAGTGCATCGGGTGCGAGCTGTGCGCCGGCGTGTGCCCGGCCCGCTGCATCTACGTGCGCGGCGCCGACAACCCGCCCGACTCCCCGGTGTCACCGGGTGAACGCTACGGGTTCGTCTACGAGATCAACTTCCTGCGCTGCATCCACTGCGACATGTGCGTGGAGGCGTGCCCCACCGAGGCCATCACCGAGTCGAAGCTGTTCGAGTTCTCCTTCGCCAACCGCAACGACGCCATCTACACCAAGGCCGAGCTGCTGGTCGACGACGAGGGGCGGCCCCAGCAGCTGCCCTGGGAGGACTGGAAGCCCGGCGACGACCGCAACACGTCGGCCTGGGTGCGGGCCACCAGCCCGGCCGGCGACGCCGGCATGGAGGGCAAGGCTCTGTGGTCCGGGGAGCTGGGCTACGGCGTCCGGCCCCCCCAGCGGGGCCAGAGCGTCCCCGACTCGGCGGACTACCCGGCCGAGACGGACCTGTCGCTGCGGGAGATGATCTCGGCCGCCCTGCGGGGTGTGGACGTGAACGACCGCCGCCCCACCCGCGGTGGAGGTGACCGCTGATGCTGGCTTCGGTCATACCGTCCCTCGTGGCGGCGGCGCCGCGGACCACCCTCGGCAATGCCTCCGACTGGGCCGTGTTCCTGGTGGGGGCGGCGCTGATCCTGCTCGGGGCGTTCGGGGTGATCCTGCTGCGCAACCCGGTGCACTGCGCCCTCAACCTGGTGATCACCCTCATCGGGGTGGCCCTGGAGTTCATCGACCAGAGCGCGGACTTCCTGGCCGCGGTGCAGATCATCGTCTACGCCGGGGCCATCGTCATCCTGTTCCTGTTCGTGATCATGTTCCTGGGCATCGACCGCAAGGAGGCCCTGGGCCGGGAGGCCACCCGGTTCCAGAAGCCGCTGGCGGTGATCATCGGGCTGATGGCCCTGGGGTTGATCCTGGCCCTGTCCCGGGTGGACCACTGGGTGAGCGGCACCCCGGCCCAGTCCGGCGTCCTCAACGGCCCGGGCACCAACGTCCAGAAGCTGGGCCAGTCCATCTACACCGGCTACCTGCTGCCGTTCGAGATGACCGCCGCCCTGCTCGTCATCGCCGTGGTCGCCGCCGTGGTCCTCTCCCGGCGCCACCACTCCATCGCCGGGGAGATGACCTCCGACGAGCAGCAGGAACTGCTGCAGCGCCCGGGCGCCGGTCCGGCCGACGCTCCGCCGCCCCCTGCCTCCGCCGGAGGGGTGGACGGCGCCGAAGAAACGCAATCGCTGGAGGGAGTGCCCGCCGAATGAGCGTCCCCGCCGCCTGGTACCTGATCCTGGCCGCCATCCTGTTCCTGGTGGGCGCCACCGGCCTGCTGGTGCGCCGCAACGTGCTGATCATGTTCATGTGCATCGAGCTCATGCTCAACGCCGTGAACCTGACGTTCGTCACGTTCTCCCGCCTGCTCAACGACGTCGGCGGTCAGGTCGACGTGTTCTTCGTGCTGGTGGTGGCCGCCGCTGAAGTGGTGGTGGGGCTGGCGATCATCGTGGCCATGTTCCGCCGCCGCGCCGCGGCGACCGCCGACGACATCCACATCCTGAAGGGCTGACGCCGTACCCGTGAATGCCGCTTACGCAATAGTCGCGCTCCCGCTCCTCGGCGCCGTCGTCCTGCTCTTCGCCGGGCGGCGCCTCCGCGACCCGGTGTCCGGCTGGTTCGCCACCGTGATGGCGGTCGGCTCGTTCGTGGCCACGGTCGTCACCTACTTCAGCCTGCTGGGCCGCCCCTCCGACCACCGCACGGTCGACAAGCTGATCTTCACCTGGATCCCGGTGGCCAACCTGCACGTCAACTTCGGCCTGCAGCTGGACCCGCTGTCGGTGCTGTGGTCGCTGTTCGTGACCGGCGTCGGGTCGCTGATCACCCTGTACTCCATCGGCTACATGAAGGGAGACCCGAGCTTCAGTCGGTTCTTCTTCCTGCTGAACGCCTTCGTGTTCTCCATGGTGGTGCTGGTCCTGGCGGACAACTACCTGTTCAGCTTCCTGGGCTGGGAGGGCGTGGGCTTCTGCTCCTACGGGCTGATCGGGTTCTGGTTCGAGCGGGAGAGCGCGGCGGTGGCGGCCAAGAAGGCGTTCGTCACCAACCGGGTGGGCGACTTCGGGTTCATGATCGCCCTGTTCCTCATGTTCCAGCACTTCGGGTCGTTCAACTACTCGAAGGTGCTGACCCCGCTCATGGGCGGTAACGCCACCCTGGCCTCGGCCACCGCCACCGGCCTGGCCCTGATGCTGTTCCTGGGCGCGGTGGCCAAGTCGGCGCAGATCCCGCTGTACATGTGGCTGGTCGACGCCATGGAGGGCCCCACCCCGGTCTCGGCCCTGATCCACGCCGCCACCATGGTGACCGCAGGCGTGTACCTGGTGGCCCGCAGCGCCCCCATCATCCACTTCAGCCCCTCGGCCCAGTGGGTGATCGCCTGCATCGGGGCCGCCACCGCCTTCCTGGCCGCCACGGTCGCCTGCAACCAGAACGACATCAAGAAGGTGCTGGCCTACTCGACCATCTCGCAGCTGGGATACATGTTCCTGGGCGAGGGATCGGGCGACTACACCGCCGGGATCTTCCACACGGTCATGCACGCCTTCTTCAAGGCCCTGCTGTTCCTCTCCGCCGGGGCGGTCATCCACGCCCTCCACGACGAGCAGAACATGAAGCGGATGGGCGCCCTGCGCCGGTACCTGCCGATCACGTTCCCGGCGTTCATGATCGGCTACCTGGCCCTGTCGGCCATCCCGCCCTTCGACGGCTTCTGGTCCAAGGACACGGTCCTGGCCGCGGCCTGGCACAAGAGCCCGGCCCTGTGGGCCGTGGGGGTGGTCACCGCCGGCCTCACCGCCTACTACATGAGCCGCCAGGTCATGCTGGTGTTCTTCGGCCAGGCCCGCTGGACCGATCACGCCGCCGAGCGGGGCGCGGCCGGCCACGCCGCCCACGGCTCGGGTCAGCCTCACGAGGCGCCGTTCACCATGACCGTCCCGCTCATCATCTTGAGCGTGGCGTCGTGCATCGGCTGGCTGATCAACGCCCCCTTCGGCGGCCTGGACTTCCTGAACAAGTGGCTGGCGCCGATCTTCCCGGCCAGCGTGGCCACCCCGTTCACGGTGGCCACCGGCACCAAGTGGATCATCGGCCTGGTCGCCACCGCCTTCGCCTTCGGCGGCCTGTTCGCCGGGATCGCCGCCTGGCGCCGCCACGTGGACCGGCCGGCCCTGGAGCCGGCGTTCCTGGCCCGGGCCTGGTACATCGACGACACGGTGGCCGCCACCGTGTCCGGTCCTCTGACCGTGATGGCCAGCGCGTTCAGCTTCGTGATCGACGCCCGCTGGGTCGACGGCCTGGTCAACGGCGTGGCCCGCCTGGCCGCCGCGAGCGGCCGGCAGCTGCGCCGGATCCAGACCGGGTACGTCCGCAACTACGCCCTCGGCATAGGCGTCGGCGCGGTGGCCATCCTCTTCTACGTGTCCCTGCGGGCCGGGAGCTGATCTGTGAAGACCGCCGCCATACCCATCCTCAACATCATCGTGTTCCTGCCTCTGGCCGGGGCCATCGTGTCCATGCTCATCCCGGCCGCCCAGGAGTCCAGGCTGGCCCGGCCCATCGGCCTGCTGTTCGCCGTGGTGGAGTTCGGGTTCGTCATGTACCTGTGCGTCGACTTCCCGGTCGGCCAGGCCGGATTCCAGTTCGTCAGCTCCCATTCGTGGATCGGGGCGTTCGGCATCTCCTGGGCCCTGGGCGTGGACGGCATCTCGCTGTTCCTGGTGGCCGTGACCGCCCTGCTGTTCCCGGTGGCCATGTTCGGCCCCTCCCTGCGCACCAACGCCCGCGAGTTCATGGCCTGGATGCTGCTGCTCGAAGCGGCGTGCATGGGCACGTTCCTGTCGCTGGACCTGTTCGTCTTCTTCGTGATGTTCGAGGTCACCCTGGTCCCCGGCTACTTCCTGGTGGCCCGCTGGGGCGGCCTGCGGCGCAACTACGCGGCGATGAAGTTCTTCATCTACACCTTCGCCGGGTCCGCCTTCCTGTTCGTGGCCATCCTGGCCCTGGTCCTCCTGGTGGCCCCCCGCAACGGCGGTCACGAGACGTTCAGCCTCATCACCCTGGCCCGCTACGCCAGCTCGCTCCCGGCCGCGGACCAGGTCCTGATCTTCTGCGGCTT
This sequence comes from Acidimicrobiales bacterium, assembly GCA_035702985.1. Lineage (GTDB taxonomy): Bacteria > Actinomycetota > Acidimicrobiia > Acidimicrobiales > Palsa-688 > JAKAXG01. The sequence continues at coordinate 13,910 of DASSZD010000188.1, forward strand.
CGCCGTGGCGTTCGCCGTCAAGATCCCGCTGGTGCCGTTCCACAGCTGGCTGCCCGACACCTACACCGAGGCCCCCACGGCCGGGTCCATGATCCTGGCCGGGATCCTGTTCAAGCTCGGGGCCTACGGCCTGCTCCGCCTGGGCGTGTACGTGCTGCCCCGCGGTGCCGCGGACATGGCCCCGGTGCTGCTCACCCTGGCCGCCATCGGCATCGTGTACGGCTCGCTGATCACCATCATGCAGAGGGACCTCAAACGGCTGGTGGCCTACGCCTCGATCGTGGACGTGGCGTTCATCGTGCTCGGGTTCTTCGCCTTCAGCTCCCAGGGCGTCACCGGCGGGGTGTTCGAGATGGTCAACCACGGACTCACCACCGGCGCCCTGTTCTTCCTGGTCGGCGTCCTGTGGGAGCGCCGGGGGACCCTGCGGTTCAAGGATCTGGGCGGCATCCAGAAGTCGGCTCCCATCCTGGCGGCCATCTTCCTGGCCGTGGTCATGAGCGCCGTCGGACTCCCCGGCCTCAACGGTTTCGCCGGCGAGTTCCTGGTCCTGGTCGGCACCTTCATCACCCACCGGTGGTGGGCGGTGGTGGCCACCTCGGCGGTGGTCACCGGGGTCATCTACATGCTGTGGGCCTACCAGCGGACCTTCCACGGGCCGGTCGTGGCCGGCAACGAGGCCGTCCGGGACATCTCCTGGAGGGAGATCGCGGCGGTGGCCCCGCTGCTGGCCGGGATGGTCTTCCTCGGGGTCTTCCCCAGGCCGTTCCTGGACCGGATCACCCCGTCGGTGCAGGTCCTGCTCGGCCACGTGGCCCACGTGGCCCCCTCCGCCGGCGTGCCCAAGCCCGGGCCCAACGCCGTCACCTACACCGTGCCGGCCGACCAGAACGTCGACCGGGCGGTCCGTAGCGTGTCGGTGACCCGTCCGTCGTCCCCACCCGGCGGATCCGGCTCGGCTGCTGCTGCGGCTCCGGGCCCCGCCCCCGAGGCCGCCGCCGTTCCTGCCGCCTCCGCTGCCTCCCGAGGTGTCCGATGATCGCCAGCCTGCTCTCCGTCGGCGCCCCGGGCGCCCAGTCCACCGGCGGCGGCTGCCAGATCGCCCCCGGCGGTATCCGGGTGGACGGCGTCTGCTCGGCGGCCAACTCCCTGCACATCCCGGTGGCGTACCGCAGCATCCTGCCGGTCATCATCTTCGCCGTCGGGGCGCTGGTGCTCCTGGCCGTGTCGGCGGTGCTGTCCAAGCGGGCCCGGCCCGGCCTGTACCCGTCCCTGACCGTCGTCATCGGGGGCCTGTCCCTGGTGGCCTCGGTATGGGAGTGGTACGACGTCGGCTCCGGCTCCGGCACGGTCAAGATCGGCGGCCAGATCTTCTACGACCGCTTCTCGGCGCTGTTCCTGATCCTGATCTCGGTGGCCACCATCCTCGGGGCCATGACCGCCGACAGCTACCTGCGCCGGGAGGGCCTCGACGGTGTCGAGGCGTACGTCCTCATGCTGATGGCCGCCACGGGGGCCATGCTCATGGCCGAGTCGGGCAGCCTGATCATGCTGTTCCTCGGGCTCGAGATCATGTCCATCGCCCTGTACGTGATGGCCGCCTACCACCGGCGCCGCACCCAGTCGGGCGAGGCCGGCCTCAAGTACTTCATCCTCGGGTCGTTCTCCTCGGCGCTGTTCCTCTACGGCATCGCCCTGGTGTACGGGGCCACCGGCTCCACCGAGTTCGTCCTCATCGGTGACTACCTGACCAAGAACGTGCTGGCCAACAACGGGGTCCTCCTCGCCGGCCTGGCCCTCCTGATCGTCGGTCTCGGTTTCAAGGTGGCGGCCGTGCCGTTCCACTACTGGACCCCCGACGTGTACCAGGGTTCGCCCATCCCGTTCACCGGATACATGGCCGCGGTGGCCAAGGCGGCCGGGTTCGCCGGCCTGCTGCGCATCCTCACCGGGTCGCTCATCACCCAGGAGTCGGTGTGGCGGCCCATCATCTGGCTGCTGGCGGTGCTGACGCTGATAGTCGGCTCCGTGGTGGCCATCGCCCAGAAGGACCTCAAACGGATGCTGGCCTACTCGTCGATCAGCCAGGCCGGCTACATCCTGGTCGGTCTGCAGGCGGCGTCCCGGACCGGCACGGCCGGGGCACTGTTCTACCTGTTCACCTACAGCTTCGTGGTCATCGGCACCTTCGCGGTGGTGCAGGTCGTCCAGGGTCCGGGGGAGGCCCGCAACGATCTGGCCGCCTTCCGCGGCCTGGGCCGCCGCCAGCCCCTGCTGGCCGCCGCCATGCTGGTCCTGCTCCTGGCCCAGGCCGGCGTGCCGTTCACCAGCGGGTTCCTCGCCAAGTTCTACGTCATCCAGGCCTCGGTGGACCGGGGCCAGTACTGGCTGGCGGTCATAGCCATGCTGGCCGCCGCGGTTGCGGCCTTCTTCTACCTGCGGGTGGCCCTGCTCATGTACACCGGGGGACCGGTCCCGGCTCCCGGGCCGGGCGCCGGGCGTCCGGCGTCCGGGTCCGTCCCGGTCGGGGCGGTCGTCGGCGCCGACGGCGGCCCGCTGCCGGGCGGCCCGGTGGGCGCCACCACCGCCGGTGGCCGGCCCGAGGACGACGTGTTCGGCGCCGGGCTGGCTCCGGTCGCCACCCTCGACGGTTCCGGGGCGGCCACGCCGATGCTGCTGGAGGAGGCCCCGGCTCCCGTGGCCCCCGTCCCGGCCACCATCGCCGCGGTGCTGTTCATAACCGTGGCCTTCACCATCGCGGCCGGTGTGTCGTCGTTCGCCATCGACTTCGCCAAGGCCGCCACCGCCCTGCTCTGAGCGTGCCCCGGCCCCGATCGGTGGGACGGGTGGAGGGTCTACGGGGCCGGTTGGCCCGGTGCGCCGCCCATGTTGGCGGCCGAGGGGTGGACCCGGCCCGGGTCCCCTGACCCGAAAGCGGCCAGGACGTTGTCCGTGATGCGGGTGACCGGGTTGGGCGCCGCGCAGGTCAGGCAGCTGCCCCTCACCTGGCCGACCCAGTCGATGGTGCCGGTGTCCCACACCCCGGCACCCGACGGGGCGCTGTAGTAGGTCATGTCGGCGGTGCTGCGTATGCCGTTGCAGTCGACCGGGGACGAGGCCAGCACGGTGACGTCCCCCGGATTGGGGGACGAGGGGCTGAAGTGGTCGTACTCGGGGCCGACTATCCCGGCGATGCGGGCACCCTGGCCCAGCCCGCTGCCGCTGTACACCCAGTTGCCCGGATCGGTGACGACCATGTCGGCCCGGACCGGGTTGCACTGCCACATCTCGCCGAGCAGGGCGCTCTCCGGCCGGTTGTTGGGCGGGGACCGCCATGCCCACGGGGTCACGTCGGCGTTGTCGTGGCCGTAGAGGGGATCGGCGGTGGCGTCCTTGTAGTCGATCTCCAGCCGGTTGGGGCCGAGCGGGGTGCCGGCCAGCCGGATGTGGCGGTACACGGCGTTGGCGCCCAGGAAGATCAGGCTCACGCCGGAGTCGCGTGCCGCCGTCAGCCCGTCGAACATGGACAGGCTGTAGTACTCGTCGTGGCCGAGTGACACGAAGGTGCGGTGCTGCTTCACGACGGCCGGGTTCCCGGCCAGGTCGATGTCGGTGGTGTAGCTGACGTCCAGACCGTGGGACTCCATCATCGAGATCATGGGCAGCTCGAGCCCCAGGAAGTCGCCGGCGCCCTGCCCCAGGTCGTAGGGACGGTCGAACGACACCGCCCGGGCCCGGCTGGCCAGGGCCCCGTTCGGGCCCTGGTACAGGTCGTAGCCGCCGTAGGTGTTGTAGGCCTGCCAGGTGGTGACACTGTCGTTGACCAGGTAGGCGGAGTGGCTGGCGTCGTCACGGACGGTGAGAGGTATGTAGGACTGCCAGCCGGTGGACGACTGCAGCTTGAACAGGTACGTGCCCTGCACCCAGCCGGTGGTGGACACGGCGAGGGGCTGCTGCCACTGGCATTCGGTGGTGTGGAGCGGCTGCTGCAAGGGGCAGGCCGGCTGGGCCACTCCGGGCTCGGCCGGCGAGGACCACACCAGCCGCCCCTGGTCACCGCCGTACCAGCCCATGCGGAAGGCCTGCACCGTCCAGGTGGGGGCGGTGGTGGAGACGTAGAGGTGGACCGGCGCGCCCACGTCGACGCTGACGGTGTCGGCGTACCCGGCGATCTGGTGGGAGGTGGCCGGCTTGGTCAGCTTCCAGGCGGTGCTGCCCGGCTCGGCGTTCTCCTGAGCCACCCAGGCGGCGGTGTCGGCCGCCGTGAACGGGGCCGCCACGGGCACGGCGGTGGTCGGCGGGGCGGAGGGCGACGGCTGCGCCGGGCCCGTCCCGCCGGCGCCGGAACGCCCCGCCGCCCCGGCGGAGGTGTGCCCGGTCGCCCCGCCCGCCCGGCCGGTGCCGTCCGGACCTCCGGACAGCCCGGCGTAGGCTCCGATCCCGGCCGCCGCCACCACCACGGCGGCGACCACCGCCCACAACCGACGGTGGCCGGCTTCGGCGGCCCGATGTCTTCCCTGGTAGCCGGCCAACCCGCCTCCTCCCGGCCCGATTATCGCATCCCCGGCGGGCGCCCCCGAGGTCGGTTCCCGGCCGCTGCCTCCGAACCGCCCGATTTGCCGGGATATGCCCAAGTGGCAGGATGCCGCTATACCAGAAATGGTTTGGAGTCGGCACGCCCCTGGGTACTGGACAGATCAGCAGCGGAAATGAGACCGCCGCTGCCAAATACCGAAGGAGCTTACAAGCAATGGGCGTTGCCACGAGCATCGTAATCTTTGCAATCGGGGCCATCTTGAAGTTCGCCACGACGGTGCATTCGTCGAGCTTCAACATCCAGACCATCGGCATCATCTTGATGATCGTCGGCGTGGTCGGCTTCCTGATCTCCCTGGCATTCTGGGCGTCCTGGGGCGGTTTCGGAGGGATGAGCCGCCGCCGGACCGTCTACCAGGATCCCGTTTCGGGCACCGTGGTCGACGAGACCCGCCACTCGACCTTCTGATCCACCCGACCGATATCCGTTCAAGGCCTGAAAGGATCATTCGAATATGGCTGTAATCCTCGCTGTTCTACTGCTGGCTCTGATCCTCGGAGGGGTGGGGTTCGCCCTCCATTGGCTGTGGATCATCGCCGCCATTGTGTTCATCTTCTGGCTCATCGGCTTCGCCGTGGCCAGGGGCGAGACCGCCGGTTCGAGGGGACGCTGGTACCGCTGGTAGGGCAGCGAACGACCTCAATGGAAAGCTGAAGACCTGTCCGTCGGGCGCCGCTGGGAAGCGGCGCCCGACGGCGTTGATCGGGCCGGAGCGCTCCCAAAAATCCTGGCGGGTGGTGCTCCGGATCCCCAGCCGCCGGCCGTCAGCCCGCTGGCCGCCCGGTCTCACGGCGGCGGGCCCGGCCGGCGGCAGAACCGCACCGGGCCGGCCCCCAGTCCCGAGGTCAGCGCCGGCGCAGGAAGTGCTTGCCCAGGGCCTCGCTCTGCTGCTGGTAGTTGGACGCCGGCTCCCGGCCGTAGAGGATGGTCGGCTCCTCGATCATCCTCTCGAAGGTCAGCTTGCAGACCCGCTGACCGTGCTCGATCATGAACGGCACGTCATGGGCCCGCACCTCGAGGGCGGCCTTCGAGCCGAAGAAGAGGCCTGCGGAGTCGTAGCCGAAGCCGGGGTCGAAGAAGCCGGCGTAGTGGGTCCTCAGTTCCCCGCTGGTGGGGTCGTAGGCGGTCATCTCGGAGGCCAGCCCGGGCGGGATCACCACCGCCTCCTCGGACATGAGGAGGTAGAACTTCTTCTCGGTCAGCACCACCCGGTCCCGGTCCTCCCGGCGGACCGGTTCCCAGAACGGCTCCGGCTCCAGAGGAGCGGCCCCGGTGAGGTCGAGCAGGGGAGCGTTCTCCCGGGCCCGGTAGCCCACGTGGCCGTCCGGGCCGCCGCGCAGGTCCAGGCTGAGGAACAACCCGCCGGAGAGGGTCACCGCCTCGGGCGGCACTGCCTGGCCGTCCACGTACAGCAGCGGCTGCCGGCGGTGGTGCTCGAGGATCTCGGCGTCGGACAGCTCGGAGCGGCCCACCGACAGCCTCAGCTGGTTGAGCGACAGGTCCTCGCGGACCCGCACGGTGAACGACAGGGGGACCACCTCGAGGTACAGCTGCCCGTGGTAGCCGGCGGCGATCTCGTCGAAGCGGTAGCTGCGGTCGGTGATGACCCGGGTGAACACGTCGATGCGGCCGGTCGAGCTCTTGGGGTTGGCCTTGGCCCGCATCCCGTCGGGCAGCGCCAGGCGTTCCTTGAGGGGGATCAGGTACGGCCGGTTGGTCTCGAGCACCGCCCCGTCGCCGCGCAGGTCGATCCGGTCGATGCACAGGTCCCGCAGGCGGTCCTCCACCGGATCGTTACCGGGCAGGAAGCTGCAGCGCATGCGGTAGGCGACCTCGCCCAGGCGCAGGTCCAGGCTGGCCGGCTGGATGTTCTCCTGGGGGATCTTGAACCGGCCGGCGTCGATGATGCCGGCGTCTATGGCCTGGAGCAGATGATGATTCGGCAGAACCCCCTCCCGGCGGTCACCGGTCAGCACCGGGGACGCGGACCGGACGCCAACCGGCGCCGGTGGGCCGGGGGCAGGAGACGGTTCATGGGCCTACTGTAACGGGCCGCCCGCCGGGGCTTCAGACCCCGGCGCCAACCCCCCGGGGCGGGGACAGGCGGCGCTTCGCCGCGCTGCCCAGCCACAGCAGCACGGCGAGAACCCCGAACGCCGCCCCCACCCCGGCACTCGCCGTCCAGCCCCCCGACGCGTAGGCGGCCGAGGCGGCGATGGACCCGGTCACGCCGCCGGCGAAGTAGAGGGCCATGTAGGCGGAGGTGATCCGGCTGCGGGCGTCCGGGCGCAGCCGGTAGATGAGGCTCTGGTTGGTGATGTGCAGTCCCTGGACCGCGAAGTCCAACACGATGACCCCGACGATGAGAGCGGCCAGGGAGTGCCGGCCCAGGGCCACCGCCACCCAGGTGACGAGCAGCATCACCGCGGTGATGCCGGTCATGGCCGCCGCCCCGCCCCGGTCGGTCCAGCGGCCGGCCAGCGAGGCGGTGAGGGCGCCGACCACGCCGAACAGCCCGAACAGCCCGATGGTGCTGGTGGAGTAGTGGTAGGGGGCGCCGGACAGGAGGAAGGCCAGGGGAGTCCACAGGGCGTTGAAGGCCCCGAACGCGGCCGCCCCGTACAGGGAACGGAGCAGGATCACCGGCTCCTCCCGCAGCAGCACCGGGACCGTGGCGATCAGGCGCAGATAGTTGACCCGGGCCCGGTCGGGGTCGGGCGGGAGGGTCCGCCACAGGACCGTGGCCAGCACCGCCATCACGGCCGCCGCCACCCAGAACGGGGTGCGCCACCCGCCCAGGTCGGCCAGGTAGCCGGCGGCGGTGCGGGCCAGCAGGATGCCCAGCAGCAAGCCGCTCATGACCGTGCCCACCGTCCGGCCCCGCTCGGCGTCGGAGGCCAGCGAGGCGGTGAACGCCACCGTCACCTGGGCGGCCACCGACAGGATGCCCACGGCCACGCAGCCGATCAGCAGCACGGCCGGCGACGGGGACCACGACACGATCCCCAGGCACACGGCGATGCCCACCCCCAGCAGGGGGATGAGCCGGCGTCTGGCGAAGAGGTCCCCGAGGGGAACCAGCAGTACCAGGCCGATGGCGTAGCCCACCTGGGTCAGGGAGACCACCAGGCCGGCGGTGGTGGTCGACATGTGCAGTGACTGCTTGATGGCGTTCAGCAGGGGCTGTACGTAGTAGAGGCTGGCGACCGAGAGCCCGGTGGTCACCGCCAGCAGGAGGACCAGGCCCCGGGTGAGCAGGTGCCCGGGGGCGCCGGCCTCCGGGCCTGACGGGCGGGTCGCTACAGCGGCATTTTCCACCCGACCCAGTATGGCCGTATTGCCGGGCTCTACAGCCCCCGAGGCATGCGGCCGAACATTCCCGCAGCGGAGATCGGGCTGTCGTGGCCGACAACGGCGTCGGCCCGCAGCCCGAACCCCGCAGGTCCGGGCCGGCTCAGCGCTGCGGGGCGGTGGGCGTGAAGCGGACCGGCAGGTGCTTGATGCCGCCGACCAGGGGGATCCCGAGGGACTGCAGCGGCACGGCCGGGCCGGCCACCTCGATGTCGGGGAGGCGGGCCAGCAGCTGCCGGAACGCCACGGCCACCTCCCGGCGGGCCAGGTGGGCGCCCAGGCAGAAATGGGGGCCGGGACCCCCGAAACCCACGTGGGGGTTCGGGTCGCGCTGCACCAGGAACGCCTCGGGATCGGGGAACACCCGCGGATCCCGGTTGGCGGCCCCGTAGAAAAGCACCACCCGCTCCCCCTCGGTGAGCTTCTCACCGGAGATCTCCACGTCCCGGGTGAGCGTGCGGCGCATGAAGGTCACCGGCGACGCCACCCGGACGATCTCCTCCACCGCGGTGTGGGTCACGCCCTCCAGGTCCTGCTGCCAGATGGCCCGCTGATCGGGATTCTGCGACAGGAGGTTCATCCCGTGGCTGATGGCCGTCCTGGTGGTGTCGTTGCCGGCCACGGCCAGCAGGATGAAGAAGGGGGCCAGCTCGTGGGGGGCCAGGATGTCCTCGCCCAGGTCGTTGTGGACCAGCGCCGACGTCAGGTCGTCCCGGGGGTTCCGGCGGCGGTCCTCGGCCAGCTCGTTCATCAGGTTGGCCAGCTCCAGGCCGGCGTCGATGAGCGCGGCCATCACGTCCTCCCGGCCGCCGGTCATGTCCGGGTCGCCGGCGCCCAGGATCACGTTGGTGGCCCGCAGCACCGTCCCGAACTCGCTGCGGGGGATGCCCATCATGTCGCAGATGATCAGCAGCGGGAACGGCTGGGACATGACCTCCACCAGGTCCGCCTCGCCCTGCTCGCAGAAACCGTCGATCACCTCGGTGCATATGCGCCCCACCGAGTCCAGCACGCCCTGCAGCTGCCGGGGCGTGAACGACCGGGCCACGATCCCCCGCTGGCGGGCGTGGCGGGGATCGTCCATCACGATGAACGACCCGAAGAACTCCGCCGCCTCCGACGGTATGTCCACGATGGCCGTGGACCCCCGCCCGGAGCAGAAGTCCAGGGGTCGCCGGCTGATCTCCATGACCTCGGCGAAGCGGGTGACGGCCCGGAAGGTGATCTCCTCGGCGGTCAGGGGGTCCACCACCCTGACCGGTACGAACGGTCCCAATTCCCGGATCTCGGCGAACTGCCGCATCCGGTCGGCGAGCGGCTGGTGCCAGAACTCCGGCTCGGCGATGATTTGCGGATCGATGGGCATCGTTGGTCATCCTGCCAGACACGGGTAGAACCCCGCTCATGACGGCGCCGTCCGGCGGCCGGGGCGGCCTCGACGACTACCGGTCCAAGCGGGACTTCGACCGCACCCCCGAGCCGGCCGGGCCGCCCGGCGACACCGGGGAGCCCGGTCCCCCGGCGGAGCGTTCCTTCGTGGTCCAGTACCACCGGGCCCGGCGGGCCCACTACGACTTCCGGCTGGAGATCGACGGGGTACTGGCGAGCTGGGCCATGCCCAAGGGCCCCACCCTCGACCCGTCGGTCCGGGCCCTGGCCGTCCACGTCGAGGACCACCCGATGGAGTACCGGGAGTTCGAGGGCGTGATCCCGGCCGGACAGTACGGCGGGGGAGACGTCACCGTCTGGGACCGCGGCACGTGGGCGCCCCACGGGACCGATGATCCGGGGGAGGCGGTCCGCCGGGGGGAGCTCCACTTCGACATGTTCGGGGAGAAGCTGCACGGCCGCTTCGTGCTGGTGCGGACCCGGGAGCAGCAGGGCCGGGAACAATGGCTGATGCTGCACAAGCACGACGGGGCGGCCATCGCCGGGTGGCGCCCCGGCGACCACCCCCGGTCGGTCAAGACCGGCCGGACCAACGACGAGGTGGCGAAGGCCCCGGGTTCGGTCTGGCACAGCGACCGCCCGGCCGGGGAGGCCGAGGTGCAGCTGCCCTCCGCCCTGGCCCCCGGTAGCTGGGAACCCCCGTCTCCGGAGGAGCTGGAGAGCCTGGACCGGCTCGGCGACACCGGCCGCTGGACCCTCCAGGGCCGGGAGCTCAAGCTCACCAACCTGAACAAGGTGCTGTTCCCGGCCCGCCCCGGCGGGGACCCGGTCACCAAACGGGACCTGATCCGCTACTACGCCACGGTGGGGCCGGCCATGCTGCCCTACCTGGCCGACCGGCCGGTCAACCTGCACCGCTTCCCCAACGGCGTGGACCGGCCCGGCTTCTGGCACAAGCAGGCGCCCACCTACGCCCCGGAGTGGATCACCAGGTGGCGCTATCCCGACGCCTCCCCCGGCGACAGCGAGTGCTACTTCATCGTCGACAGCGTGGCGGCGCTGGCCTGGATGGCCAACTACGGGGCGGTGGAGCTGCACGCCTGGACCTCCCGGGTGCCGGCCGTGCAGGAGCCGACCTGGGCGTTGATCGACATAGACCCGGGCCCGGCGACCAGCGCCGACGACGTGCTGGTGCTGGCCCGGCTGTACCGGGCCGGCCTGCACCACCTCGGCGTGCGGGGCGCCCCCAAGCTGACCGGCCAGCGGGGGGTGCACATATGGATCCCGTTGACCGCCGGATACAGCTTCGCCGGCACCAGTGCCTGGGTGGAGAAGCTGTCGCGGGCGGTGGGGGCCACCGTCCCGGAGCTGGTGAGCTGGACCTGGCAGAAGGACGCCCGCAACGGTCGGGCCCGCCTCGACTACACCCAGAACGCCATCAACAAGACGCTGGTGGCCCCCTACAGCGCCCGCCCGTCGCCGGGCGCGCCGGTGTCGGCGCCCATCGGCTGGGACGAGCTGGACGACCCGGCTCTGCGTGCCGACGCGTGGACGGTCAGGTCGCTGCCGGCCCGGCTGGCCCGGGTCGGCGACCTGTTCGCCGATCTGGCCGGCCCGCCGCAGCGCCTGCCCGAGCTGTGAGCGGCGAGATCAGCTGCGCACGAGTTCCACGACGGGTATGACCCGGCTGGTCTTCTCGGCGTACTCCCCGAAACCGGGGTAGCGGCGGGCCTGCTCGGCGTATATCCGGGCCCGCTCGTCGCCCTCGACCGGGGCGGCGGTCGCCGGGTAGGTCTCGGTGCCCACCTCCACCGACACCTGGGGGTGGGCCACCAGGTTGTGGTACCAGTCCGGGTGGGTGTCGGCGCCGGCCTTGGAGGCGAACACGAACCGGCGGCCCTCCAGGTCCAGGTACATCATCGGGTTGACCCTCTCCTGGCCGGATCGGGCCCCGGTGGTGTGCAGCAGCAGCATGGGGGCTCCCTCGAACTGGCCGCCCACCCGCCCTTCGTTGGATCGGAACTCCTCGATGATCCTGGCATTCCAGTCATTGACGTCGCTCATGGCACCGGTATACCGCACCTGATGGGGCCCGGGCCGGTTCCCCGCACACGGGCGCGACGGAGGGCCCCGACCCGGTTCCCAGTAACCGGGTGGGGCCCTCCGGGCGTCGCTGAATGGAAGGTGCGTCTAAAGCACGTGTCGACGGCCACCGGCATGGCGGCTGACCAGGAAAATCACCGCCAGCACGATCAGCAGGAATAGCAGAGGATGAACCGTGATGCCCAGCACCACGGCTACCGCGGTAATGAGTAGGGCCACCAGGATGTCGAATAGCACGTTGCTGCTCCTTTTCGTTAGGCGGGGTGCAACTTGCGTACTGCAGTTCTTCCCCGTGAAGATCGGAAATCAACCCTGCTTTTTTTCCCGATATATCCGGGCCGACCACGGGCCACTTCCGGCCGGAGGGATTTGTCCGAATCAGGACGCGGGGTGCCGGCGGGTGGCGGTTTCAGGGTCACCGCACACCGGGTAGCAGTCCTGGGTAGCGGTTCAGCCAGGCGAGATGGCGGAGGGAACCACATGCCCAGAGACAGCAAGCAGGACCTCCCGGGCACCGTCCAGCGGTCGTCGGCGAAGGCGCAGCGCACCTACGCCGAGACACTCGAGAGCGCCCACCGGGAGTACGACGACGAGGAGAGGGCCCACCGGACCGCATACGGCGCCCTCAAGCACAGCTTCGAGAAGGTGGGAGACCACTGGGAGCCCAAGGCCCGCAAGGGACCTTCGGACGAGCGAGCCAGGGCCCCCCGGGGTCGCAGCGGGCGGACCGCCGGTGGGGTGGACGTGGAGGGCCACTCCAGGAAGGAGCTCTACGACCGGGCTCGGGACCTGGGCGTGGACGGCCGCTCCCGCATGTCGAAGATGGAGCTGGCCCAGGCCATAGCCCGCAAGCAGGACTGAGCCGGCCGCGCCGGGTCAGCCCGGGGGCGGCACGTCCTGCGGCTGAGCGGGGAGGGGGACCAGCCGGAACGACGCCCGGTCCATCTCCCGGCCGTCGATGCGCACGCTGAAGAAGTACGGGCCGTACTCGGGCAGGGGCAGGCCGAACAGCGGGATGGACATCGGCATCAGGGACTCGTCACCGTCGACCATGGTGGGCAGGCGCATGGCGCTGAACACCAGGGCGATCATGCCGCGGTCGGCCGGGTCGGCCTGCTCGGGGAGCTGGTCGCTGAGCATGATCCGCCGCTGGGCTCCGCTGGCCTCCGACACCAGCTCGATGGTGAGCAGGTGCTCCGAGTCGGTCTCGTTCCAGGGGATCTGCACCAGGACCGAGAGGCAGATGTTGACCGGGTAGGGAGGCTGGGGGGAGCTGCTGGCCACCAGCGATATCCCTGCGCCGCTGATGAACAGCTTCCCGCCGCTCACCTCGGCGAAATCGCACAGCAGAACCTTGGCATCCATTACTTCGACCGCCTCTCGCTAGATCGGGTCGAGATTAGACACCAGGGGACCCGGCGGTGTCCAACATGGGTCAACGGCCCCGGGCGCAGCCTACGCACCGCCGGGTGGCGGGCAGGGCGGCCAGGCGCTCGGCCCCGATGGCGGCCCCGCAGACCTCGCAGACCGAGTAGGTGCCGGCCCGGGCCCGGGCCGTCGCCTCCTCCAGCTCGGACACCCGCCTCTCGGCGCCGGCCATCAGACCGGCCACCCGGGCCCGTTCGAAACCGATGGTCGACCCCTCGGAGTCGTGTTCGTCGTCCACGCTGGGGGCGTCCGGGTCGGCCAGCTCGGAGAACTCGGCCCGCAGGTCCTCCAGACCCGACCGGGCCCGGCGCAACTCCTCCCGCAGAAGGGCCGGTTCCCGCTCCTCCATCGCCGCCCAGGCTACCGGCGGGGGCGACCGGCCCGACCTCTACACGGTGGACCGCCACCCCTACAGTCGTGGGGTGAGCTACGACGTGGTCGGCCTGCTGGGCCGGGGCGGCTCGGCGGTCGTGGAGTTGGCCGTGGACGGCTCCGGGCGCCGGGTGGCCACCAAGAGGGTGGCCCTGACCGGCTCGGGCGAGGACATCCACGCCGCCCGGGTGCGGCTGCGCCGGGAGGCCGAGATCCTCAGCTCGCTGGCCCATCCCGGCATCCTGCCGGTGCTCGACATCGTCGACGACGGTGCCGACGTGGTGCTGGTCCTGCCGGCCATGGCCGAGAACCTGGAGGGCCGGGTGCGCCGGCTGGGCCCGTTGTCCGCCGGGGAGTTGGAGCACCTGGGCCGGACGCTGATAGAGGCCCTGGCCGCCGCCCATCGGAGGGGGGTGGTGCACCGGGACATCAAGCCGGCCAACGTGCTCTTCGACGGGGAGGGCAGGCCGGCCCTGGCCGACTTCGGGGCGGCCCTGACAGCCGAGATGACCGGCGGCCTGACCAGGGCCGGCACCGTGCTCGGAACCCCCATGTGGATGGCCCCCGAGCAGGCCCGGGGCGGGCCGGTCGGCCCTCCCAGCGACATCTTCTCCCTGGGAGCGACGCTCCTGTTCGCCGCCACCGGGGCCGGGCCGTACCCGCCGGGGCCTCCCCTGGTGGTGCTGGGCCACGCCGCCCGGGCCGAGCTGCTGCCCCTGCCGTCCCAGCTGCCGCCCCGGCTGGGACCCTCGCTCGCCGCCATGCTGGACCCCGACCCGGCGTGCCGGCCCAGCGCCGCCCGGCTGCTCGGCGGCCGGGACGACACCGTCACGGCCCCGCCCCAGGCGGGAGCCGCCCCCCGCCCGGGCCGGGCCGCCACCACCGCGGCGGCCGGATCCGGCCCCCGGGTCCGGAGCCTGGCCACCGGCCTGGCGGCCAGGCTGGTCGGCGACCCACCCCCGGCCCGGGCCGCCCGGCGGCGGTGGCCGGCGGTGGCGGCCGGCTCGGCGGCCGCCCTCCTGATCGCGGCCACGGTCGCCCTGCTGACCACCGGGTCGCACCCCGGCCGGGCGGCGCAGGCGGGGGTCCCCAGCCGGACGCGCCCGCCGCAGACCGCCTGCACGCCCCAGCCGTACCAGCCGTGCGGTTCCCCCGCTCCGGCCCCCCACACCGACGGTGTCACCTGCGATCCGGGCTGGTACGACCTCGACGGCTCGGCCGCCGACGGCTGCGAGTCGCACTCCGACTACCTGCCCGGCGCCGTCCTGACCGCCGGGTCTCCTCTGCACGCCAACCTGGTTCCTCCCTACACCACCGATTCGTTCGTCACCCACGTGGCCGGCCACGCCATGAACCTGTGCTGGGGATCCCTGCACGTCACCCTCACCGCCCCGGCCGGCACCGCCGAGCGGGTGTCGGTGCTGAAGGGGGGGCGCACCCTGGCGTCGGCGCTCAGCGCCGGCGGCAGCCCGGCCACCGCGTCGGTCGGCAAACCGTCCTGCTTCGGCTCCGACAGCGAGGATCTGACCGTGACGGTGACAGAGGTGGCCGCCAGCGGGGCCGCCGGGGCCAGGGACTTCACCCTGGCCCGGGACGGGGGCTGGTAACTCCTGGTCGGGCCGGCCGGCGGCCCGGGTCACACCGGTGCCGGCCCGCCGTCCCCCCCGTTGTGGCGGCGGGCGATCACATGCACGTCGATGCCGGCCTCGCCGGCGGCGCGCAGCACCCGGCTGATCACCGACCCGGACCCCGTGATGCGCTCCCACCGGCTGCGCAGGCTGGACCCGATCACGATCTGGGTGATCTGGTGCTCCCGGGCGAAGTCGGTGAGGCCCCGGGCCGGGTCGTCGTGGTGGAACTCGAACCACTCGGCGCCCAGATCGTCGCTCAGCCGCCTGAGCCGCTCCAGGGTTTCCCGGTCGCGCTGGCGGGAGTCGTCGCTGACCACGTGGACCACGCTCAGCTCACCCTTGACCCGGGCCGCCATGCGGGCGGCCCGGCGCATGAGGGCGTCGGTGCCCTCGGCCGCCATGACCGCCACCATGATCCGCTCGGCGGTGTCCCACACCCCCGTCGCCGACTCGTCGCGCAGGCGGCGGAGCAGCACCTCGTCCACCTCGTCGGCCAGGAAGCGCAGGGCCAGTTCCCGCAGGCCGGTCAGGTTGTCGGTCCGGAAGAAGTGGGTGAGGGCCTGGTGCACCTTGTCCGCCGGGTAGATGTTGCCGTGCAGCATGCGCCGGCGCAGGGCCTCGGGTGAGGCGTCCACCAGTTCGATCTGGTCGGCCCTGCGGACCACCCAGTCCGGCACCCGCTCCCGCACCGCCGTGCCGGTCATCGACTCGACGGCGTCGGCGATGCTCTCCAGATGCTGGATGTTGACCGTGGTGATCACGTCGATTCCCGCCCCGAGCAGGTCCAGCACGTCCTGCCAGCGTTTCTCGTGCCGGCCGGAGCCGGGCACGTTGGTGTGGGCCAGCTCGTCCACCAGGGCGACCTTCGGCCGGCGGGCCAGGACGGCGTCGAGGTCCATCTCCTCGAACACGGCGCCCCGGTACGAGACCTTCTTGCGGGGCACGACCTCGAACCCGGCGGTCAGCTCCTCGGTCCGGGGCCGGCCGTGGGGCTCCACGAAACCGATGACCACGTCGGTGCCACGATCGCGCCGGCGGGCCCCCTCGCTCAGCATGGCGAAGGTCTTCCCCACCCCGGCGGCCGCGCCCAGGTAGATGCGGAAGTGCCCGGCGGGGGCCACCGCCTCGGCTACTTC
>DASSZD010000077.1:0-3508 GCA_035702985.1 Acidimicrobiales bacterium
CTGCTGCCCTACACGCAGCGCACCGTCAGCGAGCGGGGACCGGGCCGGGGCCCCCGCCCGCCCCGCCACGAGGGCGGCGAGCGCTCCGAGCGCTCCGAGCGCTCCGAGCGCGCCGAGGAGCGGGACACCGGCGCCGAGGAGGCGGAGGGGTCCGAGGAGTCGGAGACGACCGGGAACGAGGGCCGCCAGGAGCGGCAGCCGCAGGAGGTGGGAGCCTAAATGCGAGTGGTTCTACGCGACGACCTGGACAAGGTCGGCAAGAGGGGCGACATCGTGGAGGTGGCCGACGGCTACGCCCGCAACTTCCTGCTCCCCAAGGGCCACGCCATCGTGGCCACCCCCGGTGTGACCGCCCAGGCCAACGCCATGCGCCGGGCCCGGGATCTGAAGGACGCCAAGGACCGGGAGGCCGCCGAGCTGGTCGCCCGCAAGCTGGTCCCGATGATCATCCGCATCCCGGCCCGGGCCGGGTCGGGCAACCAGGCCAAGCTGTTCGGCTCCATCACCGCCGCCGACATCGTCGACGCGGTGGCCGAGCAGGCCAAGGTCAACCTGGACCGGCGCCGGCTCCACCTGGACGAGCCGCTCAAGTCGCTCGGCACCCACGAGGTCCCGGTCAAGCTGCACTCCGAGGTGGAGTTCCGGGTGACCGTCGAGGTCATCCGGGCCTGACCCCCCCGGGGCCGGCGACCGGCCCGACCAGACACCCTGAAGAGGGGCCGCCCACGGGGCGGCCCCTCTTCGCGAGCCCAGACACCAGCGCGCCTGGTTTCCCGCCTGCGGCCGCGCCTGGTTCCGGAAATGGGTCTAGAACCGCTGATGGCGGCCCCGCTTTCCCCGGGCCGCCAGGCAGCGGATCTAGACCCGGGCCATGTTGGCGAAGCGGGTGTAGTGGTCCAGGAACGCCAGCTGCACCTTGCCGGTGGGCCCGTTGCGGTGCTTGGCCAGGATGATCTCGGCCGTGCCCCGGTCGGCCGACTCGGGGTTGTACACCTCGTCGCGGTAGAGGAACATCACCACGTCGGCGTCCTGCTCGAGCGACCCGGACTCCCTCAGGTCGGCCAGCTGGGGCCGCTTGTCGGCCCGGGCCTCCAGCTGTCGGGACAGCTGCGACAGGGCCACCACCGGGACCTCCAGCTCGCGGGCCAGGACCTTGAGGCCCCGGCTGATGGACGAGATCTCCAGCTGGCGGTTCTCGGCCGAACTGTGCGACATCAGCTGCAGGTAGTCGACGATGATCAGGCCCAGGCCTCCCTGGCGGGACTTGAGCCGGCGGGCCTTGGCCCGGATCTCCATGACCGTGGTGCTGGGGTTGTCGTCGATGAACAGGGGGGCGTCGCCCAGCCGGGCCACCGCCTGGCTGATCTTGGGCCAGTCCGGCTCGCTCAGGCGGCCGTTGCGCATGCGCCCGGCGTCCACCCGGGCCTCGGAGACCAGCAGCCGGTTGGTGATCTCGTCGCAGCTCATCTCCAGCGAGAAGATCAGGGTCGGCACCCTGGCCTCCACGGCGGCGTGGGCGGCCATACCCAGGGCGAAAGAGGTCTTGCCCATGGCCGGGCGGGCACCCACGATGATCAGGGCGTTGGGCTGCAGCCCGTAGAGCCGCTCGTCCAGGTCGACGTAGCCGGTGGGCACCCCGGTGATGGTCTCGCCCCGGTCGAAGAGGTGCTCCAGGCGGTCCAGGCTCGACGACAGCAGCTCGTTGAGGGGCCTGAGG
This sequence comes from Acidimicrobiales bacterium, assembly GCA_035702985.1. Taxonomy (GTDB): domain Bacteria; phylum Actinomycetota; class Acidimicrobiia; order Acidimicrobiales; family Palsa-688; genus JAKAXG01. The sequence goes on from DASSZD010000077.1 coordinate 1,718, forward strand.
CTGTCGGTGACCCGCCGCTCCGCCACGTTGAACACCAGGGCCTCGGCCCGGTCCAGGGACTCGGCCACGTCGTCGGGCACCGAGTAGCCCATCTCGGCGATCTCGCTCGCCACCGCGATCAGCCGGCGCAGCAGGGCGTGCTCCTCGATGATGCGGGCGTAGCGCGAGGCGTTGGTGGTGGCCGGGGTCTCCGCCTGCAGGGCCACCAGGGCCGGCAGGCCCCCGACCGACTCCAGCAGCCCCGCCCGGGACAGCTCGTCGGCCACCGTCACCGGGTCGGCCGGCTCGCCCACGTTGTAGAGGTTGTTGATGGCCTCGAAGATGTGGGCGTGAGCCGGCTTGTAGAAGTCCTCCGAGCCGCAGGTCTCCATCGCCGCCGCGATGGCGTCCCGGGACAGGAGCATGGCCCCCAGCAGGGACCGCTCGGCGTCCAGGTTGTGGGGCGGGACGCGACCGGCGGAAGCCGTGCCGGAATTGGCGGGCGGCTTGCGGCGGGCGGCGTCTATGCGGGTGGGTTCACTCGACTGGACCATTGCGGCCGATCACCTAACTCGCCCGGGCCTGTGGGTATCCAGACGGCGAGCCATCTGGATTAACGGTGGAATACCTGGGGATAAGGCTCCTCCTCTGTGGACAACCAAGGAATTGCCTGGTCGGGAGCGGTGGGCCGGGACCCGGGACGCGGCCTTCGCCGTGCCGGAACAACCCTAAAACGGTGGTGTGACCGTTAAGCGGGGACCGGCTTGCTCGCCCCTCTCAGGGTGCTAGCGTCTTTCAACTGCGCCGCACATGGAGCGGCGTTGGAGACCGGCTTCTTCCCCTGGGGGGCATCGGACTTGGCGGAAGGCCAGGTCCTATGTCTCTTATGGTCGAGTTCTCCACAACTTGTGGATCATCTTGTGGATTACAGGCGGCTCGGAGGCGCTAAAACCAGGTGGATGAAGCAGCCGTTCTGTGGACAACCTGCTCCGAGGTGCTGCGGGAAGACGTTCGCGAGGCGGTCTGGCGTACCTGGTTCGACGGGCTGGAGGCCTCCGATCTGGCCGACAGCATCCTGACCCTGACCTCCCCGAGCTCCCCGGTGCGGGACCGGTTGGAGGAGCGGTACCTGTCGCTGATCGAGCAGACCGCCTCCCAGGTGGCCGGCCGGGACCTCAAGGTCCAGATCCGGGTCCGTCCCACCCCCCAGCCGGCCAGCCCGTTCGTGGCTCCCCGCGCCGGCGCCATCCTGGGTCTGCCGGGCGAGACCGGGGACAGCCCCGACGACGGCGACACCAGCGAGACCGCCCCGGTGGAAGGGGCCACCCCGGGCCGCATCCCGGCCGCCTCGCCGGGCGGACCGGCCACCGGGCCGACCGGGGCCGGCACCGGCTCGACCGCCGACCTGCCGTTGCTCAACCCCCGCTACACCTTCGACGCCTTCGTGATCGGCTCGTCGAACCGCTTCGCCCACGCCGCCGCCCAGCGGGTGGCCGAGAGCCCGGCCGGCAGCTACAACCCGCTGTTCATCTACGGGGACTCCGGCCTGGGCAAGACCCATTTGCTGCACGCCATCGGCCACTACGTCACCGTCAATTTCGCCGGCAAGCGGGTGCGGTACGTGTCGACCGAGACGTTCATGAACGACTTCGTCGACGCCATCCGCAACAGCGCCCAGATGCAGTTCAAGCGGCGCTACCGGGAGTGCGACGTGCTGCTGGTGGACGACATCCAGTTCATGGAGGGCAAGGAGGGGCTCCAGGAGGAGTTCTTCCACACGTTCAACTGGCTGTACGAGAGCTCGAAGCAGAT
>DASSZD010000092.1:0-10523 GCA_035702985.1 Acidimicrobiales bacterium
GATCGCCACCGGAGCCGACGACAGATGGAGCACCCTGACGAGCCGGTCAGCGAGTTCGGTCCAGTTCCGGTGCACCAGGCGAACCTATCGGACCTGAACACCGCACGGACCGACCCCGCCTAAGACTGGGTCAAACGTCGGTCCCTACCATCAAGACAACACCGTTCGCCCTCCCGAATAACGCCCTCCTCGGCCGCCGCTCGCTGACCCCAGCGCCGCTCCCGACGCCCCCACCCGCGCCTTACCCGGCGAGCCAGACGATCGCTCAAGCCGAAAAACTCGGAGTCAAAGTTCCAGCAGCCAAGCCCAGCCTGTCCCCTAATCGCGGAGGCACCTCGTGGTCAGCCTGACCCGGATCGCCGGATATACGACGTCCCTGCTCGCGCCCGATCGGTGTGTCGAGGCTACGGCTTCTCGATCACCAGCCCGGGCGCGTTGTCGAAGATGCCGTCGTTGGATACCAGTGGAATCCCAAGGCGCAAAGCAGTCGCTGTAACCCAACGGTCTGCGTCATGGTCATGCTGGGCCAGTGCATGCCCGATGCGTTCACTTCAGCTCGAAGCCTCGCGTAGGTCAGAATGAGATCGGGGCCTGTATGCACGGTCTCCGCTGCCCCGATCCTGGCCTCCAGTTCCCTCACCCGTTTCTCTCCCCACCCACGACGGAGGGCTCCATAGCGGAGTTCCGCCGCGGTCTGAAACGAGATGAAAGCCGGTCTGCCGACGATGATGGGCTCGTAGCGCTCCGCCAGAGCGGACCGACGGACCAGATCGGCTCCGAACACGTCCGTGTCGATGACGATAGGGCCACGAGATGCTTGGACGCTCACCCCTTGAGGACGGCGAGGAAGGCGGAGCCTTCGTCGTCGTCAAGATCCTCGATCACCATCTCTTCGTGGGGAGGCAAGGGCCGTACGCGCCGAAGGAGCTCCTCTACTGGGAGCTCGAGCGATCCGGACTCCGGCACGACAGGCTCAGTCGACATGGCGACCTCCAGACTACCCCCGGATCCGAGCTGGTCGAAGGAGACGAGAGTCGTTCGCGGAGACGATCCTTCCAGACGTCCCATAACTCGCGCCCCGTAATCCCGGAGCCTCACCGCCCTCAAACGCCGGTTGTGAGAATGCGTCGCTGGGCGGGTGGCTACCGTCCGACGGGCGGCGTGTCGGTACCGGGTGGCAACAGGAGCTGATCCGAATCGACAAGGTGGAGAGCCTCAAGGACGAGATGGGGAATTGCTTCGTGGGCGAGAGCCAAGATGCGTTCGAGCACAACCGCGATGGGAGACTTGTCAACGGACAGCGCTTTGGTCCAGGCGACTGGGTGATAGCGGGCCAAGGAGGACAAGACGAAGAGGATCGCCCACCAAGTCATGAGCGGGCTGGGTGGAAGCAACCCGGATTCAACGGCTGGGCGTAACCATCGTCGCCCCTGCCACCGGTACTGAGGAGCTATAGCGTCCAGGCCATCGAGATGTGCTGATACGCCATATCGCCGTTCCTGAAGAAGCGCTTGATGTCAAGAGTCTTCGACGGAGTCGATGTCCGTTTTGTTGTAGGCGTTCGTGGCGAGTGGGTGGGCTCTCGGAGCGCGCGTGAGCGGCGGCTGTTCGATTCAGCGGAATCGTCAGCCGGGGGGGGAGGGGCGGTCAAGGCCGGCCCATCCAGGGCCGCCCGGAGGGGGAGCCTTGACGGACCCGGGGTTCAGTTGTCGCCAGCCACCCTGGGATCGGACCGCCCCCTGGGCGGTCCTGGTTGCTCCGGTGGTGGTTGGGCACAGCGGCCGACGACAGGGATAGCGCGGTCAGATCCGACAGCCGACCGAACGCCGCGAACACGATCACCGCCCAGGCCACGGCCATCATGAACTGCGGAATGGACAGCCCCACCCGCAACGTGGTCAAGTCCGCGCCGGGGCCGAACACGAACCCGGACGTGATCGCCAGCACCGGGTATGCGGCTGCCAGGGCCAAACAGCCCGGCCACCAGCACCCGGATCCGACCGCTTGGCATGAAACCTCGGCGAGTGGATCCCTCGAAGGTGGCGGCCAGGCCGGCGTAGGCCACCAGGAACAGCACCGCAGTGGCGATCGGCAAGGCCCGGCCCGGCCCGTTCGGCGCGGGCAGGCCCGACGCCACGGCCAGAACCAACAACGACCCGCTGGCCAGCAGCCACAAGTTCGACTGGCGGCCGGAGCCCCCGCCGCGCTCCGCGATGGAACGCCTACCGGCCTCGAACAGGGTCAGTGCCGACCAACCGCCCACCCCCACGGCGATCACCACCGAACCCGCGTCGGATCCGTTGGCCCCGTTGGCGGCCACGACCAGCTGGCCCATAACGATCAGAAGCGACGCCCCCACCGCCGCGACCAGTTCGGCACCTCGAGGCCAGCCGGCTCCCAATGCCGCATCCCACGCCGTCACCGCCACCGCCGCCAGACCAGCGGCCAGCCCGACAAAGGCCGCCCACCCAGCCGCGGTGGCCAGATCCCGGCTGGCGCCCAGGCTCGACCGGGTTAGGACGGCGTACGCCACGCAAGCCAGCGCCGCCTGCAGCACCAGCAATGCGGCACCGACAGTCAAGAACTGGGCGGCCCGAGCGGACCGGGTGATCTCGATCAGCACTGTCGCTCCTCGCTCCCCTCTGCGATCCCGAATCGCCCAACGGAGGTCAACGGCCGGGCTCGACCCCTTGACGGATCAGACCCCGGAACTGTCGGCGACCGGACCCCCCGCTGACGATGACGGCGTCCAGAGTGTCCTCGGCGTCAGCCGGCCGGCGCGTCGGGCCGGGCCAGCATCTGCCCCATGATGGCGGCCGCCGCCCGGCTTCGCTCCTCTATGGCGTGGCTGTAGACCCGCAGGGTCAGCGACGGATCGGAATGGCCGAGGAAGTCGGCGACGGTCCGAACGTCCATGCCGGCGTGGATGAGCTGGGTGGCCGTGAAGTGTCGAAGGTCGTGCAGGCGGACCTGCGGGGCGCCGACCGCGTCGCGCACCCGGGTGAAGAAGCCGGTCACGTTGTCCGGACGGAACGGGGTCCTGGCCTCCACGAACGGGCTGAACACGAACGCGTCGTCGGCGAGGGTCCTGCCCGCCTGGGCTATCCACGCCTCGACGTTCCGGCGGTGCTGCGCCAACAGAGCGACACCGACCCCGTCGAGGGCCAGCTTGCGGGACCGGTCCGTCTTGGTGGACTTCTCGGCCAAGCCCCCGACCGCCACCACTACGGCCCGGGCCACGTGGATCACGCCCCGGTCCAGGTCGACATCCGACCAGCGCAGGGCACACAGCTCACCTCGGCGCATCCCGGTCAGCGCGGCGAGCATGAGCAGTGGCGCCAGCCTGGGGTCGCGGCGCTCCGCCTCCTCGATCACTTCTCGGACCACCTCGACCGAGGGGGCCGCGACCCGGCGCTGGGAGACCCGGGGCGGCTTGGCCCGCTCCGCGACGTTGTCCCGCACCCAGCCCCACCGCACCGCCTGGTGCAGCGCCGAGGACAGGATGGCGTGCACGTTGCGGATCGACTTGGGTGACCGGCCGGCGTCCCTGAGCGCGCCGTAGAGGTCATCGAGGTGCTTGGCCGTCAGCCGGGCCAGCTTCACCTTGGCCAGGGTCGGGCGGACGTGGTTGTCCACCTGGGAGCGGTAGTTGCGGATGGTCGTCGGCGACAGGTCGACCCGATCGCACTCGGCCAGCCACTCGTCGAGCAGCTGACCGACCGTCACCCCCACCCCGTCGGCCCGGCCGGGGACCTGCTGGTCGACCAGCTCCCGCAGCGCGGCGTCGGCCGCCCGGGCGCCGCCGTGGAAGGTCCTCGACAGCTGCTTCCACCGGCCGGTCACCGGGTCCTGGCCGAGCGACACCCGCAGCTCCCAGACACCCTCCCGGATCTGGCGCTTGGACCCACGCACGATCCCATGGTAACCACCCCATGTGACCGGATTCGTGGGATGAACCATGGGATGGAACCCCGGACAGCAGAAGGCCCCACTCCTAAAAGTGGGGCCTGACCTGCGGTTTTCTTGGTGGCGGGGGTTGGATTTGAACCAACGACCTTCGGGTTATGAGCCCGACGAGCTACCAGACTGCTCCACCCCGCGGCGGAGAGACCACTATAACACCTCCCGGCGGCGAGCGTCAGGCGGCCCCCGGCAAGCAGTCAGGCACCGTCAACGGATGGACGACAGGTGCACCACGTACCACTCCCCCCGCCACGAGATCATGGAGGCGATGGTGAAATAGTGCGCCGCCCCGCCGACGGTGAAGTTGACCCGGGTGCCGTAGACCCGCCAGTAGCTGCCCTTGTTGTACTCCACGCCGGGCCGGATCCACTCGGCGGCGGGCGGGACGGTGACCGAGGCCAGCGTGCCGGTGGAGCCGATCTGCCGGTGGAGGGAGGCGATGTCCTGGTCGTAGTCGGGGATGAGCCGGGTCTGGTAGTCGTGGACCGGGTCGGAGATGCCCTTGACCTGGATGTAGGCGCTGAGCGGGAAGAACGCCGGGCCGGCCAGGGCCGGCTGGCCGGTGAGGACGGCCTGCCACAGGGCCTGGATGCGGGCCAGGAAGGCCGGGTCCGATCCCGACGGCAGCTGGGTGGTCTGGGGCAGGGTCCCGGGGTCGACCGTGGTGGAGGTGGTGGTGGTGGTGGGCGCCACGGTGGTGGGGGTGGTGGAGCTGGTGGTGGTGGGGGCCGGCGTGGTGGGGCTGGACGATCCGGCCGCCGAGGGGGCCCGCCCGGCCGAGCACGCCGAGCACGCCGCCGCCAGGGCACCGGCCGCCAGGGCCCCGGCCAGGGCGCCCCCGCGATTACGCATGCGGATGACCGGTCAGCTCCGGCGCAGGGCCGCCTGGGCCAGGGCCGGCGGGGTGTAGCCGGCGTCGGACCAGCTGAAATTCCGCCCGGGCGGGACGATCCCGTCGATGCGGTCGAGGACCGAGGGCTCCAGGTGCACGTCCACCGCCCCCAGCTGGCTCTCCAGGTGCCCGGCGGTGCGGGGCCCGATGATGGCCGAGGTGACCGCCGGGTGCTGCAGGACGAACGCCAGCGCCATGTGGATCAGCGTCATCCCGGCCTCCTCGGCCAGCCCGGCCAGGGCGTCGGCCGCGTCCAGCTTGGCCTGGTTGGCCGGGTTGGACAGGTCGTAGCGGCCGGGGATGCGGTCGGCCCGCCGGCTGGTCAGTCCGTCGGCCCCCTTGCGCCACTTGCCGGACAGCCAGCCCCCGCCCAGGGGGCTCCACGGGATGACCCCCATGCCGTAGCGCTGGCAGGTGGGCAGCACCTCGGCCTCCACCCCCCGCACCAGCATGGAGTAGGGGGGCTGCTCGCACACGAAGCGCTCCCGGCCCCGCCGCTGGGCCACCCACTGGGCCTCGACGATCTCCGACGGGGGGAACGTGGACGACCCCAGGTAACGGACCTTCCCCTGGCGGACCAGGTCGGTGAGCGCCCCGAGCGTCTCGTCGATGTCGATGTGGGGGTCGGGCCGGTGGATCTGGTACAGGTCGATGTAGTCGGTGCCCAGCCGGCGCAGGCTGTTCTCGCACTCCTCGATGATCCAGCGCCGGGAGTTGCCCCCCATGTTGGGGTCGTCGCCCATGGACCCGTGCACCTTGGTGGCGATGACCAGCCGGTCCCGCCGCCCCTGGATGGCCTTGGCCACGATGGTCTCGGACTCCCCCGCCGAGTACACGTCGGCGGTGTCGATGAAGTTGATGCCGGCGTCGAGGGCGGCGTGGATTATCCGCACCGAGTCCTCGTGGTCGGGGTTGCCCCATGCCCCGAACATCATGGCGCCCAGGCACAGCTCGCTGACCTTGACGCCGGTGGTTCCCAGGTTGCGGTACTCCATGGTACGAACCTACCCCCGACCGGAAGAGCCGGCTGCACCGGTACATTTCGATAGTGGATACCGATCGGCAGTACGCAGACTTCTGGTTCGACCCGCTGTGCCCGTGGGCCTGGATGACCTCCCGCTGGATGCTCGAGGTGGAGAAGGTCCGGCCGGTGCAGACCCGCTGGCACGTCATGTCCCTGGCCGTGCTCAACGAGAGCCGGGACGACCTGTCCCCCGACTACCGCAAGCTGCTGGAGCGGGCGTGGGGGCCGGTCCGGGTGTGCATCGCCGCCGCCCAGCAGCACGGCGAGGAGGTGCTGCTGCCCCTCTACACCGCCATGGGCAACCGCATCCACCTGCAGCAGCGCAAGGACGACGGTGTCATCGCCGAGGCCCTGGAGGAAGCCGGCCTCCCGGCCGGGCTGGCCGCCGCCGCCACGTCGACCGACTTCGACGAGGACCTGCGCAAGTCCCACCACCAGGGCATGGACCCGGTCGGCTACGACGTGGGGACCCCGGTCGTACACGTCAACGGCGTGGCCTTCTTCGGCCCGGTCGTGACCCCCGCCCCCAAGGGTGAGGCGGCCGGCAAGCTGTGGGACGGGGTGAACCTGGTGGCCGCCACCGAGGGCTTCTACGAGTTGAAGCGGTCCCGGACCCAGGGGCCCATCTTCGACTGACGGGCGTCGGGCCGGGGTGTGCGGACTTTCACGCCCTTTTCCGGAATCGCGGCGTTCCAGGCGGGGAGGTTAACCAGGCCCCCGGTACCGCCCGAAATGACATCATCACCGATACTCCCCCCGCCCCCGCCCTGACCGACGACACCCCCCGGAGTGACTCGCGGATCCTGGAAACGGCCCTGCACGCCGTCAGCGAGCTGGCCGTGCTGTGGGCCTTCGGACTGGCTCTGCTGCTGGTCCTGGCCCACCATTCCTGACCGCCGGCCGGCCATTACGGTATGGCCGCGTGGAGGCTGTCACCTATTCCAGCTATCTGGCCCTCGACGAGATCCTCGGTGCCCAACGGCCCCGCAGCGAGGAGCCGGACGAGATGCTCTTCATCGTCATCCACCAGGTGTACGAGCTGTGGTTCAAGCAGATGCTGCACGAGCTGGACCGCCTGGCCGACCATCTGGGCACCGGCAGCACCACCAGGTGCCTGGACACCCTGCGGCGCATCCTGACCATCCTGAAGGTGGCGGTGGCCCAGGTGGACGTGCTGGAGACCATGACGCCCCGCCAGTTCACCGGGTTCCGGGGGCGGCTGGACGCGGCGAGCGGCTTCCAGTCGGCCCAGTTCCGCCAGATCGAGGCCGTGCTGGGCCGTCGGGCCCCGTCCATGCTGGCCCCCTACCCGGAGGGCGGCGCCGAGCGGACCGCCATCGCCGCCCGGATGGCCGCCCCGTCGGTGTTCGACGCCTACTGCCGGCTGCTGGCCGAACGCGGCTACCCGGTGCCGAAGGCGGTCCTGGAGCGGGACGTGACCCAGCCGTACGGGGGCTCCCAGGCGGTCGAGGAGGCCCTGGCCGCGGTGTACGCCGACGACGGACCGGAGGCCCAGGTGGCCGAGCGGCTGGTCGACCTGGACGAGGGGCTGCAGGAGTGGCGCTACCGGCACGTGAAGATGGTGCAGCGCACCATCGGGGACAAAGGGGGAACCGGTGGTTCCTCGGGCGCCGCCTACCTGCAGGGCACCCTGTTCGCCCCGGTCTTCCCGGACCTGTGGGCGGTACGCCGCCGGCTGTGAGGCCCTACGCCTGCGACGACGGGTGGGTGGCGGGCGGGAACACCTCGGCCACCAGCGGCCGCCCGGTGGTGGCGTCGACGTAGAAGACCGTGGACTCGAAGTAGCACGGCGGGCTGTCGGAGGTGCCGGCGGCCGGGGCCTCCGGCTGGTGGCGGCCGTAGATGGCCCACACCAGGGTGTGGGTGAACACCGGCCGGGCCGGCCTACCCGGCTCCACCACCGCCGGGGTGGCTGCGTACAGGTCCCCCAGGAGCACCTGGGTCGACCCGGCGGAGCTCGGGACCAGGTCCTTGTGGGTGCGCATGAGCGACCAGGCCCGGCGGGCCGTCACCACCGGCTGGGTGTCCGGCGGTGAGAGCCGCTCCACGTCGGGGGCGGGCCGGATGGTGACCGGGGAGGTGACCACCTGCGGGGAGGGCATGGAGATCAGCGCCGGTTTGGCCAGGTCGCCGGCGCTGCAACCGTCGGTGGCGGAGCCGGGGACCGGCACCGCCAGCCGGGCGACCAGGCCGGGCGCCGGGCCGGCCCCGCCCGACACGGCGAACACCGCCGCCACCCCCACCAGGATGCACACCAGGCTGAGGCCGGCCGCCCGGCGGGCCAGCCGGCGGTGCATCCGCTCGTACTGGGCGTCGTCCGGCGGCCCGGCCGCCCCGGAACCGGCGGCCGCAGAGCCGCAACCGGCCGCCGCAGAGCCGGAACCGGCGGCCGCAGAGCCGGAACCGGCCGCCTCAGAGCCGCAACCGGCGGCCGCCGGGCCGGGGCCGGTCACGCCTCGAACGCCCGGACGACCCGGTCGATGACCGCCGCCCACTCCGCGTGCTCCACGTCCGGCAAACTGAGCGCCCCCACCACCAGCGAGCCCATGGCGATCATGAGCGACAGGCGGCTGACCGCCGGGGCCGACACCGCCGGGGCCAGCACGCCGGCAGCCTGCGCCTCCTGCACCAGGGTCTTGAAGAACGTCTCCCGCTCGGCCAGCAGGGCGCCCACCAGGGCGGCGACCTCGGGGTCGTTGCGGGCGGCGATGATGGCCGAGACCAGCAGCGACGCCTCGGTGGGCTCGGGCCGGTCGAACGACGCCCCCACCGAGGTGAGGCCCTCCATCAGCTGCGCCGCCCCGCCGCTGAGCACCCGGTCCAGGTCCCGCTCGGCGTACGCCCGCAGGGTGGCGGCGAACAGCTCCGCCTTGGAGGCGAAGTGGGCGTAGATGGCCCCGCTGGTCAGGCCGGCCTCCGAGACGATCTCGGAGATGCTGGCCCCGTCGTAGCCGCGCCGGGCGAACACCTTGGCTGCCGAGCCGAGCAGCGCGGCCCTGGTCTCCTCGGCCGCCACACCCGCTTTCCGGCCCATGGGCCCATCGTAGGGGCACCGGCCGGCCCTTTTTCCAGGGTCAGAGCCGCTTCAGCCAGTCGATCAGGATCCGGTTGACCTCGGCCGCCCGCTCCTGCTGCACCCAGTGCCCGCAGCCGGCCAGGATATGGCTGCCCCGCAGCCCGGGCAGGGTCAGCCGGTGACGCTCGATGGCCCGGGCCCCCCAGACCGCCGGGCCGTCCTTCTCGCCGGCGATGAACAGCGACGGCACCTCGATGGGCCGGTTCCGCCACGGCTGGAGGTCCATCCAGTCCCGGTCCACGTTGCGGTACCGGTTGAGCCCGCCCCGGAAGCCGGTGTGCTCGAACTCGGCCACGTAGAAGTCCAGGTCGTCGTCGCCCAGCCACGCCGGCAGCTGCTCCACCACCGGAAAACGGTCCCGCATCATCTGCCCCCGCCTGACCGTGGCCATGTTGCCCCGGCCGCCGGACGGGGGGGCGTCCCCCGACGCCCCCAGGTAGAAGCCCCGCAGCCAGGACCGCACGTCCAGCTCCGCCTCCGCCTCGGCCCGGCCGGGCTCCTGGAAGTAGCTGATGTAGAACTCCTCCTCGGCGCTGCCCATCCCGGCGAACACGTCGGTGGGCCGCCGGCCGCCGGGCGGGCTGTAGGGGACGCTGAGCAGGGCCACCGCCCGGAACACGTCGGGCCGCAGCAGGGCCGAGTGGGCGGCGATGGGCGATCCCCAGTCGTGGCCGACGATGACGGCCGAGGCCGCCCCCAGCTCCTCGACCACCCCCAGGTTGTCGCTCACGTGGCGCAGCATCGAGTACTCCTCGACGGCCGGCGGCGCCGCCGAGCGCCCGTAGCCGCGCACGTCGATGGCCACCGCCCGGAAGCCGGCTGCGGCCACCGCCGGTATCTGGTGCCGCCACGAGTACCACGACTCGGGGAAGCCGTGGACCATGAGCACCATCGGTCCCTCGCCCTCCTCCACCAGGTGGATGCGGCAGCCCCGGGCGTCCACCACCCGGTGCTTCACGACCCCGACCCCCCGGCGATCCCCTCCCCGATGCGGATGGCCCCGCCGGTGATCACAGCCGCACGTCCGTCCAGTCGTCCCATAGAGGAGACTGTATTCGGACGCGTTCGGTGGCGGCCGGGGGTTCGGGCCGGCTCGTGGGTAGCGTGTCGGGGGTGGATGCACCGCTACGGCCGTTGAGCGGGGCGGAGCAGCGCCGGGCCCGGATGCTGGTGGTGACCCGCCGGAGGGCGACCGGGCTGCTCGTGGCCGTGACGGTGGTGTTCGCCCTGTCCACCGCCTTCGCGGGCCGGGCGTCGTGGCTGGTCTGGGTGCAGGCCACCGCGGTGGCGTCGATGGTCGGCGGCCTGGCCGACTGGTTCGCGGTCACCGCGCTCTTCCGCCACCCGCTCGGCCTTCCGATCCCACATACCGCGATCATCCCGGCCAAGAAGGATCGCCTGGGCCGCACGATCGGCAATTTCGTGCAGCGGAATTTCCTGACGCGCGAGGTCATCGCGGGCAGGCTGGCCGGCCTCCACATCGGCGAGCGCATCGCCGCGTGGATCGCGCTGCCCGAGAACGCGCGCACCATCGCGAAGCATGCGGC
>DASSZD010000022.1:0-13423 GCA_035702985.1 Acidimicrobiales bacterium
GCCGGCGTGGCGCTCTCGGCGCTGGGAGGTAGGTAGCGATGGGCCTGTCCGACGTCACCAAGGAGGGGCTGGTCCACGTCCGCCCCGACCGGGAGGCCAGCATCGGCGTCAACGCCGACGGGCACCGGCCCAGGCGGCGCAAACACACCGAGTCGGTTGTGCCCGAGCCGGAGTTCAAGTCCTATTACGGCCTGCCGGTGCTCAACAAGCCCACCTGGGAACCGCTGGACATCGCCGGCTACCTGTTCCTAGGCGGCCTGGCCGGGTCCTCCTCGACGCTGGCCGCCGCCGCAGAGCTGACCGGCCGGCCGGCTCTGGCCCGCCCCCTCAAGATGGGGGCGGCGGGAGCCATCGGCCTGTCCCTGGTGGCCCTGGTGCACGATCTGGGCCGGCCGGGCCGGTTCTACAACATGCTCCGGGTGTTCAAGCCGACGTCGCCCATGAGCGTGGGGTCCTGGATCCTGTCGGTGTACGGGCCGGCCGCCTTCGCCGCCGCCGGGCTGGAGCTGGCCGGGTCGGCCCTCCCGGCCCCGCTGCGCTGGGTCCTGTCGAAGACGTTCGCCGGCCGGCTGTCCCGGGCCGCCACCCTGGCCGCCGCCGTCACCGGCCCGGCCGTGGCCACCTACACGGCGGTGCTGGTCTCTGACACTGCGGTGCCGGCGTGGCACGGCGGCCACCGCCAGATGCCGTTCCTCTTCGCCGGCTCGGCGTGCAGCGCCGGCGCCGGGCTGGGGCTCCTGACCGCCCCGGTGGAGCAGGCCGGCCCGGCCCGGCGGCTGGGACCGGTGGCGGCGCTGGCCGAACTGGCCCTGGGCCGCTACATGCGCTCGAGGATGGGGCTGGCGGCCGAGACCTACGAGCAGGGTCGGGCCGGCAAGCTGATGAAGGCGGCCGAGGCGGCCACCGCGGCGGGGGCGCTGGGCGCCCTGGCCGGTCGGCGCAGCCGGCTGCTGTCGGCCCTGGCCGGGGCGTGCCTGATCGCCGGTTCGGCGCTCACCCGCTTCGGTATCTTCCACGCCGGGGTGCAGTCCGCCGAGGACCCCAAATACACGGTGGGACCGCAGCGGGACCGGCTCGAGGGCCGCACGTCCTGACCGCGGCCGGAGCCCGCCCGGCGGCCGGCGGCCGGTCCGGACGGCCCGCCCTGTTTCGGGGCTTGTGAATCGGGCATCAGATTCAACCGTGGATCCCAGCACGCAGCAGCAGCCCCAGCCGGCCCAGGTCTTCCTCCGTCCGCTCGGCACCCCCCTACCGCTCGGGATGGTCGGCCTGGCGGTGGCCACTTCCGTGCTGGCGTGTCTCAACCTGGGCTGGATACCCACCTCCGAGCAGCACCAGGTGGCCCTGGTCCTGTTCGCCTTCGCCTTCCCGCTTCAGCTGGTGGCGACGGTGCTGCTGTTCCTGGCCCGCGACGCCCCGGCCGGGGCGGGCATCGGGGTGCAGTCGGTGACATGGCTGGCGCTGGGCCTGCTGCTGTTCACCGGCAAGCCGGGCGTCCTGAGCGCCACCGTGTCGGTCTTCCTGTTCGCGGCGGCCGCCGCCGTGCTCCCGGCGGTGGTGACGTCGTCCCTCGGCAAGCTGGTGCCGGCGGCGGTGATGGGCGCCACCTCTCTCCGCTACGTGCTGACCGGCCTGTACGAGCACTTCGGGGGCACGGCGTGGGAGCACGCCGCCGGCTGGGAGGGCATCGTGCTGGCCGGCCTGGCCCTCTACTGCGCCTTCGCCTCCGACCTGGAGAGCCAGCTGCACCGCACCGTCCTGCCCATGGGCCGGCACGGGTCCGGCCGGCGGGCCCTCCAGCAGGACCTGGCCGACCAGCTGCCCGAACTGCACTCCGAGCCGGGGGTGCGCCCCCAGATCTGACCCGGCTGCATCCCCGACCGGCGCCGGGCGGCCCGGTCGGCCCCGGCCCGGTCGGGCGGCCCCGTCGGCCCCGGCCCGGTGGGACCGGTCGGCCCCGGCCCGGGGCCTCGTCGGCCCCGGCCTCGTCGGCCCCGGCCCCGTCGGCCCCGGCCTCTCCGGTCGGCCCCGTGGCCGGCCGGCGTTGGTAACCTCGCTGGATGGTCGCCAACCGGCTCGGCTGGCCGGCGCTACGCGGCCGGGCCCCCATTCACGTCGAGTCGCCCCGGGGGAACGGGCAGGCCGCCCACGCCCGGCGCCCGGCCCGGGTCAACGTGCGGGCCGGTGCCCTCATAGCCCTCCTGTACCTGAGCGCCGGCCTGGTCGCCTACTGGCATGTGCTGGTGCACCTGGCCACCGTGCAGCCCGGGTTCGGCTCCGGCGACGTGGCCCGCTACGACTGGTTCGTGGGCTGGGTGCCGTGGGCGCTGGGCCACGGCGTCAACCCGTTCATATCCCATGTGGGCAACGTGCCGTTCGGGCTCAACCTGATGGACGACACCTCGGTCCTGGCCCTGGGCCTGGTCATGGCCCCGGTGACCGTGCTGTTCAGCCCGGTGGTGTCGGTGAACATCCTGTTCATCCTGGCCTACCCGCTGTCCGCCGGCGGGGGCTACCTGCTGGCCCGCCGGTTCGTGGAGTGGCGGCCGGCGGCGTTCGCAGCCGGGCTGTTCTACGGCTTCTCGCCCTACATGGTGGCCCAGGGGGTGGGGCACCTGAACCTGTGCTTCGTCCCGCTCCCCCCGCTGATACTGCTGGGCCTGCACGAGCTGATGATCCGCCAGGAGCGGTCCGCCCGGAAGGTGGGGGCCCTGCTCGGGTTGGCCGTGGCGGTGCAGTTCCTCATCTCCACCGAGATCACCGCCACCACCGCCCTGTTCGCCGCCATCGCCACCGTGATCCTGCTGGTCGTGGGCCGCCACGGGGTGCGGGCCCGCCTGCGCCACGCGGTGGAGGGGCTGGTCGTGGCGTTGGTGGTGGCGGTGGTCCTGATCGCCTACCCGCTCTACGTGGCGGTGGCCGGCCCGCTGCACATCTCGGGGCTCATCGCCGGGTTCCAGTACTACTACTCGGCGCTGGTCGCCCCGCTGGTGCCCACCTCCCTGATGCAGTTCGGCACCGCCCACATGAAGCGCATCGCCGACAAGATCGGCGGCAACCTGGCCGAGAACGGCACCTACCTCGGTGCCCCCCTGGTCGTGCTGGTGCTGGCCGCCCTGGTGTTCGTGCGCCGCCGGGTGGTGTGGGTCGCGGGGGCGGTGGCGATCATCGCCTTCGTGCTGTCGCTCGGCATCACCTTCCACCTGGGGCTGTCCCGCTGGGCCAACCTGGGCAGCAACATCCGCCTCCCCGCCGACATCCTGTTCCACATCCCCAAGCTGAACGACGCCTTCCCGGTCCGCTACGCCCTGTTCGTGGACCTGTTCGTGATGATCGTGCTGGCCGTCACCCTCGAGGCCCTGCACCGGGCCCCGACCCGGCCCGGCCTGCGCGCCGGGTTGCCGGCGGCGGTGGCGGTGGTCGTGCTGCTGCCCCTGGTGCCGGCCTGGCCCTACCCCGCCGAGGGCCGGACGGGGGTGCCCGGCTACTTCACCAGCGGGGCGGTCAACGCACTGGCCGACGGTTCGGTCGCGCTGGTCTACCCGGTCCCGGTCAACACCAACGACGCCGCCCAGCTGTGGCAGGCCCAGGCGGGCTACCGGTTCAAGGAGGTGGGCGGCTACTTCGTGGTGCCGGCACCCAAGGGGGCGCCGTCGGGATCGCAGTTCTACGAGCCGACCTTCACCGCCAACACCCTGACCGAGCTGTCCGCCGGCCGGGCCCTGGCCCGCACCCCGCAGCTGAAGGCCCGGCTGACCGGGGAGCTGCACAGCTGGGGGGTCTCCAACGTGGTGGTCCAGCCGGTCGGCGCCGACCCGGTGGGGTTCTTCACCTGGCTCATCGGCCGGCCCCCCGACTCCTCCACGGGCGGGGTTTCCGCGTGGTACGGCTGGCCGCTTCCGAATAGATCCCGCTGATCCCCCGGGCGCACGCTTCCCAGGAAAAAGTGCCGGCCCTCTCCCGGCCGGCCTGCCCCAGCCCGACGGCCCGGTCGCGGTCGTCGAGCACCGCCGCCATGGCCGCGGCCAGCGCATCGCCGTCACCCGGCGCGACCAGCACGGCGGCGTCGCCGACCACCTCGGGCACCGACCCCGCGGCGGTGGCCACCACCGGCACCCCGGCCGCCATGGCCTGCAGCGGGGGGTAGCCGAACCCCTCGTAGCGCGACGGGTAGGCCAGGAGGTCGGCCTGCTGCAGCACGGCCGTCAGGTCCCGGTCGTCGACGTAGCCGAGCTGCAGGATCCGGTCCCGGTGGGCGGCCCGGTCGACGGCCGCCCGGAAGTCCTCCGCCCCCCAGCCGTCGGCGCCGACGATCACCAGCCCGACATCGGGCCGGCTGCTCGCCACCGCGTCGAACGCCCGGACCAGGCCGGGGTAGTCCTTGCGGGGCTCGACCGTGCCCACCGCCAGCACGTAGCGGTCGAACGGGATGGCCGGCCCGGCCCCGGTCGCGGGCGGCCGGGCCAGCGGCGGGATGCCCGACCACACCACCCGCACCCGCTCCGGGGCGGCGCCGAACGCCTCGATCACCTCATCGGCCACGAAACGGGAGTGGGTGTGCACGAAGGCGCCCTGGCGCACCGCCCGGCGGATGAGCTCCGGGAACACCAGGGTCTCCGGCTGGCACATCTCCGGGAAGTGCAGCGGGGTCAGGTCGTGCACCGTCAGCACCCGGGCCGCCCGCCACGTGGGCGGCACGACGAAGTTGGTGCCGTGCACCACGTCCAGCCGGCCGGTGAACACCTCCAGCGGCACCTCCACCCGCCGCTCCCACAGGGCCCGGACCGGGCGGGCCGGCATGGGCCGGCCGATCAGCCGGGCCCCGGCCGGCAGCCGGGTGGCCAGCTCCGGGCGCATCCTCCAGGTGACGGCGAACACGTTGAGGTCCACCCGGTCGAGGGCCGCCAGCCCCTCCAGCAGGCCCAGGGTGAAGTTGCCCACCCCGGTCCGCCGGCCGAGCAGCGGCTCCCCGTCGAGGGCCACCCGCAGCCGGGGGGGAGTGCCGGTCATCGGGGCAGTCTGGCACGCCGGTGATACGTTCCGGGTATGAACGTGGTGCCCGACCCCGCCCTCACCGAGGCTGCCGAGCGGCTCGAGAGGCAGGCCCCCGGGTACCTGTCCCGGGTCCGGCGGCTGGCCGCCGACCTGGGACTGCCTCCCACCCCGGCGGCCCGGGTGGTGCAGGCCATCGGCCTGGTCGACGACACCGCCCAGGTCAACGCCGACGCCCCCACCCAGTCCAACCGGGCGGCCGGCCGGTACCTGAAGACCGGCATCGGGGTCCTGGTGCGCTGGTACATGCTGCACCTGTCCGGCCAGGTGTCCAACCTGGGCGGCAGCGTCTCGTGGATGGGCCGGGCCCTCTACGACTACACCGCCGGCCTGGAGAGCGAGGTGACCCGCCTGAGGGCCGAGGTGGATGAGCTGCGCTCCCGGGTGGACCAGATGGCGCGCTAGGCCACGCAGGCCAGCGTCGAGGTCGTCGGCCGGCCGGCCAGGAACGAGTGCAGGGTGCTCAGCGGCATGGCCAGCCCGTGGCCGTTGGACGCATTGAGGGCGAACACCACGCCCACCACCCGGCCGGAGCGGTCCAGCAGCGGGCTGCCGGAGTTGCCGGGCTTGACGGTGTCGCTGATCTCCAGGACCGGGCCGGCCACGTCCAGGGCGGGGACGGTGGTCGTCCCCAGCACCGTGCCCGAGGTGACCGTGAGCTGGTCGCCCTCGGGGTAGCCGGCCACGAACACCTGGGTGCCGACCGCCGGTGTGGAGGCCCCCGCCGCCGGGGCGGTGGTGCCGGCCGGCGGTATCCCGACCAGCCGGGCCAGGTCCACGGTGGGGCTGTGGCCGGTCACCGAGGCGGTGAAGTCGGTGCCGGACCAGGTGGCCAGTTGGAGGGAAGACGCCCCGGCCGCCACGTGGCGGTTGGTGACCAGGGTGCCGGCGAAGGAGAAGGCGGTGCCGGTCGACAGGCACTGGTCGTTGCGGACCCGGAACACGAAGCGGCGGGCCTCACCGAGCAGGCCGCCGTCACCCGCCGAGCCGGACACGGCGATCGGCCCGGCGGTCACGGTGGAGGTGGGCTGCGACGCCGGGGCGGCCGGGGCGCAACCGGCTACGACGGCCAGGGCCACCACCAGCCCGGCGGCGGCCGTCCCGGGGCGGGGCCTCACGGGGCGTTCTGGATGGCCGTCTGGAGCTGCTGGTTGGCCGACTCGGCCTGGTTGCAGGTGGCGTTCACCTGGGCCGCCTCGCTCTGGAGGGCGTTGAGCCGGCTGGCGTCGCCGGAGGCGACCGCCGCGTTCAGGTCGGCGTCGAGCTGGTTGGTGGCGGTGAGGCACTGCTGGAGGTTGTCGGCGACGTTGGCGGCCGCCGACAGCAGCTGCTGCAGGACAGTGGCCTGGTCGACGGCCTTCTCCTTCTGGTTGGCCACGCTGGACAGCTGGTTCTGCAGCGACGAGACCTGCCCGTCGAGGGTGGCCACCTGGGAGTTGAGGGTGCTCAGGCGGGAGTTGGCGGCCTCCACCTGGCTCACCATCCGGTCGGCCCGGGCCACCTGGGCCTGGTCCAGGTGGCGCCAGTTCTGCGCCGTGCGGTAGTTGCTCCAGGCCAGGTAGCCGGTCCCGGCGGCCGCCGCCACCAGCAGCGCGACCAGCGCCACGATCAGCCACCGCCGCAGCCGCCGGGGGGCCGGCGGTCCGAAGGGGGCCGGGCTCCAGGTGAGCGGCGCGAAGGTCTCCGGGCCGGGTCGGCCGGCCCACCCCTCGTCGACGAGACGGTCGTCAGACACCGCCTCCGAGTGTAGAAGTCCGGGCTGCCGGGTGTCCCCGGCCGGGCCGAGAACCGGGTGCGCCGCTATCGGGCCGGTGCCGGGCCGGTGGAGACCAGCTCGAACACCAGGTCCTCCAGGCAGTCCAGGTCGGGCGGCTCGGGCGGGTAGGGCGGAAGCCGGTAGGAGCGCTCGACGGTGACATGGCCCCGGTCGATCAGCTTCTGGCGCTTGAGCCGCAGCCAGCGGTCACCGCAGCGCAGGGTCAGGTTCCGCCCCGACGCGTCCACCTCGGCGACGATGCGGGAGCCCAGCCCGGCCGAATCCAACACGGAGTTGGCCTGGCGGGCCAGGAACAGGAGCTGGGTGCACATGCTGAGCCACCGCCCGTCGGCGGCGTCCATGGAGTACGTGGTGCTCGGCACCAGGTGCGGGCTCACGGCCCGGCCGGAGCGGGCTGCCGCCTGGACCACCCGTTCGGCGAACAGATCCGTGTTGCCCACGCCCGCCAGTATGTATCAAATGCCCGGACTCTCCAAGGGGCTTTTGGCCGCAAACAGGAAGTCGGCGTAACGTGCCGGCCCATGGCCGACTTTCCCCTGCCCAACGCCTCGGTCGCGCTGGACGGCCACGTCGCTCTGGTGACCGGGGCCAGTTCCGGGCTGGGCCGCCGGTTCGCCGCCACCCTGGCCGCCGCCGGCGCCTCGGTGGCGGTGGCCGCCCGCCGGGCCGACCGGCTGGAGGACCTGGTGGCCGAGATCAAAAGCCGGGGCGGTCGGGCCGTGGCCGTGCCCCTCGACGTCACCGACGCTTCATCGATCGGCGCCGCCGTGGCGGCCGCCGAGGACAGGCTGGGCCTGGTGGACATCCTGGTCAACAACGCCGGCATCCCCGACGCCCAGTACGCCACCCGCATGCCGCTGGACCTGGTCGACCGGGTGCTGGATACCAACCTGCGGGGCCCCTGGCTGATGGCCTGCGAGGTGGCCCGCCGGCTCATGGCGGCCGGAAAGCCGGGCCGGATCGTGAACATCTCGTCCATCGGTTCTTTCAACTACACCGGAGGCGCAGCCGCCCTGTATTCGGTTACCAAGGCCGCCGTCAACCGGATGACCGAGGTCCTGGCCGTGGAATGGGCCAGGTTCAACATCAACGTCAACGCCATCGCCCCCGGAGCTTTTTCCTCCGAGATGATGGACGGCATGATGTCCCGGATGGGAGACGTCACCGCCCACACCCCCCGCAGGCGGCTGGGCGACCCGGCCCAGCTGGACAGCACCCTGCTGTACCTGGTGGCCCCGGCGTCGGAGTTCGTCACCGGCACGGTCATCAAGGTGGACGACGGGCAGGGGCCCCGCTGATGGCCGTCGACGCCGAGATCGCCGAGGAACTGGTCCGCACCATCCGCACCTGGGTCCGGCGCGAGGTCATCCCGAGGGCGTCGGAGTTCGAGCACGCCGACCAGTTCCCCGACGAGTGGGTGGAGCAGATGCGCCGGTTCGGGCTGTTCGGCGCCCGCATCCCGGAGGAGTACGGCGGCCTCGGGCTGGACACCCTGACCTACGCCCGGCTGATGGAGGAGCTGTCCTACGGGTGGATGTCCATCGCCGGGGTGATCAACACCCACACCATCACCGCCATGCTGATCTACCGGCACGGGTCCGAGGACATGAAGTCCCGCCTGCTGCCGGCGCTGGCTTCCGGGGACAAAAGGGGGGCCTTCTCGCTGTCGGAGCCCGACGCCGGCTCAGACACCGCGTCGCTGCGCTGCCGGGCCGAACCCGACGGTGACGAGTACGTGCTCAACGGGACCAAGATGTGGGTGACCAACGGGGAGCGGGCCTCGGTCCTGTCGGTCGCCGCCCGCGCCCCCGAGGGGGTCACCTGCTTCATCGTGGAGAAGGAGCCCGGCCCCCGCTCCGGGGGGATATCGGTGTCGAAGCGCATCGACAAGCTCGGCTACAAGGGCCTGGAAACGGTCGAGATGACCTACGACGGCCACCGGGTCCCCAGGGCCGCGGTGCTGGGCGGGGAGGCCGGCCTGGGCCGGGGCCTGCACTTCATGCTCGGCGGGCTGGAACTGGGCCGGATCAACATCGCCGCCCGGGCCCTGGGTGTGGCCCGGGCCGCCTACGACGCCGCCATGCGCTACGCCCACGAGCGGGAGACCTTCGGGGCGCCCATCGCCCGCCACCAGGCCATCGCCTTCAAGCTGGCCGACATGGCCACCCGGATCGAGGCGTCCCGGCTGCTGGTGGAGAGCGCGGCGGCCAAGTTCGAGCGGGGGGAGCGGGCCGACGTGGAGGCCGGCATGGCCAAGCTGTTCTGCTCCGAGACCGCCTTCGAGGTGGCCACCGAGGCCATGCGCATCCACGGCGGGTACGGCTACACCCGGGAGTTCCCCGTGGAGCGCTACTTCCGGGACGCCCCGCTCATGATCATCGGCGAGGGCACCAACGAGATCCAGCGGATCGTGATCGCCCGGGGTCTGATGAAGCGCTGGGCCGAGCAGAACGGCTGAGCCCGCTGTCGGATCCAACCATGGAAGCGGTGATCTTCGACTGGGGCGGGACGCTGTCGGTGTGGGCCGATGTCGACATCGAGGACATGTGGAGGCTGGCCGCCCGCCACATCGCCGCCGAGCGGGAGGAGGAGCTGACGGCGGCGCTGGTGGAGGTGGAGGCCCGCTCCTGGGAGCGGACCCGCACCGACCGGCGCTCCACCCGCCTGGCGGAGCTGCTGGCCGAGGCGTCCGCCGCCCTGGGGGTGGACGTGGCCGGGGCCATCCTGGAGGAGGCGGAGGCCCACCACCTGGACTCGTGGACGCCGCACATCCGCCACCAGCCGGACGCCGCGGACGTCCTGGCCCAGCTGCGCCAGGAGCGGGGGCTGCGGATCGGGCTCCTGTCCAACACCCACTGGCCCCGCCACTTCCACGAGCACTTCCTCCAACGGGACGGGCTGGCCGGCCTGATCGACGAGCGCTTCTACACCAGCGAGATGGACCACGTGAAGCCCGATCCCAGGGCATTCACCCCGGTGCTGGCCGCCCTCGGTGTCAGCGACCCGGGCCGGGCCGTGTTCGTCGGCGACCGTCTGCACGACGACGTGTGGGGCGCCCAGTCGGCCGGGATGAGAGGGGTGTGGGTACGCAACGACCGCACCCCGCCGTTCGAGGTGGCCCCCGACGGGATCATCGGGTCCCTGTCGGAGCTGCCCGATCTGCTGGCCGGGATGGCGCCCGCGTAGCCGGCCGCTACGGTAGGCCGGGTGGTGGACCGCGACGCTGTCGCCAGCGGGGCCCGGGCCATGGCCCGGGAGCCGCAGCCCGTCTACCGGATGATGCGCGACACCATGGCCCCGGTCGAGATGATGGACCTGCTGACCGGGCGCATGGGTCTGGTCGCCCACCGGCGCGACATCGAGGAGGCGCTGCGCCACCCGGAGATCTTCGCTTCCACCGAGGCGGTCAACCTGCAGAACGTGCGTCCCCTCATCCCTCTCGGCGTGGACCCGCCGGACCACCGGAAGTACCGCAGGATCCTGGACCCGCTGTTCGCCCCCCGGGCCGTGGCCCGGCTGGAGCGGCCGGTGGCGCAACTGGCCAACCAGCTGATGGACGCCTTCGAGGGGGAGGAGGAGATCGAGTTCGGCCCGGCGTTCTCCATACCGCTGCCGTCGCAGGTGTTCCTGACCCTGCTGGGTCTGCCCCTGGAGGAGCTGCCGGTGTTCCTGGCCATGAAGGACGGGATCATCCGGCCGGACCGGGTCACCGGCACCATCCCCGGCCACCCCGACGCCATCGCCCACCAGAAGCGGACGGCGGCGTCCATATACCGGTACTTCGAGCGGGTGCTCGACGAGCGGGCCGCCGCCCCCCGCCCCGACCTGATCTCCGGACTGCTCAGCGCCGAGATCGACGGGGTCCGCCTCAGCCGGGAGGAGATCCTCGACATCGCCTTCCTGTTCCTCATCGCCGGGCTGGACACCGTCACCGCCTCCCTGGACTGCATGTTCGCCTTCCTGGCCGCCCACCCCGGGCACCGGCGCCGCATCAGCGAGGACCCCGACGTCATCCCCGCCGCGGTGGAGGAGCTGCTGCGCTACGAGACCCCGGTGATGGGCGTGCCCCGCAAGGCCGTCCGCGACACCGAGCTGGGCGGCTGCCCGGTCCCGGCCGGCCAGGTGGTGACCCTGCTGCTCGGGTCGGCCAACACCGACGACGCGGAGTTCGGCGACGGCGACACCGTCCGCTTCGGCCGGGACCCGAACCGGCACCTGGCTTTCGGCGGGGGCATCCACCGTTGCCTGGGGTCCAACCTGGCCCGCCAGGAGCTGCGGATCGCCCTGCGGGAGTGGCACAAGCGGTACCCCGACTACGCGGTGAAACCGGGCGTGCAACTGTCGTATACCAGCGGTATCCGCTCCATCGAGAAGTTCCCGATGGTGCTGGGACGGGTCTGAGGCCGGTACCGGTCGTCCGGGAGGATCGAACCGTTGCACCGGGCACCGACCCGGGGTAGGTTGCTGCCGGCCGAGAGGTTCATGCCGCAGACCCTGGCATTGTCCGTTCGCCCCTGAACCCGGCGATCCACCGCTGTCGACGTGCGTGCGGAGGAGTGCCCGTGGTGGCTGACCCGGGAACGTTGAGTGAGGACCCGATCGCCCCGGCGATCGATTTCATGCCCGTGGCGACCATGGTCGCCGATCGGAGCGGGGCGGCCCTGGCCGTGAACCCGGCCTGGTTGCAGCTGAGCGGCGGGACCGAACCGTCCTCGCTGGGCCAGGGGTGGCAGCGGCTGATCCCGGCCCGGGACCGGCCCCGGCTGCTGCTGGCGCTGCGCCGGATGTCCGAGCGCGGCGGGACCGAGACCGTCGACCAGGAACTGGACCTGGAGCGGGGCTCCCGCTGGACCCGCTGGACCCTCCGCGGCCACCCCGGCCGGGGCCGTCCGGTGGTGGTGGCGGTGGTGGTCGACCTGGACGCCGAGCACAGCCTGCAGATGGACCTGCACCACCGGGCCACCCACGACGCCCTGACCGGGCTGGTCAACCGGGCCGAGTTCCTCGACGTGGTGTCCCGGGCCATGGGGCGGCGGGCCGGGCCGGTCGGGATCGTCTACGTGGACCTGGACCGCTTCAAGGAGGTCAACGACGAGGGCGGCCACCGGCTCGGGGACCGGGTCCTGGCCGCCGTGGCCCGGCGCCTGCGGGCCGGGGTCCGCCCTCCTGACGTGGTGGCCCGGGTGGGCGGCGACGAGTTCGCGGTGCTCTGCCACGACCTGCGGCGGGTGGACGCCCTGGAGGCGGTGGCCCGCCGGCTGCGGGCCGCCCTCCGGGCCCCGCTGGAGATCGACGGGGAACTGCGGGTCATCGGGGCCAGCACCGGGGTGGCCGTGGTCAGACCCGGCTCCACCCCCGAGCAGGCCCTCGACGCCGCCGACCGGGCCATGTACGCGGCGAAGTGCCGCCGCCGGGCCAAGCCGCCGCAGACCACGCCCCGGGCCGGGGCCGGGGTGGTCCCGGAGGCCCAGGCCGACCCCGGCGGGGCCGGACCGTGCGGGGAGGAGTTGATGCAGCACCTGGTCACCGCCCGCATCAGCCTGGAGAGCTGCGCGCTGAGCGCCCCGGAGGGCGCCGCCGACGACCTGTGGGCGGCCATAGACGAGGTGGACACGGTGCTGTCCCACCTCCGGCCCGACCCGCCGCCCCGGGCCGCCGGCTCCGGCCCCCGGGCCTACCGACCGCCCGGTTACGACGCGCCGGGGGACCGGCCCCGTTAACCTGGGCCCGCTTGAAGGTTCGATTCGCCGTCTCCGTGGGCCAGGGGCCCCCCGACCCGGAGCCGTTCGCCGCCGTGGTCGAGCGGGCCGAGACCATCGGCTTCGACACCGTGTGGATGTCCGACGTGCCGTCGCTGCCGGCCACCGACCCGTCGCTGGGAGTGGCCTTCGCGGCGGCCCGGACCCGGCGGATGCACCTGGGTGTCAACCTGATCCCGTTCGGTTCCACCCCCTACGTGGTGGCCCACCGGCTGGCCCAGCTGGACCGCCTGGCCTCCGGCCGGTTGCTGGTGACCCTGGTCCCCGGCCTGGACCTGCCCGGGGAGCGCCAGGCGCTGGGCACCGCCGGCCGCCACCGGGGCCGGATGATGGATCAGGTCATTCCCCAGATGCGGTCGTGGTGGGCGGGGGAGGGGCAGGACGGTCTGGTACTGCCGGTCCGCCCGGTGCAGCAACCCCTGGAGCTGTGGCTGGGCGGGTCCGGCCCCGACGCCGTGGCCCGGGCCGGACGGCTGGCCGACGGTTGGCTCGGGTCGCTGGTCTCCCCCCGGCGGGCCGGGGAGCTCCGCCAGGCCATCCAGGACCAGGCGGCCGCCGCTGGGCGGGCCATCGACCCGGAGCACTTCGGCCTGTCCATCGGCTACGCCCGCCGCCCCGAGGACGTGGAGCGGGCGGCCCGGATCCGGCCCCTGCGGCCCCGCCGCCCGGAGAACGCCGCCGACCCCGGCGAGCTGGTCCCGGTGGGTGCCGACGCCCTCCGCCGGCTGATCGGTCAGCTGGCCGACCAGGGGCTGTCGAAGTTCGTGGTGCGGCCCCTGGCGTCGCCCGGTGACTGGGGCGAAGAGCTCCGCTGGCTGGCCGACACCGTGCTGGA
>DASSZD010000036.1:0-52972 GCA_035702985.1 Acidimicrobiales bacterium
GTGCCCAGCCGGGTCCCCAAGACCACCTCCGTGGCGTCGGCGGGGGGGACGAGCAGCTACCAGGCCGGCTCAGCGGCCGCGACCGGCGGCTCGGGCGCCATCTACCAGTCGTCCCCATCGGCGGCGCAGGCCTCGAGTGGCTCGGCGGCCGGCCAGGCCACCTCGTCGGCCGGCCAGGCCCTTCCGGCGGGCACCGCGGCCGGATCGGGTGCAGCCGGGACGTCGACCGGGTCGGGCTCGTCCGGTGCCGGTACGGCGGCCGGGCACTCTGCGGCCGGTCCGGCGGGCTCCGACGGGTCGACACAGACCGGCAGCGGGGCCGTGGCGTCGGTCGGGCCGGCGAAGGTGACCGCCTGCACCGGCCAGAGCGATCAGGTCCCGGGCGACCCGTACTCGCCACCGTGCATGACCTTCTCCGGCAACAACGGCGGCGCGACCAGCATGGGGGTGACGGCCAGCACCATCAACGTGACGTTCCGTCTCACCAGCGACCAGAGCTTCCAGCAGACCCTGGCCCAGCTCGCCGGAGCATCCCTCAAGGACACCAACGCCGACACCGAACGCACCGTGCAGGCGCTGGCGCAGTACTTCAACAGCCATTTCCAGTTCTACGGCCGCAAGATCGTGGTGCACTTCTACAACGGCCAGGGTTCGCTCTCCAACGAGCTGCTCGGTACCGGGCAGGCACAGGCCGAGGCCGACGCCCTGACGGTCAAGTCGATGAAGGCGTTCGGCGATCTGTCGGCCGAGTCCGAGCCCTACGCCGACGCCCTGGCCAAACAGGGCGTGATGGCCTTCGGCGACCCGTACATGTCCCGGGCCTGGCACACCCAGCACGCGCCCTACACATGGTCGGTCGCCACCGACGGCACCGACGTGGCGTCCCTGTCGGCCACCTACGCGGTGCAGAAGCTGTGCCCCCAGGGCACCCCCGCCGCCTACGCCGGCGGTTCGCTCAAGGGAGCGCCCCGCAAGTTCGCCCTGCTGGCCCCCGAGAATTCCTGGTACCAGGAGTCGGTGGCGGTGGCGCAGGGCATCATGAAGGCGGCCGGCTGCCAGGCCGACATCTTCACCTACAGCCTCGACCTGGGCACCATGTCCCAGCAGGCGGCCAACCTGGTCTCCAAGCTCAAGACCGGCGGCTACACCACCGTCATCTGCGGTTGCGACCCCATCTTCCCGGTGTACCTCTCCGGGCAGGGGAACCAGCAGGGGTACCTGCCCGAGTTCATCATCACCGGTACGGCCCTGACCGACGCCGACTACACGGCCCAGCTGTGGAACCAGAACTTCGCCGCCCACGCCTTCGGCATCAGTCCCAACGGCCCCGAGGTGCCCTACACCCAGACCATCGGCTACGCCGCCTACAAGACCGTCCGCTCCGACGAGCCGGCGTTCTTCGTGAACCTGATCTACGCCCAGATGGACGAGCTGGCGATCGGGATACAGATGGCCGGACCGGACCTCAGCCCCAGGACGTTCCAGCAGGGAATGTTCAACTACCCCACCCGTGAGGGGCCCATGGGGCTGTGGGGGTTCAGCCCCCAGCAGTACACCATCCCCAACGACGTGCGGGAGATCTGTTACAGCCCCAGCACCACCTCGCCCTACAACGGCAAGCAGGGGGCCTACACGCCGAGCAGCTCGCGCAACGCCCGGTGGACCGCCGCCGACATCCCCAAGGGGCCGCCCGGATGCCCGATCCCGTCATGACGCCGGCGCAGGCGGCCAACCCGCTGGTGCAGAGCTGGAAGCGCCTGGGCGACCGGGCCCGGCTGACCGCCGTGATCGCCGGGGGCGCCCTGCTCTACGTGCTGGTCACGGTGGCGACCGGCTCCCACGGGCTGCTGCACCGCCGAGCGCCCATAGGGATCGTCCTGCTCGGGGTGGTGTACGGCTCGGCCACCGCCCTGGGGGCCATGGGCCTGATCCTGGTCTACCGGGCCAACCGGTTCATCAACTTCGCCCACGGGGCCCTGGGATCGATGGTCGGGGTGCTGGCCATCGGCCTGGTCAAGGTGCACGGCCTCAACTACTGGCTGGCTCTGCCCCTGGCCACGGCGGTGGGAGCGGCGGCCGGCGGCGCCACCGAGGTGGGCATCATCCGCCGGTTCCGCCACTCTCCCCGGCTGATAGTCCTGGTGGCCAGCATCGGTCTGGCCCAGCTGTTCGGCGGCCTGGAACTGCTGGGCAGCAAGGCCATCCACTTCATCTCGCTGACCGGGTCGTTCTCACCCCCGTTCAGCCTGTCGGTCCCGATCGACGTGTACACCTTCCAGAGCAACGCCATCATGATCGTGCTGGTGGTGCCCCTGGTGATCGCCTTCCTGGCGTGGTTCCTGCTGCGCACCAGCGCCGGGGTGGCGGTGAGGGCGGCGGCCGAGAACTCCGACCGGGCCCTGCTGCTCGGTATCCCGGTCAACCGGCTGTCCACCATCGTGTGGCTCATCGCCGGAGGTCTGGCCGCCCTCACCTACATGCTCCAGGCGCCCTTCGAGGGGATCAAGCCCGGGGCCATCTCGAACGGCCCGACCGTGCTGGTGCCGATGCTGGCCGCCGCCGTGGTGGCCCGGATGGAGTCCCTGCCCCTGGCCTTCGGGGCCGCCGTCGGCCTGGGCATCATCGACCAGGTGGTCCGCTGGAACTTCAGCAACGACCCCTCGGTCATCTGGGCCGTGTACCTGGGGGTGATCCTGATCTCGCTCCTGGCCCAGTCCGGCAGGCTGAGCCGGGCCAGGGAGGCGGGCGACTCCTCCTGGGCCTCGGTGGCCGTCACCAAGCCGGTGCCCCTGGAGCTGCGCCGGTTGCCGGAGGTGCTGTGGACCAAGCGGGTGCTGCTGGCCGCCCTGGCGGCACTGTTCCTGATGGTTCCCCACGGTTGGAGTCCCAGCAGCCAGCTGCTGGCCGGCTTCGCCGTGGTGTGGGCCATGATCGGCGTGTCGCTGGTGGTGCTGTGCGGCTGGGGAGGCCAGATCAGCCTGGGCCAGTTCGGGTTCGCCGGCGTGGCCGGAATGATGGCCGGGAACCTGGTCGCCCGGTGGAACGTGGACTTCTTCTTCGTCATCCTGGCCGCCGCCGCCACCGGGGCCGTGGTGGCGCTGCTGGTCGGGCTCCCGGCGCTGCGCATCAAGGGCCTGTTCCTGGCCGCCACCACCCTGGCCATGGCGGTGGCGCTCGACCAGTACTTCCTCAACACCGACACGTTCCCCCAGTTCATCCCCGCCGACGGCGTCCCCCGGCCGCTGCTGCTGCAGCGCTTCGATCTCAACGACTACTACCAGCTGTACGTGGTCTGCCTGCTGTTCCTGATCCTGACCATCCTGGTCACCGCCAGCCTGCGCCGGTCCCGGTCGGGGCGGGTGCTCATCGCCACCAGCGACAACGAGCGGGCGGCGGCGTCGGCCTCGGTGGCCGTCACCGCCGTCAAGCTCGGCGGGTTCGTGACCGCCGGGGTGATAGCCGGGGTGGCCGGGGCCCTCGACGCCCTCCTGCTCGGCGCGCTCAACCCGGGCAGCTTCCCGGCCATCGACAGCATCACCGTGTTCTGCTACTCCGTGATCGGAGGTCTGGGCTCGGTGACCGGGACCCTGCTCGGGATATTCAGCTTCAAGTACCTCGAGACGCTCACCTGGCTGGGCACCTGGCGCGAGACGGTCTCGGGGGCAGCCCTGCTGCTGGTCCTGCTGTTCCTGCCCGGCGGTCTGGGCCAGGTGGTCTTCGCCGTCCGGGACCGGCTGCTGCGGGTGGTCGCCGACCGGCGGGGCATCCTGGTGCCGTCCCTGGTGGCCGACAAGAGGGCCGCCGGGCCAGAGGGTTCCGGCGATGCCGGGTTGCTCAGCGCCCTGGCCGCCGAGCGGGACGGGAGCGAACGCGAGGTGGTGGGCGTATGAGCCCGCCGGACCGGCTGGGGGCGGTGCTGCGGCGCAGCCGGGGCGCCCGGACGGCGGAGCTGGACCGTCCCGCCGGCCTGGATGGGGCCGATCCGACCCTCGAGGTCCCGGCCGTCGGTCACAGGGTTCCCGACCCCGACCCGGCCGGGACGCTGCTGTCGTGCCGGGGGGTGGACGTCTCCTACGGACAGGTGCAGATCCTCTTCGGGGTGGACTTCGACGTGGCCCGCCACGAGATGGTGGCCCTCCTGGGTACCAACGGGGCTGGCAAGTCCACCCTGCTCAAGGGGATCTGCGGGCTGGTGAAGCCCCGCCGGGGGCGGGTGGTCTTCGACGGTGAGGACATCACCGGCCTGCCGGCGGACGTGACCACCCGGCGGGGAGTGTCGCTCATGCCGGGCGGAAAGGGGGTGTTCCCCACCCTCACCGTGGCCGAGAACCTGCGCCTGGCGGCGTGGCTCATCCGGGACGACCAGGAGCGGATCGAGATGGCCCGGGAGGAGGTGCTGGACCTGTTCCCGGTGCTGGCCGAGAGGCACAACCAGATGGCCGGGAACCTCTCCGGGGGCGAGCAGCAGATGCTCGCCCTCGGCTCGGCGCTCATGACCCGTCCCGAGCTGCTGATGATCGACGAGCTGTCCCTGGGGCTGGCCCCCACCATCGTGGGTCAGCTGCTGGACGTGGTGCGCGAGGTGCACCGGCGGGGTTCGACCATCGTGATCGTGGAGCAGTCGGTCAACGTGGCCCTCAACCTGGCCGAGCGGGCCGTGTTCATGGAGAAGGGGGAGGTCCGCTTCGAAGGCCCGGCAGCCGAGCTGCTCGAGCGCCCGGACATCCTGCGGTCGGTGTTCATCGCCGGCGCCGCCGGCCACGACGGTCCCCCCGCCAAGCCGGCGGCCCGCACCCGGAAGCGCCGGGCGGCCACGACCGCCCGCCGGGTGGACCCCGCCGCCCGGCCGGTCCTGGAATGTGCCGGCGTGGTCAAGAGGTTCGGCGGCATAACCGCCGTGGACCACGTGGACCTGGCCGTGCGTCCGGGCGAGATCGTCGGTCTGATCGGCCACAACGGCGCCGGTAAGACCACGCTGATGGACTGCGTGTCGGGCTTCACGAGGATCGACGCCGGACGTATCTCCCTGCGGGGGGTGGATGTCACCGGCTGGTCACCGACCATGAGGGCCCGGGGCGCCATGGGCCGGTCGTTCCAGGACGCCCGCCTGTTCCCCACGCTCACCGTGGCCGAGACGGTCGCCGTGGCCCGCGAGCGGCACGTGCAGTCCCGGGACCTGCTGGCGGCGGCGTTCCAGCTGCCGGCCAGCTACGAGTCCGAACTGGCCGTCGCCACCGTGGTCGACGAGCTGATCGGGCTCATGGGCCTGGGGGCGTACCGGCAGAAGCTCACCGGCGAGCTGTCCACCGGGACCCGGCGGATAGTGGACCTGGCCTGCATCCTGGCCCAGGATCCCAAGGTCCTGATGCTGGATGAACCCTCCGGCGGGGTGGCCCAGAAGGAGACGGAGGCGCTCGGCCCCCTCCTGCGCCGCATCCAGGAGCGGACGTCCTGCTCGATCCTCATCATCGAGCACGACATGCCGCTCCTGAGTGGCCTGTGCGACCGGCTGGTGGCCCTGGAGCTGGGTGGGGTGATCGCCGAGGGAGCGCCCGCCGACGTGCTGGCCCACCCGGCCGTCATCGCCTCCTACCTAGGGACCGACGAAACGGCCATCCAGCGCTCCGGCGCCCGTACCTGAACCGGCGGCCCCGTCGGCGCCCGGCCCGGACCACACCGTCACCGCGTCGGCTGGGAGGGCCACCGGGCAGCCCTGTCCGGGCAGGCGGGGCCGGCGGTCGCTGCTGCGGGCGGTGAGGACCAGGCCTTCGCCCAGCCGCAGCTCGACCGCCGACGTGGCGCCCAGGTCCGCCACGTCGGTGACCACGGCCCGGTACGGGCCGTCACGGTCCATCTCCACGTGCTCGGGA
Organism: Acidimicrobiales bacterium; assembly: GCA_035702985.1. Lineage (GTDB taxonomy): Bacteria > Actinomycetota > Acidimicrobiia > Acidimicrobiales > Palsa-688 > JAKAXG01. The sequence goes on from DASSZD010000036.1 coordinate 5,871, forward strand.
TGGATGCACCAGGTGACGTCGCTGCCGACCTCCACCCCCGGCAGCGGTACCCCCAGGTCCAGCCCGCCGGCCACCAGCCGCCCTCCCGGGCCGCACCGGCCGGGGAGGATGTTGGCGATGCCGAGCAGCCGGGCCACCGCCGGGCTGGCCGGGTGGGAGTGCAGCCGGGCGGCCGGGCCGGCCTGGACCAGCCGGCCGTCCAGGACGACCAGGATCTCATCCGACAGGAGGGCGGCCTCCTCCGGGTCGTGGGTGACCAGCACCGTGGACAGGCCGGCCTGGTGCTGCAGGCGGCGCATCTCCCGGCCCAGCTCGGCCCGCACCGGGGCGTCCAGAGCCGAGAACGGCTCGTCGAGGAGCAGGAGGCGGGGCCGCCGGGCCAGGGCCTGGGCCAGGCACACCCGCTGCCTCTGCCCCCCGGACAGCTCGTGGGGCAGCCGCCCGGCCAGGTCGGACAGGCCGAAGACGTCCAGCCAGTACGCCCCGACCCCCGGGTCCGCGCCCACCCCGAAACACACCTGTCGCCACACGTCGAGGTGGGGGAGCAGCTGGTATCCCTGGGGTACGTAGCCCACCCCGCGGTCCTCCACCGGCAGGGCCTGGACCGCATCGGCGCCGTACCACACCGGCCCGGTCCGGGCCCCGAGCAGCCCGGCCACCGACCGCAGGGTCACCGACTTGCCCGACCCCGACGGCCCGAGGATGGCCGTGCGGTGGGACCGGGCCCGGTGGGCCACCCGCAGCCGGAAGGTCCCCACCCTGACGTCGATGTCGAAGCCCACCGGCACCGCGGCGGTGGCGGGGGGCGCCACCGGGACGGGCAGAGCGGCCGGCTGGCTGCGCCGGCGGGGGATCGGGATCCACCCGACCGCCACCACCACCAGCGCCACCCCGAGGGCCAGGGCGGTGGGGGCCTCGGTGTTGGCCAGACCGGTCCCGGAGAACTGCACGTAGGTGTACACCGGCAGGGAGAACGGGTGGTAGGCGAGCAGCACGGTGGCCCCGTACTCGCCGAAGGCCCGCAGCCAGGACAGCAGCAACCCGGCCCGGATCCCGAACGCCGCCCCGGGCAGGCCCACCCGGAAGAAGCGGGCCAGGGGACGGTGCCCGAGTGTGGCCGCCACTTCCTCCACCGATCGGTCCTCGGCGCTGAACGCGGCCCGGGCGGAGACCACCAGGAACGGGGCGGCCACGAACGTCTGGGCCAGCACCACCCCCACCAGAGAGTCGGTCAGGCGCCGGCCGAACAGCTGGCCCAGCCACGTGTACGGCCCGACCAGGTAGATCAGCAGGATGCCGCTGATCAGCGGCGGGACGGCCAGCGGCAGGTACACCGCCGCTCCCACCACCCGGGCCAGGCGGCTGCGGGACCGGGCCAGGACCCAGGCCAGCGGGATGCCGAACACGGCGATGAGCGTGGTCGAGATGGTGGCGGCGGCCGCCGACACCCACAGGGCGTGGAACAGGCCCGGGGTGGAGAAGCCGGTGCGGGAGGACCCGGCCAGGCGCACCACGAACGCCACCACCGGCACGGCCAGGTAGAGCAGCACCAGGGTGCCGAGCCAGGCCAGCGGCCCACCGGCGCGCTCGTGAGGGCGCCGTGCGCTCATGAATGGCAAGGTAGCGTAATGACCTTCACCCAGATCAGCTACGAGGTCGACGGGCCGGTCGCCACGATCACCCTCGACCGTCCGGACCGCCTCAACGCCTTCACGGTACAGATGATGTCGGAGCTGCTGGAGGCGTTCGACCGCTCCGACGGCGACGACCGCGTCCGGGCGGTGATCCTCACCGGCCGGGGCCGGGGCTTCTGTGCCGGGGCCGACCTGGGGGCCGGTGGGTCCACGTTCGACCACGGCGACGCCCGACCGGGGCGCCGGGCACCGCGTGACGGCGGCGGGCTGGTCACCCTCAGGATGTTCCGCAGCAAGAAGCCCCTGATCGCCGCCGTCAACGGCCCGGCGGTCGGGGTGGGGGCGTCGATGATCCTGCCGGCCGACTTCCGGTTGATGGCCGAAACCGCCCGCATCGGCTTCGTGTTCGCCGCCCGGGGCATCGTGCCCGAGAGCGCCAGCAGCTGGTTCCTGCCCCGGATCGTCGGGATCAACCAGGCCCTCGAGTGGTGCCTGACCGCCCGGGTGTTCCCGGCCTCGGAGGCGCTGGCCGCCGGGCTGGTCCGCAGTGTCCACCCGGCCGACGGGCTGATGGCCGCCGCCCGGGCCATAGCCGAGGAGATCGCCGGCCACGCCGCTCCGGTCTCGGCGGCGATCACCAGGCAGATGCTGTGGCGGATGCTCACCGTCGACCACCCCATGGAGGCCCACCGGGTGGATTCCCTGGCCGTGGCCCAGACCGGGAAGATGGCCGACGCCAGGGAGGGGGTGGAGAGCTTCCTGGAGAAACGGCCGCCCCGCTGGGTGCTGGGGCCGGGACGGGACGAGCCGGACTGGTACCCGTGGTGGAGCGAACCCGGCTACGACGACTGACGCCCCGACCGGGGCCGGCCCGGGCGCCCGGCCGAGCCGCAGGCCCCGGTGGCTACGCCCCTACCGGCTGGGGCGTGGCCGGAGCCGAGCCGCGGACCGCCCTGGTCCGGCGGACCATGGTGGGCGCCGCCTCGGCGTCGTTGATGCGCAGCGAGGCGAACGCCGCTACCGCGGCCATGGCGGCCGCCACCAGGAACGCGGCGTGATAGGCGGTCAGGTGGGGCAGGATCCGGCCGTGCACCACCGTGACCGGGCCCACCTCGGCCACCACGGTGCTGAGCACCGCCACCCCGACCGCCCCTCCGAGCTGGCGCAGGGCGTTGAACACCGTCGACGCCCGGGCCGTGTCGGGGCCGGAGATGGTGGCGAAGCCGGCCGCCTGGGCCGAGGTGAACACGTGCGCCATGCCGTATCCGGTGGCGAACAGCAGGAGCCGCATCCACCACAGCTGACCGGTGGTCGAGATCAGGCTCATCGGCGCCATGGACGCCGCCAGCACCACCAGACCGAAGAACATGACCCGTCGCGGACCCAGGGTCGGGTACAGGTAGCGGGTGACGACCTGGGCGCCGAGCATGACCCCGAGCGCCTCGGGGAAGGTGCTCATCCCGGACTGCAGGGCCGACAGGCCCAGGCCGTCCTGGAAGAACAGGGCCACGATGAACAGCACGCCGAGAAAGGCGATGGAGCCCAGGGCCATCACGATGTTGGCGTTGCGGAACAGCCCGTTGTGGAACAGGCCGATGTCGATGAGCGGGCCGGCCGTGCGCAGCTCGACCACCACCAGGGCCACCAGCAGGGCCGCCCCGGCGATGATGGTGGCCAGGATCAGCGGCTGCCCCCACCCCTTGAACGGACCCTCCGAAACCCCGTACATGACCAGCCCCAGGCCGGCGGCGGCCAGCACGAAGCCGGCGATGTCCAGGCGACCGGCGGCGTGGCTGCGGTGGCGGCCCAGGAACACCATCCCGAACAGCCAGGCGGCCACCCCGATGGGCAGGTTGACGTAGAACACCCACCGCCACGACGCCTCGGTCACGAACAGGCCGCCGAGCACCGGTCCCAGCGCCGGAGCCAGGGCGGTGGGGACCACCAGGATGCTCGACGCCCGCACCCGCTCCTCCGGAGGGAAGGTGCGGTACAGGAGAGCCATGCCCACCGGGACCATGAGCCCGCCGCCCACGCCCTGCAGGATCCGGAACGCGACCAGTTCGCCCAGGTTCTGGGCCAGACCGCACAGGGCCGAAGCGGCGGTGAACACCACGATCGAGGCCAGCAGCACCCGCCGGCCGCCGAAGCGGTCACCCAACCAGCCCGACACCGGGATGAACACCGCCAGGCTGACCAGATAGCCGATGGCCACGGTATCGACCGAGTCCGGCCGGACGTGGAACTGCCGCCCGATGGTGGGCAGGGCCACGTTGACGATCGTGGTGTCCATGATGTTCATGAAGACCGCGGCGACGAACACCACGCTGACGGCGATCTTCTGGTTGATCTGACGGCGGGGCAACGTACCTTCCTGGAGCCTGGGGGGAAACGTTTAGGCTAGCGAAGCAAACTCCGGGAGCCGGGCCGAATATTCCCGGGCGCGCCGTGCACGGCGGGGGACCACGGGCCAGGCACGCCGGGTGTTCGTGGCGGGCCCGGGGTTTGATCTATGGTCGGCCCGATGGAGAGGCCGGCCGTCGCGCTGAGGGGACCCCGGGCCGGGCTGGACCCGGGGCCGGACCAGCCGTCCGGGGAGCGGCGGGAGTTCCGGTAGGCGGCTGTGGAGATACAGCTCGCCGGGCAGTCCTCCTACGCGGGGTTGGTGGACCTCGAGTGGGACCGTCCGCTCGAGGAGTGGACCGACCGCCGCCTGGTGCGCATGGCCCACGGGCGGTCCCGGCACGTGGTGCGCTTCATCGAATTGGATGGGCGGGTGTTCGCCGTCAAGGAGATCGACGACCACCTCGCCGTGTGGGAGTACCGGCTGCTGCGGGCCATGGCCGCCGAGGACCTGCCGGTGGTGCAGGTGACCGCTTCGGTCACCGGCCGCACGGAGCCGTCGGGAGGGGCGCTGCCGGGCGCAGTGGTCACCCGCTACCTCGACTTCGCGCTGCCTTACACCTACATACTGGGCCGGGAGGGGGGCACGGAGATCCAGCGCCGGCTGCTGGACTCGGCCGCTGCCCTCCTGGTGCAGTTGCACCTGGAGGGGTTCTGGTGGGGGGACTGCTCCCTGGCCAACGTCCTGTTCCGGCGCGACGCCGGGGGCCTGCGGGCCTACCTGGTGGACTCCGAGACGGCCGAGCAGCACGACGCCCTCTCTGACGGCCAGCGCCGGGCCGATCTGGAGATCGCCATGGAGAACGTGGTGGGCGGTATCGAGGACCTGATCGCCGCCGGCCGGGTCCCAGCCGATATCGACTCGGTTGCTTTCGCCGAGCGGCTGGTGTCCCGCTACCAGGTGCTGTGGGCCGAGCTGACCGCCGAGGAGGAGTACGCCTCCGACGAGCTGTGGCGCCTGGAGGAGCGGATCGAGCGGCTCAACCGGCTGGGATTCGACGCGGCGGAGATGTCGGTGCGTTCCAAGCCCGGCCAGGGTCCCGTCCGCATCCGGCCGTCGGTGGTCGAGGAGGGCCATCACGGCCGGCTGCTCAGCCGACTGACGGGTATCGACGTGCAGGAGAACCAGGCGCGGCGCCTGCTCAACGATCTCGGCTCGTTCCGGGCCGACATCCAGCGCCGCAGCGGGTCCCCGATCTCGGAGGGGGTGGCCGCCCACCGCTGGCTCACCGAGTGCTTCGAGCCGTTCGTGTCGTCGATCCCGAAGGAGCTGCGGGGCCGGCTGGAGCCAGCCGAGGCCTACCACCAGTATCTGGAGCACCGGTGGTTCCTGTCGGAGTCCGCCGGGCGGCGCGTCCCGGCCGCCGATGCCCGCCGCTCGTTCTTCGAGAAGGTCCTTCGACCGCGACCGGAGGAGAAGGTGGTGCTGCCCGATACGACCGCCGAGGTGGCGCTGCCCTGGCTGGACGACGAGGAGGGGAACCGGGCCGGAAACCCTTGACACCCGGCGCCATTCGTGGTCGTATGTCCGATGGAACCGGTTCCACGCCCGGGGGGGTCAGGGGTTGCCGGTCCGGGGAGGTGGTAGTGGGACGTGGCGTGAGCATCGCTCAGGTCGCTGCCAGGGCAGGGGTCGGAGTGGGTACGGTCTCGCGGGTGCTGAACGGCAACACCCGGGTCAGCGACGCCACCCGGCAGCGGGTCCTGCAGGTGATGGAGATGCTCGACTACCGCCCCAGCCGCCTGGCATCGGGGCTGTCGCGGGGCCGCACCGGCTCGGTCGCCGTGCTGGTCCCGTTCGTGACCCGCCCGTCGGTGGTGACCCGGCTGGCCGGGGTGCTCGCCGTCCTGACCTCGGAGGGTATCGACAGTGTGGTGTGCGACATCGAGACGGCCGACCAGCGGGACCGGCGCCTGGAGGCGCTGACGCAGCGCCACTCCGCCGACGGCGTGGTGATCGTGTCGCTGCCGATACCCCGGGAGTCCGTGCAGCGGCTGCGTCAGATGCACATCCCCGTCGTGGCCGTCGACGCCGACATTCCCGGGGTTCCCCGGGTGCTGATCGACGATCTGGCCGGTGGCCGCATGGCCACCGAGCACCTGCTCGGCCTGGGCCACACCCGCATCGGCTTCATCGGCGACGAGCGGGAGGGCCGCCTGGGCTTCGTATCCACCGCCCGGCGCCTGGCCGGTTACCGGCAGGCCCTGCTGGCCGCCGGGGTGGCTTGCGATCCCGGCCTGATCCGCCGGGGTCCGCACGGGGCAGAACCGGCGGCGGCCATGGCCGGTGAGCTCATCGCCTCGCCCTGGCCGCCCACCGCCATCTTCGCCGCGTCGGACACCCAGGCCATGGGTGTGCTGCGGGCCGCCGACCAGGCCGGTCTATCGGTGCCGCACGACCTGTCGGTGATCGGCTTCGACGACATCGAGGCGGCCGAGATGCTGCGGCTGACGACCGTCCGCCAACCACTGCGCACCTCCGGTGTGAAGGGCGCGGAGATGATCTGCGCCGTCCTGGCCGGCCACCCCCGGCCGGCGGTCCGGGAGCTGCTCCCGCTCGAGGTGGTTCCCCGGGCCAGCACCGCCCGGCTGCGCCGGCAGCGGGCGCCTGCCACCCGCCCGGCGCTGACGGGCGCCTGAGGACGGGACCATCACCGATCCTGCAAGCAATCCATCAACTACACGAGTTCGGAACTCGAGAAAGCAGAACAGATAAATGGCATCAGCAAACAAGCGCTTCACGCCTGGACTGCCCGGCCGGCGGGCCACTGCGGTCGTTGCCGGTGGCCTGGCGGTGGCGTCGCTCCTGGGCGCGTGCGGGGGCAGCGGCAAGTCGGCCTCGGGAGCGACGTCCAACACCACCGCCGGAAGCTCCGGTAGCTCGGGGACGGCGGCGCCCTCGGGCGGCAGCACCGCCCCCGGCAACGCCACCTCGGGCAGCATCACCTGGTGGGCCAGCCCCATCACCACCAGCGGCCCCGACCCTCGCACGGTGCTGATCCAGGCATTCGAGAAGGCCAACCCGGGCATCCACGTGACCCTGGTCTCCGCCCCCAACGACACCGACACGAACCGGGCTGCCCTCACCACCCAGATCTCGGGCGGCGGCGGCCCGGACGTCTACATGGGCGATGTGATCTGGCCGGCCCAGTTCGGGGCCCACCAGCTGGCAGTGCCGCTGTCGAAGTACCTGCCGAGCAGCTACTGGAGCACCTTCGCCAACGGCCTGGTGGCCGGCGCCACTTACAAGGGCGAGGTGTACGGCGCCCCGCTGTTCGAGGATCAGGGCTTCCTGTACTACCGCAAGGACATCCTGCAGGCCGACAACCTCCCCGTCCCGACCACCTGGGAACAGCTGATGAGCGAAGCGCAGCAGATCCAGAAGAAGGGTCAGGCCCAGTACGGGTACGTGTTCCAGGGCGCCGACTACGAAGGCGCCACCTGCGATTTCATGGAATTCCTGGCCGACGCCGGCGGCAAGGTCCTCAACAGCTCGGCCGACAAGTCCGAGCTGACGGCCAACGGTGACGCCCTCAAGGCTCTCACCTTCGAGCAGCAGCTGGTCAACAGCGGCGTGAGCCCCAAGGCCGAGTCCACCTTCCAGGAGTCGCAGGCCATGGACACCTTCGACTCCGGCAAGTCGGCGTTCCTGCGCAACTGGGACTACGCCTACTCGACGTCTCAGGCCTCCGGCTCGGCCGTGGTCGGCAAGGTCGGGGTGGCGCCGATGCCCACCTTCACCGGGCAGTCCCAGCCGGGGTACTCGAACATCGGTGGCTGGAACCTCTACGCCAACCCGCACAGCAAGAACCTGGCCGCCGATCTCACCTTCATCAAGTGGATGACCGGGACCGACGCCCAGAAGATCCTGGCCACCCAGTTCTCCGAGATCCCCACCAACCAGTCGGTGCGGACCTCGCCGGACGTGATCGCCAGCAACGCCGTCCTGGCCGTGGTGCCCAAGACCAAGCTGGTTCCCCGCCCGGCCCAGACGCCGAACTATCCGGCGGTCAGCCAGGCCATCTACCAGAACGTCAGCGCAGTGCTGGCCGGCCAGAAGAGCCCGCAGGCGGCTCTGTCGGCTGCCAACTCGGCCATCAGCACCGCCGTCTCCGGCGGGGGCCTGTAACCCTGACCACCGTTGCCGGGGGGAGCCTGCCCGGGCTCCCCCCGGCAGCAACCGCACCCTAGGAGGCCCGAACGAATGGCCATCGCTGAACGAGTAGAGAAGCCCCCTCTGCCCCCCGAGCCGCCGGCTGCCGCCATACCGCTGATCGGTAGACCCGACGCCCACCGCAGGAAGCTGGCCCGCCTCGGGTGGATGTTCTCCGCCCCGGCTCTGGTCGTGATCGCGGTGGTGACGCTCTTCCCCATCGTGTTCTCGGTCGTCATGAGCTTCGAGAACGTCAACGTGACCGGGTCCGGCTACCAGTTCAACGGAACCACTCTCGGGAACTACAACGTCATCCTCAACAACCAGACCTGGCGCTACGCCCTGGGCTTCACCGTCCTCTACACCCTGATCACTGTCCTGGTGGAGATCATCCTGGGTACCGCCATCGCCCTTGTGCTGGAGCGGCTCACCCACGGGCGGGGGTGGATGATGGCGCTGCTGCTCATTCCGTGGTCGCTCATCACGGTCATCTCGGCGCAGCTCTGGTACTACATGTACGACCCGTCCTACGGGATCATCGACCGCATCCTGCACGCCCTGGGATTCGGCAACCCGGTGATCCTCGGGACCAACACGTCGGCCATCATCGCCCTGATGGTGGCCGACGTGTGGAAGACCACGCCTTTCGTGGCCATCATCGTCCTGGCCGGGCTGGTGATGCTCTCCAGCGACGTCTACGAGGCGGCGGAGGTGGACGGGGCCAACGGGTGGACCACCTTCTGGCGGATCACGTTCCCGTTGCTGCGCCCCACCATCGCCCTGGCCGTGTTGTTCCGGGTCCTGCAGGCGTTCGGGCTGTTCGACCTGCCGTTCGTGCTCACCCAGGGCGGCCCGGGGCATGCCACCACATCCCTGGCCGTGCTCGGCTACCGGGCCATGTTCCAGGACCTCAAGTTCGGGCCCGGCGCGGCGGTCGCCACCAGCACGGCCCTGCTGGTCGTCCTCGGCTGCATGGCCTTCCTGAGAGTGTTCAAGGCCCAGGTCGGGTCGGAGGGGAACTGAGAAAATGGCACTGAAGAAGACCCGACACGGATGGCACCGCTACATCAACGGGCTGACCATCGCCACCACCCTGACCGTGCTGTTCGTCATCCTGCCCCTGCTGTGGATGATCACCAGCTCGTTCAAGGGGCCGAAGAGCATCGCCACCAGCGACCTGCTGCCCAACCCGTGGACCACGGTCAACTACCACGAAGCCTTCACGCACTACTCGTTCTCCCGCTACATCCTGAACTCCGTGGTGATCTCGGTGGCGGCGACCGCCATCGTGCTGTTCCTCGGGGTCATGGCCGGCTACGCCCTGGGTCGACTGCCCATGCGCAACAAGCTCCCGCTCATGGTGGCCCTGCTGATGATCTCGGTGTTCCCGGCCATCGCCGTCATCGCCCCGATGTACCTGATCATGAAGCAGATCGGGTGGCTGAACAGCTACCAGGCTCTGATCCTGCCCTACGCGGCGTTCAACCTGCCGTTCGCCATATGGATCCTGCGGAACTACTTCCTGGGGATACCCAAGGAGATGGAGGAGACCGGCCGCATAGACGGAGCGTCGCCGCTGCGCACCGTCTGGTCGATCGTGCTCCCGCAGGCCAAGCCGGGGGTGTTCACGGCCGGCATCTTCACGTTCACGGCGTGCTGGACGGAGTTCCTGATGGCCCTGTCGTTCAACAGCGAGAACAACTTCCGGACCATCCCGGTGGGCATCGCCCTGTTCGGCTCACAGTTCACCGTGCCGTTCGGCACCATCTTCGCCGGTAGCTGCGTGGCCGCCGTGCCCATCGCGGCGCTGGTGCTGATCTTCCGCAAGTCCGTGGTCTCCGGTCTCACCTCCGGGGCTGTCAAGGGGTGACCGCCGGAACCGAACGCTGGTGGGAGGGCGCCAGCCTGTACCAGGTGTACGTCCGGTCGTGGCAGGACACCGACGGTGACGGCTATGGCGACCTGGCCGGCGTGGTACGCCGGCTGGGGCACCTGCAGTGGCTGGGCGTGGACGGGCTGTGGTTGACACCCACCATGCCGTCGCCGGACCAGGACTGGGGCTACGACGTGAGCGACTACACGTCGGTGCACCCGGAGCTGGGCAGCCTCGAGGACCTGGACCGGCTGGTCGGCGAAGCCGGCCGCCTCGGTCTCAAGGTGCTCCTGGACCTGGTACCCAATCACACCAGCGACGCCCATCCCTGGTTCGTCGAGTCCCGGTCGGCGGGTCGGGACAGCCCCATGCGGGACTGGTACGTCTGGGCCGATCCCCGCCCCGACGGCTCCCCGCCGAACAACTGGCTGGACGCCACCGGCGCCTCGGCGTGGACCCTCGACCAGGCGAGCGGGCAGTACTACCTACACAACTTCCTGCCCGGCCAGCCCGATCTCAACTGGTGGAACCCGGAGGTCCGCAACGCTTTCGAGGACATCCTGAGGTTCTGGTTCGACCGGGGGGTGGCCGGCTTCCGCATCGACGTGGCCCACGCCCTGTACCACGACCGCGAACTGCGGGACAACCCCTCGGCCCCGGAGGGGCCCGAGACCCGCTTCGGCCAGGCCCGCACCTACAGCATGAACCGCCCTGAGGTCCACGAGGTGTACCGGTCCTGGCGGAAGCTGGTGGAGGGCTACGACCCGGTCCGGCTGCTGCTGGGCGAGACCTGGGTCCTCGACGCCGAGCGGCTGGCCGCGTTCTACGGCGACGACGACGAGTTGCACCTGGGCTTCAACTTCAGTCTGGTGTTCTCCGACTTCACCGCCGCCGCCCTGAGCAGGGTGGTCCGGGATTCGATCTCCGCTCTACCCCCCGGCGCCTGCCCGGCCTGGGCCGGGTCCAACCACGACATCTCCCGGTTCCAGACCCGGTGGGCCGGCGGCGACCCGGACCGGGCCCGGCTGGGGTTGGCCGTGCTGTGCACCCTGCCCGGCACGCTGGTGCTCTACGCCGGCGATGAGCTGGGCCTCACCGACGTGGAGGTCCCGCCCGACCAGCAGCGGGACCCGATGACATGGCGGGCGGCGGACAACCGGTTCAACCGGGACCGGGCCCGCACGCCGATGCCGTGGGACGAGGATGAGCCCAACTACGGGTTCTGCCCCGACGGCGTCGAACCGTGGTTGCCCCTCGGCGACCGGCGGGGCAGGAGCGTGGCGGCACAGCTGGCCGATCCGGGTTCCGACCTGTGGTTCGCCCGGCACCTGCTGCGGCTCCGCCGCGAATGCGTATCCGGTGGGGGGTACCAGCAGCTAGCGTCTGGGCCGGATCAGTGGGTGTACCGCAGTGGGGGACTGGTAGTGGCCGCAAACTTCTCGGGTTCGGCGTCGGAGGTGGACCTGCCCGCCGGAGCCATGAGCCGGTCGGGCCGTCCGGCCGGCACCGGTGCCCCGGAGGGAGCGGCAGACGACCATCGGGGTGGGGCAGTGGTGCTCCAGCCCTGGGAAGCAATCATCATCCAGACAGCGGGGAGCCCGGACTCTCCACGATCGAAGGAGTACTGAACAGTGGCCGCCATCGAGATGGAGCAGCTCTCCAAGGTGTACCCCAACGGTTTCAAGGCCGTCAAAGAGGTCGACCTCGACGTGGCCGACGGCGAGTTCATGGTCCTGGTGGGACCGTCGGGGTGCGGCAAGACCACCCTGCTGCGCATGATCGCCGGGCTGGAGGACATCTCGGCCGGATCCCTGCGCATCGGCGACCGGGTGGTCAACGAGCTCAGCCCCAAGGAGCGGGACATCGCCATGGTGTTCCAGAACTACGCCCTGTACCCGCACATGACCGTCGGTGACAACATCGGCTTCGCGCTCAAGCTGCGCAAGCTGCCGAAGGAGGACATCGATCGCAAGGTCAAGGAGGCGGCCCACATCCTGGGCCTGACCGAGTGGCTGGACCGCAAGCCGGGGCAGCTGTCGGGTGGCCAGCGCCAGCGGGTGGCCATGGGCCGGGCCATCGTCCGGGAGCCGTCGGTGTTCCTGATGGACGAGCCGCTGTCCAACCTGGACGCCAAGCTGCGGGTGCAGATGCGGGCCGAGGTCAGCCGGATCCAGCGCCGGCTGGGGGTGGCGACCGTGTACGTCACCCACGACCAGGTCGAGGCCATGACCATGGGGGACCGGGTGGCGGTCATGCGCAGCGGGGTGCTGCAGCAGTGCGCCGACCCGCAGTCGCTCTACGACCGGCCGGTCAACATCTTCGTCGGGGCGTTCATCGGCTCCCCGGCCATGAACCTGTACGAGTCGACCCTGGGCGAGGGGGCCCGGTCGCTGCAGCTCGGCTCGCAGGTGATCGAACTGCCCGACCACGTGTCCGTGGCCCACCCGGCCCTGAGCGGGTACGTGGGGCGGAAGGTGGTGGTGGGCCTGCGGCCCGAGCACCTGCCGGCCGAGGACGGCGCCGGGGGCCCGGTGCTCGAAGGCGACGTCGACCTGGTCGAGGCCCTCGGCAGCGAGCTGCTGGTGCACTTCACCATCGACGCCAAACGGGTCATGGCCGAGGGGGCGGTGGAGGAGGAGGAGCAGCAGATCATGAAGGGCGGCGAGGGTGTGGCCCGGGTCGACCCCCGGGCCAAGATGAAGCCCGGTTCCCGGGGCCGGTTCGCGGTGGACACGGAGCGGATGCACTTCTTCGACTCGGACACGGGACAGGCCATCTGGGATTGACCGACGGCAACGATGTGGTGGCCGCCATCGAAGCGGGCGGCACCAAGATCGTCTGCGCCGCCGGCCGCACCTGGCAGGAGGTGCGGGCTTCCCCCAAGCACGTGGTGCCCACGGGAAGTCCGCACGACACGGTGGCGGCGGTGGCGGCATGGCTGGCCGGCCAGCCGCTCGGCCCCCCGGCGGCGGTGGGGGTGGCGTCGTTCGGCCCGCTGGATCTGAGCCACGGCCGTATCGGACCCACCCCCAAGCCGGGATGGAGCGGCTTCGACTGGCGCCGGGCGGTGAAGTCCCACCTGCCGGGCGCCGCCTTCGCCATGGACACCGACACCAACGGGGCCGCCCTGGCCGAATGGATGTGGGGGGCGGCCCGTGGTCTCGACGTCGCCGTCTACGTGACGGTCGGCACCGGGATCGGCGGCGGGGTGGTGATAGGAGGGGTCCCGCTCCACGGCCTGGTCCACCCGGAGATCGGGCACATGAGGATCCCGCACGATCGCGAGGACCCCTTCCCCGGCCTGTGCCCGTTCCACGGTGACTGCCTGGAGGGCATGGCTTCCGGCCCGGCCGTCGAGGCCCGGTGGGGCAGGAAGGGGGATCAGCTGGAACCGGGCCACCCGGCCTGGGACCTCGAGAGCCGGTACCTGGGGGCCGCCATGGCCAACCTGGCCGTGACCCTCTCCCCCCGGGCGGTGGTCGTGGGCGGAGGGGTCATGGGCGTCCCCGGGCTGCTCGGCGCCGTCCGGGCCCGGACCCGGGACCTGGTGGCCGGCTACGTGGACTCCGACCTGCTCGGCGACGGCATCGACCGGTTTTTGCTGCCCCCCGGGCTGGGACCGGACTCGGGGGTGCTGGGGGCGTTCGCCCTGGGCCGGAGGAGCCTGGGCGTCTAGCTGGCGCCCCGGGCCGACCAGCCGCCGTCGGACGCGATGGTCTGGCCGGTGACCCAGTCGGCCTCGTCGCTGCACAACCAGGCCACCAGCCGGGCGGTGTCCTCCGGCCGGCCCCAGCGGCCGGCCGGCATGGCCTGCTCCACCCGCCGGCGCAGGTCCCCACTGGCGTAACCGGTGTCGTTGGGGCCGGGGTTCACGCAGTTGACGGTTATCGAACGGGCTGCCAGGGCCACCGCCAGGGAGGCGGTCAGTTGCTGGACGGCCGCCTTGGAGGCGATGTAGGGGAGTTCGCCCGGCATGGCGCCGTGGTACTGACCCGAGGACATGACCACGATCCTCCCGCCCGGTCGGCCGCCGTGCTGCTCGGCGAAGTGGCGGATCAGCAGCAGGGTGGCCCGGCTGTTGACCGCGAACGACAGGTCCAGCTCCTCGGCGGTCAGGTCGGTCACCGATTGCTCGGCGCTGCGGGCGTGATTGGCCACCAGGATGTCCAGCCGTCCCATGGCCGCCACCGCCTCGCCGACCAGCCGACCGGGCGTGTCGGGGTGGGCCAGGTCCGCCTCGCGGTAACGGGCCTCGATCCCGTCCCGGCGCAGCTGGTCCACCACCCGCTCGCCGCCGGCCGGGTCGGCGTCGGGAGCCCATCCGGCGTCGGACTCGCTCCAGCCGCTCAGGTACAGGCGGGCTCCGTCCCGGCCCAGCCGGGCGGCCACGGCGGCCCCGATGCCACCCGGGCGGCTCACCCCGGTTATCAGCGCGGCGCGACCCTCCAGCGGCGGCATGCCTGCTCAGGGTACCGGGATCGGGGCGGGGCGACGGAGGGCGCGGCGGAGCATCGGCGGCGCCCATCCGGCCGGTAAGGTCACTGAAGTGGACCGCTGCCCGCGATCACCGGCCCTGCCCGCCGGCTCCCCGGATCTGTGACCGGGATCGACCCGGGAGAGTTCCGCAGCGTCCTCGGGCACTTCGCCAGCGGGGTGGCGCTGCTGACCGGCGCCCACGGCGGTCAGCCGGCCGGCCTGACCTGCCAGTCGTTCTTCAGCCTGTCCCTCGACCCGCCCCTGGTGGCCGTCGCCCCCAGCCGGAAGTCCACCAGCTGGCCCAGGGTCGCGAGCAGCGGGTCGATCTGCGTGAACGTGCTGGCCGCCGATCAGGAGCCCCTGGCCCGGAACTTCGCCCGGACCGGCACCGACAAGTTCGCCGGGGTCGGCTGGACGCCGGGATCCAACGGGGCGCCCCGCCTGCACGGGGCGCTGGCCTGGATCGACTGCCAGGTCCAGGACGTCCACGACGGCGGCGACCACCACCTGGTCGTGGCCCGGGTGGTGGAGCTGGAGAGCGCCCCGGGCCAGCCCCTGCTGTTCTACCGGGGCGGCTTCGGCAGTTTCGTCCCCTGACCGCCCGCCGGCGGTATGTTGGCAGCGGCGCCTGCCGGGCCGTGACACCAGCCATGACAACAGCAGGAGGGGCGGTTGTCTCAGGACGTGGACATCCCCGAAGGTTTCGATACCACCGACCCGGATCTGATGCAGCGGGGCGTGCCCGTGCGGGAGTTGGAGCGCCTGCGGGCCCATGAGCCTGTGTGGTGGAACGCTCAAGCGGCCGGCTACGGCTTCGATGACGGCGGCTTCTGGCTGGTCACCCGCCACGCCGACGTGCGGGAGGTGTCGCTCAAACCGGAGATCTTCTCCAGCTGGGCCAACGGCGTGATCGTCCGGTTCATGGCCGGCATCCGCCGCGAGGACATCGAGATGCAGCGGGTGATGATGATCAATCAGGACGCCCCGGATCACACCAAGCTGCGCCGTATCGTGAGCCGGGGCTTCACCCCCCGGGCCATACGGATGATCGAGGACGCCCTGGCCGAGCGGGCGGCGCGGATAGCCGCCGGAGCGGCCGCCACCGGGGGCGGGGACTTCGTCGACCAGGTGGCCTGCGAGCTGCCCCTGCAGGCCATCGCCGAGCTGCTCGGCATCGCCCCGGAGGACCGGCGCCGGATCTTCGACTGGTCCAACCAGATGATCGCCTACGACGACCCCGACTTCGAGATCGACCCGGCGGTGGCCTCGGCGGAGCTGATCGACTACGCCATGGCCCTGGGCCGGACCCGCATGGACGATCCCCGGGACGACATCGTCACCAGGCTGGTCACCGCCGACCTGGAGGACCGGGGGCTGACCGCCGACGAGTTCGCCTTCTTCGTGCTGCTGCTGGCCGTGGCCGGCAACGAGACCACCCGCAACGCCATCACCCACGGCATGATGGGGTTCTTCGAGTTCCCCGAGCAGTGGGAAAAATTCCGGGCCGAGCGGCCCTCCACCACCGCCGACGAGATCGTCCGCTGGGCCACCCCGGTCACCGTCTTCCAGCGGACCGCCCTCAGCGACACCGACCTGGGCGGCGTGCACATCCGGGCCGGGCAGCGGGTCGGCATGAGCTACAGCGCCGCCAATTTCGACCCCGAGGTCTTCGAAGGCCCGTACCGCTTCGACATCGGCCGGGACCCGAACCCCCATCTCGGCTTCGGCGGGGGAGGGCCGCACTACTGCCTGGGGGCCAACCTGGCCAGGATGGAGATCAACCTGATGTTCCGGGCCATCGCCGACCACATGCCGGCCATCCGCCCGGCCGGCCCGGCCCGCCGGTTGCGGTCGGGTTGGCTCAACGGCATCAAGGAGCTGCCGGTCCGGTACGCCTGACGCCGCCCTCCCGACAGGATGCGCGGAGCCGAAAGACCATCCTTCGCACCCGGCGCGCGCTACTATGCACGGCAGCGGGGCCATCCGGGAAAGGCATGGGGGTCACACCCTCGGGGCCAACGCGCTGATGGCCAGCGCAGGATTGAAAGAAGCATCCGGAATGGAAGGAAGCCGGAAGAGGTTGAACCAGTAGGCCTGGCCGCATGCGGTGAGGCCGTTGGTGGCGATCGGGCGACCACCGGACCGGCGGTGCCGGTCCGCGGCTGGGCACCTCACGTCACATGACATCCCGGGGGCAGGCGCCTCCCGGGGCACGAGTGGAGATAAGAAGCTGGACCAGATCACGTTAGAGGCAGCGGTGATCGCCGACGCAGGCGGATGGGCGTCGGAGGCAGACCGGACCGCCCTGGAAGCGCAGCCGCTGGCGTGGGCCGCCGCCCTGCGTCGCCTCATCCACGAGACCGACGACGGGTTGCGACAGGCCGCCACGCTGGACGGCGACCTGAGAGAAATCGTGCTGGCCGACCTGCGGGCCGAGCGGGACCGCCTGTCGGCCGCCCTGCAGCGGGTGTCGGGGGACAGCATCGACGCCCCGGTGATCGAGGTGGAGACGGCCCCGGCCCCCGACCGGACCACCGGGCCCCGGGCCGAACCGGGCGGGGCGGCGCGACACCAGGCAGCGGAGGCACCGCCGGGACCGCCCCTGCTGCAGGCCTCCTGGGGCGAGGGCCGGGTCGTGGTGTGGGCCGGCGGCCCGGGCGCCGAGGCCGGGCCCGAGGACCTGGACGAGTTGCTGGCCAAGGCCGAGGGCTCCGGCATCGGCTGGGAACGTCACGCCCCGGTCCCCCTGCCGTCGGGGGCCGCCGCCGAATCCCGGTCGGCGCCGCTGTCACAGACTCTCGGCTGGCTGGTCGGTGTGGGGGCCGGTCAGGCCGGCGACACCACCGGGCCCAGCCTGCGCTGGCTGGGGGAGATCGCCCTGTGGGGTACCGAGCTGGTCGCCCTGGGCCACATGGTGCCGGTGGTCCGGGCCACCAGCGGCGGTTCCGGCCCGGCCAAGCCGGGGATGGGACGCCACCGGGTCCGCTGGGTGCCGGCCCTGGTCGGCCGGGAACGGCTGCACGACCTGGTGCTGCGGATGCCGGGCGCCATATCCGCCCTGCAGACCGGCGTGCCCGCCGACGCCGTCACCCGGTCCATCCTGTCCGCGGTGGTGGACGCGGTGTCGCGCACCGGGGCGGCCCGCCTGGTCGCCCCGGCCGCCTCTCCCAACGCCGCCACCCGGTCGGAGGTGGCCGAGGCCGTCCTCTCCGGCCTGGACGGCCGACCCTTCGCCGCCGACTCCGAGCTGGCCGGCCGGACCGGGGACGACCTGAAGCGCTGGGCCGCCCCGGTCACCGCCAGTCACCGGGTCGGGCTGCTGGTACGCCTGGACCCGCCCCAATCCGACGGGGGCTGGTTGCTCACCGTCGAGGCGACCGGGGTCGACAAGCATCCGATGCCGGTCGAGCACGCCCTGGTGGTGGCGTCGGGTACCAAGTCCCAGCAGGTGGAGGCCCAGCTGCGCCGCCTGGAGCGGCTGGTCCCGGCCCTGCGCCGGCCGACCACCCGCCGGGGCCAGGTGGTGCTCGACGGCGAGGAGGCCGTCGAGCTCATGTTCCAGACCGGCCCGGCGTTGGACGCCGCCGGTTTCGAGGTCATGCTCCCCAAGGTCTCCCGCAAGCGGCCCACCCCGCAGCTGAGGTTGTTCGCCGAGGCCCTGGGAGGGGAGTCCCAGGTCGGGGTGCGCCAGCTGTCCAACGTGCGCTGGAGCGTCATCTTCGACGATCTCGAACTGGACGCGGCCGCCATCACCCGCCTGGCCAAGGAGGCGTCACCCCTGGTCCGGGTGCGGGGTCGCTGGGTCCACCTGGACCGGGCCGACCTGCACGCGGCGGCCGCCGCCCTGGCGGAGCGGGCCGCCATAACCCAGATGTCGGGGGCGGAGATGATCCGCCACGCCGTCGGGCTGGAGGGCGGGGCGCTGGGAGGCCCGGTACGCGTCGACGGGTCCGGCTGGGCCGCCGACCTGCTGCGCGGCGCCACCACCCATCCGCCGGCACCGATCGACACCCCCGACGGTTTCGCCGGCCAGCTGCGCAGCTACCAGGCCGAGGCGGCCGGCTGGCTGGGGTTCCTGGACCGGGCCGGCCTGGGAGGCTGCCTGGCCATGGACATGGGGCTGGGCAAGACCCCCACGGTGCTGGCCCACGCACTGGTGGACAAGGGCCACGGCCCGTCGCTGGTGATCTGTCCCCCGGCCGTGCTCGGCAACTGGGCGGCCGAGGCGGCCCGCTTCACCCGGCCACTCAAGGTCACCGTGCACCACGGACCGCGCCGGGCGGAGGGGGACGCCATCGCCCGCACCGCCGCCAACGCCGACGTGGTGCTGACCACCTACGCCACCGCCGTGCGCGACATCGACGCCCTGTCGTCGATCAACTGGCGCCGGGTGGTCGTGGACGAGGCCCAGGTGATCAAGAACCACACCAGCGAGACCGCCCGGGAGCTGCGGCGGCTGTCCGCCCATTCCCGGCTGGCGCTCACCGGCACCCCGGTGGAGAACGGGCTGGGGGACCTGTGGGCCATCCTCGACTGGACCAACCCCGGCCTGGTCGGCGGTCGCACCGCCTTCATCGAGAACCTGTCCCGGGCCGGAGCCCCGACCGGCCCGGACGACGCCGCCCCGGCCGGCCGGCGCAGCGAGGAGAGCGCCCTGCGCGCCCTCAACGGCCTGCTCATATTCCGCCGGACCAAGAACGAGCCCGAGATCGCCGCCGAACTGCCCGACAAGGTCGACCGGCTGGACCACTGCAGCATGACCGCGGAGCAGATCGGCCTGTACCAGGCGGTGGTCAACCGCCTCCTGGACACCGACCTGGACGGCGACGCCAACGCCCGCAAGGGTCAGGTACTGGCGGCCATCACCGCGCTGAAGCAGATCTGCGACCACCCGACCGCCTACCTCGGCGACGACGACGACCAGGACGGCCTGGACGGCCGGTCCGGCAAGCTGGCCCGGCTGGAGGAGATCGTCGACGACGTGTTCGCCGCCGGCGAGCGCATCCTCATCTTCACCCACTTCGCCAGGTGGGGGGAGAAGCTGGCCCGGCACCTCAGCCAGAAGACCGGTCAGCACATCGGCTGCTACCACGGCGGCCTGAGTCGCACCGCCCGCGACGACCTGATCGCGCAGTTCCAGGCCGGGGCCGGCGCCGGCGCCCTGGTGCTGTCCATCAAGGCCGGCGGTTCCGGCCTCAACCTGACCGCCGCCAACCACGTGGTGCTCTACGACCGGTGGTGGAACCCGGCGGTGGAGGACCAGGCCCGGGACCGGGCGTGGCGGATCGGCCAGCAGAACACCGTCATGTGCCACCGGCTGATCTGCCCGGGCACCGTCGACGAGCGGGTCGAGGAGATCGTGGCCGGCAAGCGGCGCATCGCCGGCATGGTCCTGCCGGCCCGCAGCAGTCTGGGCGACCTCGACGCCGACCAGCTGCGGGCGGCCCTGGGGCTGCGCGATGACGAGCTCGTCGAGGACGAGCCGTCCCCGGAGGAGCCCAGCGAGGAGGAGGCGGCGTGAGCGGAGTGCGCAACCCGACAGCCGGCGCCGGGACGGAGGCGGTCAGGTGAGCAAGCGGCGCCGACCGGCGGCGTCGAGGCGGCTGGCCGAGCAGCGGTTCTGGGGCACCGGCTACGAACCGGCCCCGGTCACCACCAGCATCCGTCCCACCCCCGAACCCGGGGTGCTGGTCCGTTCCCTCGGCGCGCCGCCGCTGTCGTTCGATCCGAACGTGTCACTGCGCCACCTCACCGCCGTCTACGAGGAGGCGGTGCGGGCGGCGACCGCCCTGGCCGCCGCCAACGGGCTCCTGGCGGAGCCCGAGCAAGACGACTGAACGCCGCCTGACGGCGGCGTCCTCATCGCGGTCGGTAGGTTCGGCGGGCTACTTGTAGCGGTAGGTGATGCGCCCCCGGGTCAGGTCGTAGGGGCTGATCTCGACCTGCACCTTGTCACCCGGCAGGACCCGGATGCGGTTCATCCGCATCTTCCCCGAGTTGTGGGCCAGGACTTCGTGGCCGTTGGCCAGCTGCACCTTGAACATGGCGTTCTTGAGGGCCTCGCTCACCGTGCCCTCGAGCACGATGGCGTCCTCCTTACCCTGAGCCAGCACCTACTCCTCTCGTGTGGGCGGCCGTGCCGCCACTTGTGGTCAACCGGGCCATTCTACGGCCTGGGGACCCCGAAGAGTCAGTTGCTGACCGCTCGGGCGGTCAGGCCCTTGGCGAAGTGCCATATCGGGCGGGAGCTGCCCGATATGGAATCCATCACCGACCGGAAGCCGGATATGAACCACTCGATGTCCTCGCTGCCGGTGGTCAGCGGCGGCAGGAGCTTGAGGACGTCCATGTGGTCGCCGGCGGTCTGGGTCAGGATGTGGTGGCGCTCGAACAGGGCGCAGACCACCATCTGGGTGAACAGCCCCTTGCGGGCGGCGTTGAGCGGGGCGTAGCGGGCCCGCAGCCGCAGCGATTTCGGCATGCCGAACTCGATGCCGATCATCAGCCCGCGACCCCGGATGTCGGTGATGAACTCGTAGTCCGCCGCCGCTGCCCGCAACGCCGCGGTGAGCTCGTCGCCCCGGCGGGCGGCGTTGGCGATCAGTCCCTCGTCGTCGAGCACCGCCAGGGCGGCCAGCCCGGCCGCCGCCCCGGTGTTGTTGTGGCTGTAGGTGGTGTCGTGGACCAGCACCCGGGTCATGGAGGAGTAAACCTTGGCGAAGACGTGCTCCTTGCCCAGCGTGGCGGCCACCGGTGCCACCCCCCCGGAGAGGGTCTTGGCCACGGTGACCAGGTCCGGTTCGACCCCGTCGTACTCGTAGCTGAAGAACCGCCCGGAGCGGCCCATCCCGCTCTGGACCTCGTCGCAGATCAGCAGGGCGCCGGCGGCGTGCAACAGGTCGGCGGCGCTCGCCAGGTAGCCGGAGGGCACCACCTGCACCCCCTTGCCCTGCACCGGCTCGATGATCAGGGCGGCTACGTCGCCGGCCGCCAGCTCCCGGCGCAGGGCGTCGAGGTCCCCGAAGGCGGTCAACGTGCCCGGCAGCAGCGGGCCGAAGCCGTCACGGAACTCGGCCGCCCCGTTGACCGACAGCGATCCGGCGGTCAGGCCGTGGTAGGCGTGGGAGCAGTACAGGACGCGGTTCCGGCCGGTGGCGTAGCGGGCGAACTTGAGGGCCGTCTCCACCGCTTCGGTGCCGCTGTTGCACAGGTACACCCGGTCCAGGGCCGGGGCCCGGGCGATGAGCGCCTCCCCGAGCAGCCCGGCCAGCAGGGGCGTGTCCATCTTGACCATGTCGGCCAGGTCGGCGTCGAGCAGGTCGTGGATGGCCTTGCGCACCACCGGGTGGTTACGGCCCAGGCCGAACACCCCGAAGCCGGCCAGCCAGTCCAGGTACCGGTCCCCGCTCCCGTCCCACAGGTAGGGCCCATCGGCCCGGACCCACTGGCGGTCCAGGCCGATGGAGCGCAGAACCTTGGCGGTCTGGGGGTTGAGGTACCTGGCCCAGAGGTCGGCCCCCTCCCCGGCGCGGGCGGCTATCAGTCCAGGTAGGTCGAACCCCATACCCCTCTAAGTTAGGCCGAAACCGCTGCCCGGATGGATTCCTTCAGGGATTTTGTGGTGGCGAGCACGGCGCTGGGCTCGTAGCCGCAGTGGGCCATGCAGTTGGCGCAGCGGGGGTCCTTGCCTCGGCCGTATTTGTCCCAATCGGTGGTCTCGATCAGCTCCTGATAGGTCTCGGTGTAGCCGTCGGCCATCAAGTAGCAGGGCCGCTGCCAGCCGAACACCGAAT
Organism: Acidimicrobiales bacterium; assembly: GCA_035702985.1. Lineage (GTDB taxonomy): Bacteria > Actinomycetota > Acidimicrobiia > Acidimicrobiales > Palsa-688 > JAKAXG01. Next base: position 28,203 of record DASSZD010000036.1, read on the forward strand.
AGCTCGGGATACCCCAGGGGGTGCACTCGAACTCCACCTTGCCTTCCAGGAAGTCCAGGAACAGCGGGCTGTGGTTGAGCCGCCAGTTCTTGCGCTTCCCGCCCGCGAACGCCTCGGCGAAGAGCTGGTGGGAGTTGCGGGTGCTCAGGAAATGGACCTGGTCGGGAGCCTTCTCGTAGGCGTAGCCCGGCGAGATCATCATCTGGTCCACCTTCAACTCGTCGTTGAGGAAGTCCAGCACCTCGCGCACCGTCTTGGGGGAGTCGGTGTTGAAGAACGTGGAGTTGGTGGTGACCTTGAAGCCCTTCTCCTTGGCCAGCTTGATGGCGGCCACGGCCTTGTCGAAGGTGCCTTCCCGGCTCACCGACTCGTCGTGGCGGTCGCGCAGACCGTCGATGTGCACCACCCAGCTGAAGCGGTCGTGGGGCTCGAACCGGTCGATCTTGCGCTGCAGGAGCAGGGCGTTGGTGCACAGGTACACGTAGCGGCCCCGGTCCAGCAGGGCCTTGGTCATCTTGTCGATCTCGGGGTGCAGCAGCGGTTCGCCCCCGGCGATGGACACCATCGGCGCCCCGCACTCCTCGATGGCGGAGACGGCCTGCTCCACGCTGAGCCGCTTGCGCAATATCTCGGTCGGGTACTGGATCTTGCCGCAGCCGTTGCACTCCAGGTTGCACGCGAACAAGGGTTCCAGCTCGACGATCAGGGGGAACTTGTCCCGCCCGCTGAGCTTCTGACGGGCCAGGTAGCTGCCTATCTTGACACTCTGGCGTAGGGGAATACCCATCTATCGGACCTCCACTGGAAGGGGGAAATTGACGTTCTCGGTACGGGTCGTGCGGGTCTCCACGGTGGTGGCGCCCATCCCCCCGAGCGCCAGCACGACCCGGTCCACCAGATGATGCGGGGTGGATGCCGCGGCTGTGACCCCGATGGTGGCCGCCTGTTGCAGCCACTCGAATCTCAGTTCGGACTCGTCCTCGACCAGCACGGCCCGGCAGCCGGACCGGGCCGCCACCTCGACCAGACGGGCCGCGTTGGACGAGTTCGACGAGCCCACCACCACCACCAGATCGCACTCAGAGGCGATGGCGGCCACCGCATCCTGGCGGTTCTGGGTGGCGTAGCAGATGTCGGCGGCGTGGGGTCCCACCACCGCCGGATACCGCGCCGACAGGCGGGACACGATGCCCGACACGTCGGTGGGTGAAAGGGTCGTCTGGGTGATGTAGGCGACCTTCTCCGGGTCCCGTATGTGCAGCCCGTCGACGTCGTCGGGGGTGGTCACCAGGGTGATGTCGTCCGACTCGCCCAGGGTCCCCTCCGTCTCGTCGTGGCCGGCGTGGCCGATCAGCACCATCTGATAGCCGCCCTGGGCGAACCGGCGCACCTCCCGGTGCACCTTGGCCACCAGCGGGCAGGTGGCGTCCACCACCTGCAGGCCGCGTCCCTCGGCCTCCGTCCGGACCTTCGGGGCCACGCCGTGGGCGGACAGCACCACGGTCGAGCCGGCCGGAACCTCGTCGAGCTCCTGTACGAACACCGCCCCGCGCCGCTCCAGGTCCTCCACCACGTGGCGGTTGTGGACGATCTGGCGCCGGACATAGACCGGCCGGCCGAACCGCTCCAGGGCCCGCTCCACGGTGTTGATGGCCCGCTCCACCCCGGCGCAGAACGACCGGGGACCGGCCAGCAGCACCCGGCGGGGGGCGATGCTGCGGCCCCAGCCGTCCAGGACGGGGGCGGCCGCGCTGAGCCGGCGCAGGGCGGTGAAGCCGCCGCTGATGGTGGCCAGGGACCGCAGTTCCCGCTCCGGGGTGTCGGCGATCACCCGGACCACCGCCACCGGCACCCCCCACGGGGCGCCCAGCAGGTAGGCCGTCTCGCAGTCCACCGCCACCGCCCCTGTGGCGGCCAGGTCGGCCCGGCGGGAGCCCTCCACCAGCCGGGGGGTGGAGATCACCGGTCCCACCTTGACCGGCATGCCGCGCTTGCGCAGCTCGGCGGCGATGATCCCGGCGGAGTCCAGGACGGCCACCACCGTGCCGTCGTCGGCGAGTACCTGGTCGGCGACCACCACGGTGCCGGGGTCCACGCCGGGGTGCAGCCCGCCGGCCACGCCGGCCACCGCCACCGCCCCGGGCCGGCGGGTGCCGATCAGGGCCCCGGCGGACGCCGCCGCCCGGCTGGCGCCGGCGCCGGTGCGCACGACCTCCAGCGCTGGGGCACCCCAGGTCACGGCCCGGGCCTCCAGGCGCATGGGCGCCAGGACGAGCAGGTCAGGGCTCAGCTCGGGCCTCCTTCGAGGTAGCGGCCCAGGGCCATGATCGGCCAGACCAGACGGTAGAGGTGGTAGTTGATGGTGAAGTCCCACGGGAAGCCCGTGCCGGTGAACTGCGGTTCGTCCCAGGTACCGTCCACCCGCTGGGTGCGCACCAGCCAGTCGACGCCGCTGCGGGCGGCGGGGGAGCGGCCGTCCCCGGCCGCGATCAGGGCCAGCAGGGCCCAGGCGGTCTGCGACGCCGTCGAGGTGCCCCGGCCCCGCCACGAGTCGTCCACGTAGGAGCGCAGGTCCTCGCCCCACCCGCCGTCATCGTTCTGGTGGGAGACCAGCCAGTCCACCGCCCGGCGGATCCGGGGGTCCGATCCGGGGGTGCCGGCCGCCACCAGGGCCGGCACCGCCGCCCCGGTGCCGTACACGTAGTTGACCCCCCAGCGCCCGAACCACGACCCGTCCGGCTCCTGCTGCGACCACAGCCAGCGCACCCCCCGCTCGAGGGCGGCCGGGTCGGCTTCGGGCTCGACGGCCAGCATCTCGACGATGTGGGCCGTGACGTCGGCCGACGGCGGGTCGGTGACCTCCCCGAAGTCGCAGAAGGGGAGGGCCGCCACCAGGCGGCTGTCGTTGTCGGCGTCGAACGCCCCCCAGCCCCCGGAGCCGCTCTGCATTCCGACCGTCCAGCGGACCGCCCGCCGGCAGGCCTCCTCGACGGCCGGGTCGGCCCCGTCCTGGGCCCGCCTCAGGGCCAGCACCACCTCGGCGGTGTCGTCGGTGTCGGGATAGTTGTCGTTGGCGAACTCGAAGGCCCAGCCGCTGGGCTCCAGACCCGGGCGGCGGACGGTCCAGTCGCCGCTCACCCTGATCTCCTCGTCCAGCAGCCACCGGGCGGCGCGGCGCATTGACGGGTGGTCGGCCTGCAGACCGGCGTCGGAGAGGGCCACGACGGCCAGGGCGGTGTCCCACACCGGGGACTGGCACGCCTCGATGCGCCGGCCTTTTTCATCTTCGATGGTGAACCCGTCCAGGCCGTCCAGCGCCGCCTTCAGCACCGGATGGTCCAGCGGGTAGCCGAGCAGGTGCAAGGCGATGATGGAGTAGACCACCGGGGGCTGGATCCCGCCCCACAGGCCGTCGGCCTCCTGGCGCTGGACGATCCAACGTTCGGCCCGGGCCAGGGCCGCCGACCTGAGGACCCGCCGGGGCAGGAACCACGCCGGCAGGGCCTCGTAGCGGTGGAGCAGCCGGTCCAGGGCCTCGAACCGCCCGGCGGTGGTCCGCAGCGACCGAGCGCCGGCCGGCGCCGGCCGGTCCGCGCCCAGCTCGTCCAGGGTGAACGGCAGCGGCCGCGACGGACGCTTTGACATGACCACTGTCAGGGCCACCACGGTCTGGCGGGCCCAGCAGGCGAAGTCGTAGATGTTCAGCGGCACCTGCGGAGGCAGGAACATGATCTCGGGGGGCAGCACCGGCAGGTCGTCCCAGCTCCACCGGCCGACGACGGCCAGCCAGATGCGGGTGAAGACCCGGCTGGCGGCGATGCCGCCGCGGCTGCGCACCGACGCGGCGGCCCGTCGCATGTGTTCGGCGTCGGGGCTGTCCCCGGCCAGGCGCAGCGCCACGTACGCCTCGATGGTGGCGGACAGGTCCGGCGGGCCGCCGTAGAAGGTGGCCCAGCTGCCGTCCGGCTGCTGGTTGGCCCGGATCCAGCGGGCGGACCGGCCGGCCAGGTCCGGGTCCAGGATGCCGAGGAAGTGGCGCAGCATCAGATCCTCGGCGTCCATGGTGACGTTCGTCTCGAGCTCGGCCTTCCACCACCCGGTCTCGGCCTGCAGACCGAGCAGGTGCTCGGTGGCCAGCTTGAGCGCCCGGCTGGCGTCCTCGCCGCTCGAACCGGGCGTACCAGCGGCGGGCAGGTCCTCGACGGCGGTCAAGATTCCCGCTCCACCACGTACACGGCCAGGTCGGCCAGGTCCCGGTGGGGGATGGCCGACAGGCGCACCCGCTCCAGGGCGCCGAGGGCGGCGTCCAGGTTGGCCTTGGCCCGTACCGTGGTCCACTCCCGGCCGCCGCACGCCTCCACCAGGTAGCGGGCCCGGTCCACCTCGTCGGCATCCAGCGGGCCGAGGGGCCGGTCGGCGTCGTCGGGCCCGAGGATGAGGCCCCGCAGCTCGTCGGCCTCGGCGCCGCCGGCGGCCAGGGCCGAGACCACCGGCATGGACTTCTTGCGCTGGCGCAGGTCGCTGCCGGCCGGCTTGCCGGTGCGGTCCGGGTCGCCCCAGATGCCGAGCAGGTCGTCGATGGCCTGGAACGCCAGCCCCAGGTGCCGGCCGTAGTCGCGCAGCGCCCCCACGGTGGCCTCCGGCGCCCCGGCCAGGATGGCGCCGATGCACGCCGCCGACCCGAGCAGGGCGCCGGTCTTGGCCGCGCACATGGCCGTGCACTGCTCGACGCTCACACTGCGGCGCTTCTCGAAAGCGATGTCATCGGCCTGGCCGGCGATCATGGCGGCGGTGGCCTCCGCCAGGTCGGCGGAGGCGGCCGGCCCGGTCGCCGGGTTGCTCTCCAGCAGGACCTGGTGGGCCAGCACCTGCAGGGCGTCACCGGCCACGATGGCCGGGCCCACCCCGTACACGGACCAGACGGTGGGCCGGTGGTGGCGCTCGGTGTCGGTGTCGATGATGTCGTCGTGGATCAGCGAGAAATTGTGGACCAGCTCCACCGCCACGCCGCCGGGCACCCCGACGTCGGGGTCGGCCCACGCCGCCTCCGCCCCGAGGATGGCCAGGGTGGGCCGGATCCCCTTCCCGCCGGGGGCCTCCACCGGGTTGCCGTCGCTGTCGGTCCAGCCCATGTGATAGGCGGCGATGTGACGGATCTCCGGCGCCAGGCGGTCGATCGCCGAGGTCAGAGCGGGATGGATGGCCCGGCGGCAGCGGGCCAGGACGTCGGAGACACCGATGGTGGGGGTCACGCCACCTCCTGGGGAACGTGGGGGAGCTTCTGGATGAACGTCGCGGCCGGGTCCGCCGCCGGGATGGAACTGTCCCCGATCCCGGCCAGGGCCCGGGCGGCGGACCTACCGCTGCGGACGGCCCCTTCCATGGTCGCCGGCCAGCCGGTGGCGGTCCATGCCCCGGCCAGGACCAGACCGGGTCGGGCGGTCCGGGCCGGGGGCCGGATCCGGTTGCTGCCGGGAGCGGCCCGGAAGGTCGCCCGGCGTTCCTTGGTTACGAGCGAATCGACGACAAGAGCCTCCCGGGCTGCCGGTAACAAGCGCACGACCTCCCGCGCGGCATCGGCTACGAGGGACTCGGGCCGCCTGCCGAGCAGGTCATCAGCGGCCGACAGGGATACAGCCAGGTACTGGCGGCCGTTCTGGGAGTTTCCCCGTTCCGGGCTGCTCAAACCGGATGATTCGCTGCGGTCGAACACCCACTGGATGGGCGAGCGGTACCCGGCGATCACCGGATCGGTCATGACGTGGCGGTCGAAGACCAGATGCACGTCGACGATCCCGGAGGAGCCCAGGCGGGGCCAAAGGTCCTGGCCCGGCACCACCCCGGCGGGCAGCACCTCGGTGGCCTCCTCGTGGGGCAGGGCGGCGACCACCGAGTCCACAGCCAGGCCGCCGCCGTCCAGGTCGACCTGCCAGCCGGCCTCCGGGGACAGCGGGGAGACGGACCGGACCCGAGTCTGGCGCATCACTGTCACCCCGGACCGTTCCAGGGCCCGGCCGGCGTGCTCTCCGTGCAGCCGCCCGAGAGGCACCCGGCTCCAACCCATGTCGGCGGCGGCGGGCGAGCTCAGCAGGCCGGTCCTGAACACCATGGCGGCGGTGGCCAGCGACGCCTCGGCGGCGGGCAGGTTGACGGTGGGCACGGTGATCAGGTCCCACACCGCGGCGATGGCCTCCGCCGACTGGCCCCGGGCGGACAGCCACTCCCCGAAGGTGATGCGGTCCAGCGCCGGGTCGTCGAGGTCCAGCCGGGTCAGGCCGAGAAGCGCCCGGCCCAGCATCAGACGGTCCCGGACAGTGATGTGGGGATAGGAGAGCAGGGAACCGGCCAGGTGGAGCGGTACGGGCAGGTCCCGCCGGCGCAGCCGGCCGACCACCGGGGCCGCCCCGGGGCCGGGGCCGGGGGCTACCACCGGGATGTCCAGCGGCCGGGCCGGGACCACGTCGCCGGCCGCCCCGATGCGATCGAGGAAGCCCAGGTAGGCGTCGCAGCACGCCAGGTACACGTGCTGACCGTTGTCCACCTCCAGGTCGTTGTGGCGGAAGGACCAGGTCAGGCCGCCCAACCGGCGGCGGCGCTCGACCAGCGTCACCTGTGCCCCGAGGTCCGCACACTCGAGCGCGGCGGCCAGGCCGGCCAGGCCGGCTCCCAGCACCGCCACGCGCCGGCCGGACAGGGGGCCTCCGCTCACGCCCGCCCCGCAGCCAGGGCCCGCACCGCCACCGCGCTCTTCTGCCACGCCGGTAGGGATACCCGTCTGGTGAGCACCGCGGCGGGATCCCGGCGGATGGTGGCCAGCAACCGGTGGTAGATCCCCGCCATGGCCGCCGTGCACGCCCGGGAGCGGCGGTCCAGCAACGGCAGCAGGGCCAGGCCCCTCTCGTACCACTCCTCGGCCCGGGCCGACTCGAAGGCGACCAGTGCCATCAGATCCTCCCGGCTGCCCTCCAGCGAACGGCTCACACCGAAGCGGTCCAGGTCGGCGCCGGGCAGGTACACCCGGCCCATGGTGGTGGAATCCTCGACGATGTCGCGCAGGATGTTGGTGATCTGCAGGGCCACGCCCAGGTCGTCGGCCAGGCTCTGGGCCCGGTCCGGGTCCCTGGTGCCGTACACGGCCAGGCTGAGCCGGCCCACGGTGCCCGCCACCCGCCGGCAGTAGCCGACCAGGTCGTCGAAGGTCTCGTAGCGGGTGCCGGCCACGTCCATCTCGCAACCCTCGATCAACTCCTCGAGGGCGGACACGGGCAGGGGGTAGCGCCGGCAGACGTCGGCCATGGCGGTGAGCACCGGGTCGGTGGGGTCCGCCTGCCCGCGCCGGAGGCCGTCGACGTCCTTGCGCAGGGCGGCCAGCGCCGAGACCTTCTCGGCGGCCGGGGCGTCGCCGTCACCGATGTCGTCGATGCGCCGGGCCAGGGCGTACAGAGCCGACATGGCCTGGCGCTTGGGGCGCGGCAGGAGTTTGATGCCGTAGGAAAAATTGCGGGCCTCGGCGGCGGTGATCTCCTCGCAGCGCCGGTACGCCTGGTGCAGGTCCACCGTCTCAGCGCCTCCCGGCCGGGCCGGGTCGCAACGACAGGAGCATGCGGCGGGCCACCCGGTCCGGGCGGGGTCGGCCGGCCGGTCGCAGGACGTCGAAGTGCCGATCGGCGATGGCGTCGAGGGCGGCGTGGCCCCCGGCCCAGAAGCCCGCCACGGCCACCCGGGGCCGCCCCGCCAGCAGGGACACGAGGGGACGGCCGCGGTCGAGCCAGTCCCGGGCCCGGGCCACCTCGAACGCCATCAGCGCCCGCAGCGCCGGTGACGGCGGGCCTCCGCCGGCCAGCTCCGCCCGGTCCACCCCGAAGCGGCGCAGGTCCTCGTCCGGCAGGTACACCCGGCCGGCCCGGGCGTCCTCCTGGACGTCCTGCCAGTGCTCGACCAGCTGCAGCCCGGTGCAGATGGCGTCGGAGAGCTCCACCCGGGCCGGGTCGGCCCGGCCGAAGGCGGCCAGCACCAGCCGGCCCACCGGGTCGGCCGACAGGCGGCAGTAGCTGCGCAGTTCGGCGAAGGTCCCGTACGAATGGACGGTCTGGTCCAGCCGGTTGGCCTCGATCAGGTCGAAGAGCGGTCCCGGATCGGCCCCCAGGGACCGCACCGAGCCGGCCGCTGCGGCCACCAGGGGATGCCGGCCGGCCGGGTCCTCCAGGGCGGCCCGGGTCTCCGCCTCCAGCCACTGCAGGGCGGCCATCCGGTCGCCCTCGTAGGCGTCGCCGATCTGGTCGACCAGCCGGGCGTACCCGTAGAAGGCCATCAGGTGCCGGCGGGCGGGCCGGGGCAGGATCACGGACGCGACGGTGAAGTTCTCGCCCGAGGACCGGCCGAGGATCTCTGAAGCGCTGGGCAGGCCGGGGGGAGGACCGCCGGCGTCGAAGGTGTAAGACAGTGACCGCGTGGTCACCAGATGTACGCGCTGGGGTGGGTCCGTGTCAAGCACCGCGGGGGTCAGGGCCCCGGATCGCAGAAGTCTGAAGTTACGGCGCTCAGTTGTGGTAATCGGGGGGCCAGTCGGGACCCACCGCCCACGACATGACCGTGGCGAACGCCGCCTCGATCACCCGCAAACCCTCCTGGAGGGCGGCCTCGTCGGGGTCGGCCCCGGCCCCCTCGACCCCGCTGAAAGGGCTACCGGCGGTGCGGGCCAGGGTTCGGAGCACCTTGCGGGCCAGTTCGGCGCTGGGCTCGTGGCCCTTGGCGGCGCGGGCGCCCAGCTCCAGCAGCAGCGGCAGGACGTCGGCCACCACGTAGCCGAGCACCATGGCCACCTTCTGCGGGTCGTCCCGCAGGCCGGCCGGGCCGCCCAGGGGATCGAGGGCGGCGTGGAACCTCTCGGTGGCGTCGTCGAGCAGGGCCTCCACCGCCGCGGTCAGCAGCGCCTCCTTGGACTCGAAGTACCGGTAGACGTTGCCCTTGGCCATCTGGGCCGCCTCGGCGATGTCACTGACCGACACCTCGGCGTAGCTGCGGGTCTTGAAGGCGTCCAGCGCCGCGGTCACGATCCGGGCCCGCACGTCGGCGTGCTCGGCCGACGACGCCCGGATGCGCCGCAGCGCCTCCACGTGGGAGTCGTCGTAGACGAAGCGGTTGCCGGCCTGGCGGACCGGCGGCGGGATCTGGCCGGTACGCCGGTAGTGGTGGATGGTGCTGGCCGGCACGCCGGTACGCTCGACCACGTCGGAAAGGGTGAGCGGGGGAGCGGTGTCGGGCTCGGCGTCAGCGGCCATGGCGCCAGTCTGCCCACTCCGCGACCGCAAGTCGACTCCGCCTGTCCTACCGGTCCGTGTAGCCGGGCGGGATGCGACCCATGCGGCCCTTCTGGAAGTCCTCCACCGCCTGGGCCAGCTCGGCCCGGGTGTTCATCACGAACGGCCCGTAGTGGGCCACCGGCTCGCCGATGGGTCGGCCGCCGAGGATCAGCACCTCCAGGGCCGGGGTGGACCCGTCCTGGGCGCCGGCGGCCTCGGCCACCACGGTGTCGCCGTCGCCGAGCACGGCCAGCTGCCCGGCCCCGAACACGGCCCGGTCGGCGCCCACGAACCCCCGGCCGGCCAGGGCGTAGACCAGGGCGTTGGAAGCCCGGTCCCAGGGCAGCTCCAGCCGGGCCCCGGCGGCCACGGTGGCGTGGACCATGGTGATGGGGGTGTGGGTGGACCCCGGGCCGCGGTGGCCTCCCACCTCGCCGGCGATGACCCGGACCAGGGCGCCGCCGTCGGGGGAGGACAGCAGCGTCACCTGGTCCCGGCCGATGTCCTGGTAGCGGGGGTCCACCATCTTGCTGGCGGCCGGCAGGTTGACCCACAGCTGGATGCCGTGGAACAGGCCCCCGCTCATCACGAGCTGCTCGGGCGGCCGCTCGATGTGGAGGATCCCGCCGCCGGCGGTCATCCACTGGGTGTCGCCGTTGGTGATCACCCCGCCCCCGCCGGTCGAGTCATGGTGCTCGAACACCCCGTCGATCATGTAGGTGACCGTCTCGAAGCCCCGGTGGGGGTGCCAGGAGGTGCCCCGCGGCTCGCCCGGGCCGTAGTCGACCTCGCCCATCTGGTCCATGTGGATGAACGGGTCCAGGGCGTCCACCGCCACCCCGGCGAAGGCCCGCCGGACCGGGAACCCCTCCCCCTCGAAGCCGGCCGGGGCGGTGGTCAGGCTGCGCACCCGCCGGGGCCGCAGGGGGGACCCGTCCGGGGCGGGTAGCTCGATCCTGGGCAGGCTGAGGATGTCCTCGACGGTGACAGCAGGCATGGGTCCTCCTCTGATCCGGAGCGGGACGGCCGCCCGCACCGCGACGTGCAACTTCATTGCGTGCGCAACTATTCCCGTCCCCGTAGGATCGGGGCGATGACCGACGACTCCGACCGGTTGTACCTGCGGCAGCTGCTGTCCGGCCGGGATCACGCCGTGGGCGACCCGCTGGCCACCCAGATGGTCAACTTCTGCTACCTGATCGGCGACCGCCGGGCGGGCCGGGCCCTGATCGTCGACCCGGCCTACGGGGTGGAGGAGATCGTGGACCGGGCCCGGGCCGACGGCATGGAGGTGGTGGGCGTCCTGGCCACCCACCACCATCCCGACCATGTGGGCGGGTCGATGATGGGCCACTCCATCGAGGGCCTCAGCCGGCTGCTGGAGCTGATCTCGGTGCCCGTTCACGCCCACCGGGAGGAGGCGGCGCTGATCTGCCGGGTGACCGGGCTCGATCCCTCCGACGTGGTGGCCCACCACAGCGGGGACCGGGTTGCGGTCGGCTCGGTGGAAGTGGAGCTGCTGCACACCCCCGGCCACACCCCGGGCAGCCAGTGCTTCCTGGTGGACGGGATGCTGGTGGCCGGCGACACCCTCTTCCTGGAGGGCTGCGGGCGCACCGATCTGCCCGGCAGCGATCCGGCCGCCATGTTCGCCAGCCTGCAGAAGCTGGCGTCGCTGCCGGACTCGACGGTCGTCTACCCCGGCCATCAGTACTCGCGGCCGTCCCGGGCCACGCTGGCCGCCGTCAAGGAGATCAACTCTGTGTTCAAGCCGCCCACCGTGGACGCCTGGCTGAGGGTGTTCGGCGGTCAGTAGCGCAGGCCCAGCTCCACCAGTCGCTTCTCCATGGACACCACGTCCCGCTCGAGGAAGCGGGCCAGGGCCTTGAGGTCGTCGGAGCGGATGGTGACGGTGGTCCCGTGGAAACCCGACCTCGAGTTGAGGATGGAGTTGACGTAGCGCCGGACGATCTGACCCTCGATGGCCTCGGTCTCGTTGAGACGGCCCAGGTCGATGGTCAGCGGCCGCTTGGGGGCGAACGGCTCGCCGGCGTGGCCCTCGCCCCCCCCGCCCACGGCCGGCGGTCCCGAGGCGGGCAGGATCTGGTCCACCGGCACCCGGTAGAACTGGGCCAGCCGCTGCAGCCGGAGGATGGAGATGACCCGCTCGCCCCGTTCGTAGGCGCCGAGCACCGACGCCTTGAACTCCCGGCCGGATGACTCCTCCACCGCCAGCAGGCTCAGGCCCCTCTGGCGGCGCAGCGCCCTGAGGCGGTCACCGACGGCCCTCGTGTATGTCAGGGGAACCTCGTCCGGCACGGCGGCCACCTCCGGAGCAGATCGTATCGACCACCCTTTCGCCGGAGCGGACCGACGACCGAAAAATGGCTTTACGGGTGCGCTCGGCGCGAGCGTGATGACGGCTCCTGGGGTAGGGAGTGTACGGCCTTCAGGACCAGCAGGCGGCGGCCCCCGACCGGGAGCACGGCGCCGGCGGGGCGGGCCCGGCCCCCGGGTGCGGCCCGGTCGGAGCCGGTGTCCAGGACCACCTCCCATTTGGGCGCCCACCTCTTCGGGGGCAGGGTGAAGTCCAGGTCCTGCTCCCAGGCGTTGAGGATGACGAAGAAGGTGTCGTCGACCACGGGGCGGCCGTGCTCGTCGGGGTCGGGGAGCCCCTGGCCGTTGAGGAACACCCCCAACGACTTGGCGTAGCCGACGTTCCAGTCGGCGTCGGTCATCTCGTCCCCGTCGGGCCGGAACCAGGCGATGTCGGGCAGCCGGTCGGCGGCCGGTCCCCGGCGCAGGGGATGGCCCTGGAAGAACCGCCGCCGGCGGAACACCGGGTGGTCCCGGCGCAGGGCGATGAGGGCCCGGGTCCAGTCGAGCAGCTCGAGGTCCTGGTTCTCCCAGTCGTACCAGGACAGCTCGCTGTCCTGGCAGTAGGCGTTGTTGTTGCCGTGCTGGGTCCGGCCGAACTCGTCACCGCCGAGCAGCATGGGCACGCCCTGGCTGAGCAGCAGGGTGGCCAGCAGGTTGCGGACCTGCCGGCGGCGCAGGACGTTCACCTGCGGGTCGTCGGTCGGTCCCTCGGCCCCGCAGTTCCACGACCGGTTGTCGTCGGTGCCGTCCCGGTTCTCCTCGCCGTTGGCCTCGTTGTGCTTCTCGTTGAAGGACACCAGGTCGGCCAGGGTGAACCCGTCGTGGGCGGTGACGAAGTTGATGGACGCGAACGGGCTGCGGCCGTTCGCCTGGTACAGGTCCGAGCTGCCGGTCAGCCGCTCGGCCAGCTCCCCGATGGAGGTACCGCCCTCCCGCCAGTAGTCGCGGACGGCGTCGCGGTACTTGCCGTTCCACTCCGACCACAGCGGGGGGAAGTTACCGACCTGGTAGCCGCCGGCACCGAGGTCCCACGGCTCGGCGATGAGCTTGACCTGGCTGATGACCGGGTCCTGCTGGATGATGTCGAAGAAGGCCGACAGGCGGTCCACCTCGTGGAACTGCCGGGCCAGGGTGGCGGCCAGGTCGAACCGGAAGCCGTCGACGTGCATCTCGAGAACCCAGTAGCGCAGCGAGTCCATCATCAGCTGCAGCACGTGGGGGCTGCGCACGTTGAGGGTGTTGCCGGTGCCGGTGGAGTCGCTGTAGAGGCGGGGATCGCCCTCCACCAGCCGGTAGTAGGACGGGTTGTCGATCCCCCGGAACGACAATGTGGGGCCCAGATGGTTGCCCTCCGCCGTGTGGTTGTAGACCACGTCGAGGATGACCTCGATACCGGCCCGGTGCAGGGCCCGGACCATGGCCTTGAACTCGTTGACCACCCGGTGCCCGGGGCGCGACGCGTACCCGTTGTGCGGGGCCAGGTAGGCGATGGAGTTGTATCCCCAGTAGTTGCGCAGGCCCAGGTCGTCCAGCCTGTGGTCGTGGACGAAATGGTGCACCGGCATCAGCTCCACGGCCGTGACCCCGAGCCGGCTGAAATGCTCCAGCAGGGCGGGGTGGGCCAGCCCGGCGTACGTGCCCCGCTGGTGGGGGGGCACATCCGGGTGCGTCCAGGTGAGCCCCTTGACGTGGGTCTCGTAGATGACCGTGTCGGCCCAGCGGTGCTTGGGCGCCCGGTCCGAGCCCCAGTCGAAGGCCGGATCGATGACGATGCCCTTGGGCATGGACGACGCCGAGTCGGTGCCGTCGGGGGTGAGGTCGTCGGCGTCGAGGTCGTACCCGTAGGGAGCCTGGCCCCAGCGGACCTCCCCCTCCACCGCCTTGGCATAGGGGTCCAGCAGCAGCTTCCGCGGGTTGCAGCGCAGGCCGGCGCCCGGATCGTAGGGGCCGCGCACCCGGTAGCCGTACCGCTGGCCGGGCTCCACGTGTTCGATGTAGCCGTGCCAGCAGTAGCCGTCGACCTCGGCCAGCTCGAAGCAGGTCTCCTCCCCGTCGAGGTCGAACAGGCACAGCTCCACGGCCTCGGCCGCCTGGGAGAAGACCGAGAAGTTGGTGCCGAGCCCGTCGAAGGTGGCGCCGAGCGGGTAGGGGTCGCCGGGGGAAAGGGGAGCAGCGGACAAGGCGACCAACCTACACAGCGCCGCGCCGGCGCCCGCGGCGTGTCATCCCCACCAGAACGACGCGGCCAGGATGATGTAGAGGGCCACCAGGGCGACCCCCTCGATCCAGGTGTACTCGCCGTCGTAGATCACCACGGTGACCACGATGGCCGAGATGGCCAGGGCGGCCACCAGCAGCGGGGGGAACACCAGGGTCAGCTGGGTGGGGCCCACCACGGTGCTCAGCAGGACCAGCAGCGGGGTCAGCAGCAGGGCGACCTGCAGCGGGCTGTTGAGGGTGGTGCTTATGGCGAACTCCGGCTTGGCCTTGAGGGCGAAGCCGACGCCCACGGCGTGCTCGACCGCGTTCGAGGCGATGGCCACCACGACCAGGCCGGTGAAGGTCTGCGACAGGCCCAGGGTTCTGGTCGCCGACTCCAGGGGGGCGACGAACCAGTCGGCGGCCAGGGCCGCTGCGGCGCTGCCCAGCACCAGGAGCATCACCGACAGGCGCAGCGGCCACGCCGCCCCGTCCGGCCCACCGCCCCCGGCCCGGTGGGCGCCGTCAGCCTGCCCGGTCCCGCCGTCGGCGTCTACCGGCGCCGGCGCGGCCGAACGGGGATCGCCGTTGGCCAGCTGGTAGGGGATGCTCAGGGCGTAGACGACGAGCAGCACCACCGCGCAGTCGTCCGACAGGGTGCCGGCGTGGGCGGCGGCCGGCGTGCCCAGGTGGGCGGCCAGGGTCGGCACCAGCAGGGCGGCGACGACCAGCAGGAGCAGTGACGCCGTCAGCCGGGGGGCTTCGGCACTGAAGCGCTGGGTGCCGTGGCGCAGTCCGCCGGCCAGGAACGCCATCCCGAGGACCAGCACGGCGTTGCCGAGGACGGAGCCGACCAGCGCCGCCCGCACCACCTGGTTGAGCCCGTCGGCCAGGGCGAAGATGCCGACGAACAGCTCGGGGAGGTTCCCGAGGGTGGACTGCAGCAGCCCGGTGGGTCCCGGCCCCAGCCGCTCACCCACCTGGTCGATGGCCTGGCCGACCAGGGCCGCCAGGGCGGCCAGATCCAGGCCCGCCACCACGAACCGGGCCACCGACGGCGCGCCCAGGGCGACCAGCAGCCCGGCCAGGGTGGTCAGGCCCACCGCCAGGGCGATGGTGACGCGGTGCCCGCGACCCAGCCTCCCCAGGAGGCCGCCGTCCGGGCCGGGCCGCGGCGGGGGCCCTCCCGGCTCCGGGGGTGGAGGGGGCACCCCGGACCCGGCCGGCGGGACGGGACCGGGTGGCACCGGCCGGCTGCGCGACGACTCCATCGGCCGCCAAGTGTTCCAGATAACGGCCGGTAGGCTTTCCGACCCCTCCCGGGCCGGGTACCGCGGGGCGATCAGCGGGCCGGCAGGTACACCTCGCCGCCGGAGCGGCGGAACTCCTCGGCCTTCTGCCGCATCCCCACCTCCACCTCGTCCGTCCCCTCCGCCACCGGCCGGTCGGCGTCCGCCGCGGCGCTGTTGCGGATGTCCTGGCTGATGCGCATCGAGCAGAACTTCGGGCCGCACATGGAGCAGAAGTGGGCGGTCTTGGCCGGGGCGGCCGGGAGGGTCTCGTCGTGATAGGCCCGGGCCGTCTCGGGGTCGAGCGACAGCTCGAACTGGTCCTCCCACCGGAACTCGAACCGGGCCTTGGACAGGGCGTCGTCCCAGGCCCGGGCCCCGGGGTGCCCCTTGGCCAGGTCGGCGGCGTGGGCGGCGATCCTGTAGGCGATCACCCCGGCCTTCACGTCGTCGCGGTCGGGCAGGCCCAGGTGCTCCTTGGGGGTGACGTAGCACAGCATGGCGGTACCGGCCCAGCCGATCATGGCCGCCCCGATGGCCGAGGTGATGTGGTCGTACCCGGGCGCCACGTCGGTGGTCAGCGGCCCGAGCGTGTAGAAGGGGGCGTCGTGGCAGTACTCCTTCTGGAGGCGCACGTTTTCCTGGATCAGGTGCATGGGGACGTGGCCGGGGCCCTCGATCATGACCTGCACGTCGTGGTCCCACGCCACCGTGGTCAGCTCGCCCAGGGTGCGCAGCTCCGACAGCTGGGCCTCGTCGTTGGCGTCGGCGACCGAGCCCGGCCGCAGACCGTCGCCGAGGGAGAACGCCACGTCGTAGGCGGCCAGGATCTGGCACAGCTCGTCGAAGTTGGCGTAGAGGAAGTTCTCCCGGTGATGGGCCAGGCACCAGGCGGCCATGATCGACCCGCCCCGGCTGACGATGCCGGTCACCCGGCGGGCGGTCAGGGGCACGTAGCGGAGCAGGACCCCGGCGTGGACGGTCATGTAGTCCACCCCCTGCTCGGCCTGTTCTATGACGGTGTCACGGTAGACCTCCCACGACAGGTTCTCGGCCACCCCGTCCACCTTCTCCAGCGCCTGGTAGATGGGCACGGTCCCGACGGGCACCGCCGAGTTGCGCAGGATCCAGCCCCTGGTGGTGTGGATGTCCGGTCCGGTCGACAGGTCCATCACCGTGTCGGCGCCCCACCTGGTCGCCCACTGGAGCTTCTCCACCTCCTCGTCGATGGAGGAGGTGACCGCCGAGTTGCCGATGTTGGCGTTGATCTTCACCGCGAAGCGGGCCCCGATGAGCATCGGCTCCGACTCGGGGTGGTTGACGTTGGACGGCAGGATGGCCCGGCCGGTCGCCACCTCCCGGCGGACCGTCTCGGGGTCCATGCCCTCCCGGATGGCGGCGAACTCCATCTCCGGGGTGATCACACCGTCACGGGCGTAGCGCATCTGGGTCACCCGGTGGCCGGCCCGGGCCCGGCGGGGCGGTCGGCCCTCGGCCGGATGCTCCGGGTGGCGGGCGCCCCGGCGGGCGGCGGCCCGGCCGTCGTCGCGCAGCGAGGCCACCCGGCCGTCGTAGACCTCGGTATCGGCCCGCTGCTCTATCCAGGCCTCCCTCATCCGGGGCAGGCCGGCCCGGATGTCCCCGCCGGGCCCGGACGTGTCGTACAGCCGGACCGGCGGGTTGGGGCTGCCGTCGGGCGAGTCGGCCAGCCGGATCTCCCGGAACGGCACCCGGATGTCGGGCCGGGACCCCACGACCTCGACCTTGGTGTGACGCAGATCGGTCATATCCATCTCCTCCCTCCACCGGCATTACCCGGATCAGGTTCGACGGTCGGGGTCACCCGGCGCGAAGCCGCAGACCCCCTCTCAGCCCGGTCCTTCCGGGCTCCCGTGTTCGACTACCCACCCTAGCGCCCGAATCGGGCGGCCCCGGCCGGGCGGCTACACTGCCCCAGATCAACGCCGGGCGGCGTGGCCGAGTGGTTTAGGCAAGGGCCTGCAAAGCCCTGTACAGCGGTTCGATTCCGCTCGCCGCCTCCAGGAGCACGGGCTCACGGTTCGGGGGGACCGGTTGGGGCACGCCGGGGATCGGGAAGCCCGGGAGGTCCCTGACCGCTTCTCGTGATTTTTGTTGTTCAACTCTTGTTGGGCGTACCCCACCGGGCGACGGGGGGGACTGTTAGCTTCTGCCATCCGGGACTTTAGGGCTTTCTCTATTTTCCGGTTCGCCCGTTCCACCAGGGTGGCGGCGCGCTGCGCCGGGGGGAATAACTAGTCACGATGGCCGACGATCGACTCGAGATCGCAGAAGCGCTCCTGGCCAAGGCCCGCTCCACCGCGTTCGCGGCGGAGCGGGAGTCGTTCGTGGCGGGCGCCTACGGCCAGCTGGGAGCGTTCCTGGGCTCGGGCCGCGCACCCCGCCGGCCGGTCCCTGAGGCTGGACCCGAACGGCCGGTTCCCCAGCCGCCGGCCGGGGCCCTTCCCCCCGGGGCCGACGATGCCGACGCCGAGTGGGAACCCCCCCTGTACGTGGATCTGACCGTGGTGGAGAAGGCCTACGCGGCGAGCCGGGACCTGCGCCGGCCCGGGTTGGTCGTCGACCTGACGATCTGACGGTCAGGGCGTCCAGGCCGGCCCCGGATTCCAAGCTTCACCTCAGGATCCCTTAACCATCGCCGGGCACGATCGCTACACAAAGGCCGCGTCAGCGGCCACTCGTGTGGAGGACGATCCAATGGACCACGAACCCAACCCGTACCGCGACCCTTCCGACCCGGCTGAGCCCGCCACCACCCCGCCGGGGCGGGGCTGGAAGGTGCCCAAGGTGGCCGTGTCGGTCGGCCTGGCCGCCTTCCTCGGTATGGCCGGAGCGGGGGCGGCCTTCGCCCTGGGCGGCTCCGGCGGGACGTCCACCTCGTCGGGGTCCTCCGGCTCGTCGACCACTCCGGGCTCCGGCGGTACCGCCCCGGCGGGCCCCGGCCCGAAGGCCATGTTCCGCCACGGCGGGTTCGGCGGGCCGGGCATGGGAGGGGTGCTGCACGGCGTGTTCACCACCCGCAACGGCACCGGTTTCAAGACGGTGGAGGTGCAGGTGGGCACGGTCGACACCGTCACCGGTACCTCGTCCATCAAGGTGACCAGCGCCGACGGGTACTCGCAGACCTACGCCATCCAGTCCTCGACCGTGGTCAACTCACAGGCGAACGGGATCTCGACGGTCAAGCACGGTGACAGCGTGCGGGTGGAAGCCGTGGAGCAGGGGAGCGGCTACACCGCCACCGACATCGTCGACAACACCCGCATCGGGGCCAGCCGCCAGGGCTTCGGGTTCGCTCCTCCGGTCAAGCCCGGCACCACCCCGTCGCAGGCGGCCCCCTCCGCCTCCGCGTAGACGGGCTGCGGGGGCGGCAACCTAGGAGGGGGCCGCCCCCGACGTCGGAGCCGACCCCGAGGACATCTCGGGCTCCCGCACCGGGGGCTCGAGCGGGTCACCCGAGCGCTCCTGGCCCGGCTTGGCCCGGCCGAACACCAGCACCACCGCCGTGGAGACGACGAAGACCAGGATGCTGGCCCAGTCGTTGAGCCTCAGCCCGAAGTACCGGTGGGCCTCGTCGACCCGCATGTACTCGGTGAAGAAGCGGCCGAAGGTGTAGGCCGCGGCGTACACCCAGATGAGGTAGCCCCGCTTGATCCGGAACCGCCGCTCGATCCAGATGACCAGACCGCAGGCGACCAGGTCCCAGATGCACTCGTAGAGGAACGTGGGCTGGAAGGTGTGCACCCCGGCCGGGTAGGCCACACAGTGGGTCACCGACGAGCAGTGCTGCGGGTTGTCGATGTACACCGCCCACGGCAGCTTGGTGGGGCCGCCGTACAGCTCCTGGTTGAAGTAGTTGCCCCACCGGCCGATGGCCTGGGCCAGGGCGAACGCCGGGGCCACGCAGTCGACCAGCGGCGCCAGGCGCAGACCGGCCCGGCGGGCGCCTATGGCCCCGGTGGCTATCCCTCCGATCACCCCGCCCCAGATGCCCAGGCCGCCCTGCCAGATCTCGAACGCCCGGATCCAGTGGCCGCCGGTATCGGCCTGCCAGCTGGTGATGAGGCTGTAGACGCGGGCGCCGATCAGCCCGCCGGGCACGCCCCACACGGCCAGCATGGCCATGGTGCCGGGCCGGCCGCCGATGGCCTCCCACCGCCGCTGGGAGAGCCACACCGCGGCGGCGATACCCAGGGCGATCATGAAGCCGTAGATATGCAGCCGGAGGGGCCCGACGCTGATGCCGTTGGTCGGCGGGCTGGGGATGTAGGCGAGCAGGGCCGCGGTCACTGCCGGCAAGAGTAGAAGACCGGCCCGCACCGGTGGCATCCGCCCGGCCCGTGCTAGGGTCTGGGGCCTTCGGGCACGGGCGCATAGCTCAGTTGGTTAGAGCGCATGCATGACGCGCATGAGGTCGGGGGTTCGATTCCCTCTGCGCCCACTCGGATCGAGCGGGGCGGGCGGCCCAGCCGGGACGACACATTCTTCGGCGCCGTTAAGAAACGGACGCTATGACTGTTCGGCAGGCGGCCCCCTGGGCTCGCAGGGGCAGGGCGAAGGTCCCGGGGGCCGCCATGGGCCGAACCGTGCACGGGTATCCCCCCGACACTGGTCAGCGGCGAAACTTAGCCCCGCTCATCGGATTGTGAAAGACGTATCAAAGGGTTTTTTCGCCGGCGGCATGGATCAGGTGGGCCAGTCGGCGAGCGGCCGCCGGGCGCAGGCGGCCCCGGGCCTGGCCCAGCAGGTCCTCCGGGTCCCGGATGCCGTCCAGCACCCAGCGGGCGAACATGCCGGCGTCCATCCAGGCCGCCAGGGCCGGCTCGGGCAGGCCACAGGCGCTGAAGCCGCCGGCCACGGCCACCCGCAGGTCCTCCCAGGTCCAGCGGCCCTCGAGCATCCCGATGGCCTCCTCCTTGGCGGCCGGGTCCGGGCCGCCGGGCCGGTCCCACAGGACCGGATGGAGGTCCAGGGCGGCCGACCACGACAACAGCCGGCCGCCCGGCGGCTGGTCGAGGATGGCCGCCAGCCAGGCGGCGTGGTACAGGCGGCGGATGGTCGGCGCCGCCGGCGCTGGGGTGGGCAGCCCCAGACAACGCTTGAGCACGTCCAGGGCCCGGCCCTCCTCCGGCACCTGGTCGAAGGTGGATCCGTCGGGCAGCACCATGTGCCAGCCGACCCGACCGCTCCGGCTGACCACGCAGGCCAGGCGCACCCCGCCGGACCGGCCCCCGGCCAGGTTGGCGGCCAGCTCCACCCCATCGTCGAGGGGACGGACCCGGCCGGTGCCCACCATCCCGAAGATCCGGCAGTCGGGGGGTGCCCGCCATCCGAGCGGGTCGAACCCGTCGCCGTGCAGGGCCAGGCCGGTGGGATCGGCGGGGTCTCCCATCACCATCACCCAGACCGGCCGTCCCTGCCGGCCGGCCGTGTCGCCGGCGACGTCCAGCAGCAGGCGGGCCACGGCGCTCTCGTCGCCGGTCAGGGTCGAGCTCATTGACGGCTCCTCCTCGCACGGGCGGCCCCGAAGCCCGGCTCGCGAAGAGGACCTGTCTCAGACTACACGAAAAGCAGTGACGGTCACCCTTTTTCCGGGGGAACGACCTTCAGGTGCAGCTCGTCCAGCTGGCGGTCGGTCACCGGGCTGGGTGCGCCCATGAGCAGGTCACGGGCGCCCTGGTTGAGCGGGAAGGCGATGATCTCCCGCAGGTTGGCCTGGTCCTCGAGCAGCATCAGGATGCGGTCGAAACCGGGGGCGATCCCGGCGTGGGGTGGCGGGCCGTAGTGGAAGGCGTTCCAGAGCGCCGGGAACGACGACCGGATGCGCTCGGGCCCGTAGCCGGCGATGGCGAACGCCGCCTCCATCACCTCCGGCAGGTGGTTACGGACCGCCCCCGAGGACAGCTCGACGCCGTTGCACACCAAGTCGTACTGGTAGGCCAGGATGTCGCCGGGGTCCTTGGTCTGAAGGGCCTCCAGGCCGCCCTGGGGCATGGAGAACGGGTTGTGCGAGAACGCCCAGCCGCCGGCCTCCTCGTCGGGCTCGAACATCGGGAAGTCCACCACCCAGCAGAACGCCAGCTCGTGGGGGTCGGCCAGCTCCAGCTCCCGGCCCAGGCGGGTGCGCTGCTCGCCGAGGACGGCGGCCACCTTGTCCCTGGGCCCGACCGCGCACAGCACGGCGTCGCCGGTGTCGGCCCCCGCCGCCCCGGTCAGGGCGGCGGCCTGCTCCGGGGTCAGCTTCTTGGCTATCGAACCGCGTATCTCGCCGGGATCCAGCTGCAGCCAGCTGCCGATCACCCCGGCCTTGCGGGCGGCGTCGGCGTACCCGTCGAACCACTTGCGGGACCGGCCGGCCGCACCGGGGGCCTTCAGCACCCGGATCACATGGCCGCGGCCCGGGGCCTCGCTGAACATCGGCAGGTCGCCCGAGCCGCCCACCTCGGCGCTGACATCGGCGATCTCCAGCCCGAAGCGCAGATCCGGCTTGTCGGTGCCGAAGCGGTCCACGGCGTCGGCGTAGGCCAGGCGGGGGAACGTGTCGGGCACCTCCTTGGTGGAGCAGTCGGCCACGATGCGCCGCATGAGCAGCTCCACCTCGGCGAACACGTCCTCCTGGGTGGCGAAGGCCATCTCGAGGTCGATCTGGTAGAACTCGCCGGGGCTGCGGTCGGCCCGGGACGCCTCGTCCCGGAAGCACGGGGCGATCTGGAAGTACCGCTCGACGCCGCCGACCATCAGCAGCTGCTTGAACTGCTGCGGCGCCTGGGGCAGGGCGTAGAACTCGCCGGGATAGATCCGGCTGGGGACCAGGAAGTCCCGTGCCCCCTCCGGCGACGACACGGTCAGGATCGGCGTCTGGACCTCGAGGAAGCCGCGGCTGACCATGTGGTCGCGCACCACCCCGGCCAGGCGGGTCCGGGCGGCCAGGCGCTCGATCAGCGGGCCCCGGCGCATGTCCAGGTACCGGTACCGGAGCCGGGCCTCCTCGCCGACCTCGGTGTCGCGCTCCACCGGGAACGGCAGCACGTCGGAGCTGGAGAGCACCTCGGCGTCGTCCACGGCCACCTCGATGCGACCGGTGGGCAGGCGGGGGTTGACGTTCTCCTCGGCCCGGGCCACCACCCGGCCGGTGACGCTGATGACGCTCTCCAACCTCAGATGGGCCAGGGTCTCGAACGCCGGCTTGGCCGGGTCGATCACCAGCTGGACCACCCCGCCCGGGTCCACACCGCCCGGGTCGCGGAGGTCGAGGAACAGCAGGCCCCCGTGGTCGCGTTTGGCGGCGATCCAGCCGGCGAGACGGACCGTGGATCCCACGTCGTCGGCAGTCAGGGTGCCACCCCGGTGGTCGCGGTAGATGTTGGAGTTGAGCGGCCTGTGTTCGGACATGTCGACCGTTCAGGCTAACGCCTGGCCGGGGCGGAGCCGTCACCGGGCCGGAGCCCGTTCTGGGCACCCCCGGGCCGGGCGCCCCGTCCCGCCGGTGGAGCGGGGCCGGCCGCGACACGACGCGGTGGGTCCCTCAGCCGGCTACGGCAGCCGGTCCCCCCGGCTCGTTGCGGCGCAGGTCGATGGGCGGGGCGTCGCCCGGCAGCATCCGGTCCAGCACGCTGCGGATGGAGTCCAGGCTCTCCCGTAGCCCGGCCAGATCCAGCCCGGGCCGGGGTTCGGGCGGCGCCGCCACGGTGGCGGCTGGCGGGGCCGGAACGGACTCGGACGGGGGTGCCCCGGAGGGGGCGGTGTCGGGCATCGGAACCCGGCGGGAGTTCTTGATCGTGTACATGGCCCGGTCGGCCCGGTCCACCAGGTTCTCCGCCGTGTCGGGGGAGCCGTGGTCGACCGCCGCCCCCACCGATGCCGGCACGGTCCACTGCTGGCCGTCCAACTCGACCGACTCGGCCAGGGCCTGCTCGATGCGGCGGGCCACGATGTCGGCCTGCTCCACCGCGCTGAGCCCCTCGCAGAGCACCGCGAACTCGTCCCCGCCGATGCGGGCCACCGTGTCGGCGGCCCGCACCGCGTGGCGCAGCCGGCCGCTGATGGTGAACAGCACCCGGTCGCCCAGGCGGTGTCCGCCCTGGTCGTTGACCCGCTTGAAACCGTCGAGGTCCACGTAGACCACCCCGACCCGCCGGCCCTGACGCTCGTTGCGGCGCAGGGCCTGCTCGATGGTCTCCATGAAATGGCTGCGGTTGGCCAGACCGGTCAGGGCGTCATGGGTGGCCAGGTGGTACAGGTTGGCCTGGCGGGCGTAGTCCTCGTCCACGTCGGCGGCGGCGATGGCGATCAGCGACCGGCCGGCGCTGGCGTGCCGGCTCAGCCACCACCGGCTCCAGCGGGGCCGGGCACCGCCGGCCAGCTGGTGGTCGGAGGTGGCGGTGGTCCCCTCGGACACCACCTGGCGCATGTCGGCCTGGAGGCGCAGGCGGGCCTCCGGGATGACGGCGTTCAACCAACCGGTGCCCAGCGAGCGCTCCTCGTCCAGGCTCGACAACCGGCACCATCGCTGGTTGACCGCCAAGACCCGGCCGGAGGCGTCTGCGATGAGCATGGCGAACGGCACCATCTCCAGTGCCACCCGAACCGCCGGTTCGACGAGTTCCGCGCCCTGCTGGTTCATTTCTGCCAAGTCGGCGCCTCCCACCCTGCCCTTCGCTGCCCTCTTCTTCTGCCCTTCGTGGGGGTGATCGTACCGGAGGGTCCCCGCCGCGGTGACCTACCATCCGGAAGAGTCGGAAGAAGCGCCCATCAGGGAAGGTCCCCGCACAAACGGGCGGGCCCGGCGCCGAGCACCGCCCCTTTCAGCGGTTTTCCCTCCCCGCGGGCCCGTGAGCCAGACTGGGGCCTGAGTTGCCCGTTAGCGAGGAGTGAGGATGGCCAACATCCAGGACAGTTTCGGCGCCCGCAGCGATTTCTCCGTCGGGGGTCGCACCTACGAGATCTTCCGGCTGGACGCGGTGGAGGGGAGCCGCCGCCTCCCCTATTCGCTGAAGATCCTCCTGGAGAACCTGCTGCGCCACGAGGACGGGGTCAGCGTGCGCGCCGACGACGTGCGGGCCCTGGCCGGGTGGGACCCGAACGCCGAGCCCAGCCAGGAGATCGCCTTCGCCCCGGCCCGGATCCTCATGCAGGACTTCACCGGGGTCCCGGCGGTCGTGGACCTGGCGGCCATGCGCGACGCCATGAAAGAGCTGGGCGGCGACCCCAGCCGGGTCAACCCGCTGATCCCGGCGGAGCTGGTGATCGACCACTCGATCATCGCCGACGTCTACGGCACCAACGACGCCTTCCGCAAGAACGCCGAGCTGGAGTTCCAGCGCAACGAGGAGCGCTACCGGTTCCTGCGCTGGGGCCAGGGCGCCTTCGACACGCTGCGGGTGGTACCGCCCAACACCGGTATCTGCCATCAGGTCAACCTCGAGTACCTGGCCCGGGTGGTCTTCACCAACGACGACGGCCAGGCCTATCCCGACACGCTGCTGGGCACCGACTCGCACACCACCATGATCAATGGTCTGGGCGTCCTCGGCTGGGGCGTGGGCGGCATCGAGGCCGAGGC
>DASSZD010000194.1:0-43077 GCA_035702985.1 Acidimicrobiales bacterium
GTTGTTCGCCTATATGGGTCCCGAGCCGGCTCCGGTGCTGCCTCCTTGGGATGTTTTCGTGTGGCCGAACGCCATCCGTCAGATCGGTTACACGGAGATCCCGTGCAACTGGTTGCAGTGCCAGGAGAACGCCGCCGACCCCATGCACAGCGTCTACGTGCACGGCCACCTGTTCCGGTACGTGCTGGAGCGGGAGGGCCTGCTGGCCGAGCGGGCCGCCGACCCCGAGACCCACCGGGCCTTCGTCAGCATGCGCATGGCCGCCGGTTTCGCCGGTATAGACACCACCGTCGACGAGCACGGGATCATCAAACACACCGTCCACAAGGCCGAGTTGGGAGCCCCCCGGGACCTGGTCCGCCAGAGCGCCTACATGCTGTTCCCGAACTACGTCCGGGTGGGAGGCACCATCCGCAACGAGTTCCAGATCCGGGTCCCGGTGGACGACACCACCACCCTGCACATCAACTACGGGGCCTACGTGGGGCCGCCCGGGGTGGAGGTGGCCCCCCAGGACGTCATTCCCTACTACGAGGTCCCCATCGTCGACCCGGACGGGAAACCCATCCTGGATTACATCCTGGCCCAGGACATGGTGGCATGGTGGTCCCAGGGAGGCATCACCGACCGCACCCGGGAGCGGCTGGCGTCCACCGACGCCTCCCTGCGGGTGTTCCGCCAGATGCTCGAGGACCAACTGGAGCGGGTGGAGGCCGGCCTCGATCCCATGAACGTGTTCCGCCACGACCCCGGCGAGGTCATCGAGCTGCCACCCCGCATCGGGTCGGCGCCGTTCGGTCCCACCGCCCTGTCGCGCCTGGCCTACCACCGGGGGTACTTCCAGGACGACGCCGACCGCTACGGCCCCCTGGTCGACCAGATCATCGATCTGAGCCGCCGGGTGGAGCAGGCCATGGGCGCGACCGGTTCCGGGGCCGTCGAGGATCCGTCGGCGGACCCCGTGTCCGCCGCCAGACCCAGCGGTTGATGGAGCGCCGGGCCCTGGGCCGGTCCGGCCTCGACGTGCCGGTGCTCGGATTCGGTTGCGGGGGCAGCGCCCGGCTCATGGTCAGCGAGGACCGGATGGCCCAGACCACCGCCATCCGGTCCGCGCTCGAGCTGGGGATCGACTACTTCGACACCGCCCCGGCCTATGGCGACGGCCGGTCCGAGACCAACCTGGGCGCGGCCCTGGCCGGTCTGGGCTCCCCGCCCGTGACCATCTCCACCAAGGTGGTGCTGGGCGAGGAGGATCTGGGCCGGCCCCGCGACGCCGTGCTCCGCAGCTTCGACGCCAGCCTGCACCGGCTGCGGCGGGACCGGGTGGACATGCTGCTGATGCACAACCGGGTGGCCGGCGAGCGGCCGGTCGGCCGCCGGATCGGGGTGGGACCGGTGCTGGGCCTGGCCGACGTGGTGGACCCGGGCGGCGTGCTGGACGGATTCCGGGAGCTGCTGGACTCCGGCGCCATCCGGGCCTGCGGGATCACCGCCTTCGGTGGGGAGCCGGCCGCCATATCCGAGGTGCTGCGCACCGGCGTCCCATCCGTGATCAACGCCGCCTTCAGCCTGATCGAACCCACCGCCGCCCTGGCCGTGGCCCCGCCGGGGGGTGGAGACGACCACGGGCAGGTGATCCCCCTGGCCGCCAGCCTCGGGGTGGGCGTCATCGCCATCCGGGTCTTCGGATCCGGCCGCCTGCTCCTGCCGTCCGACGACCCGGTCACGGTGTCGGTCCAGGACCTGGCCGCCGGGCTCGGAGGTGGCGACGCCCACCGCGGGGCCCTGGGCTTCGTGCTGGCGACTCCCGGTGTGGACACCGCGGTCATCGGGTTCTCCGAGGCCGGACACGTTCACGCCGCGGTGGACGCCATCCGGGCCGGGACGCCGGCCGCCGGAGCCCTCGACGAGGTGACCGCCCGGCTGGCCGCCATCGGGTCAGGGCCGGCCGCCGGCTGACGACCGGCACCCCGCCATCGGGTCCGGGCCGGCTGGCGGCCGACCGCCCGCAGGCTGGCCGCCATCGGGTCCGGGCCGGCTGCCGGCTGACCTCCGGCCCCCGGATCCGCGCTCGCCCGATTGGCGTAATGGTTATAAAGTAGTATTGTTCGTCAAGTGAGCGGTGGCCTTGGGGGGTCCCGCCGGGGGGAGTGCGATGTCGATCCGGGAAAGAGAGCGTCAGCCCGAGAGGGAGCGCCGCCGCCACGACTACGACTGGAACGAGGCCCGGGCGGTGCAGCGCCAGCGGATCCGTCAGCTCTTCGCCGACGGCCCGAGGGTGGTTCGCTACGACGACGTCCCCTGGGAGCAGGTCCACCAGGCGTATCACAAGATCTTCACCGGGGATAACCTCACCGACATCGAGCGCAAGCTGCGGAGAGCGCCGATATACACCATGTCGGCCCGCCTGCAGGTGCTCGACAGCGGAGCCAGGTCCGGCAACCACCGGCACTACCCCGAGGCGCTCTTCTACGTCGTGGAGGGCCACGGCCACGAGGTGCACGACAACCGGCGCTGGGACTGGGGTCCGGGCGACCTGGTGGTGGTGCCCCGCTACTGCATCCACCAGCACTTCTGCGACGACGGGCCGGCCACGCTGTTCTACGTGGTGGGCGGCTTCGCCATGGAGATGGGGCTGATGCCCATCGAGCAGTTCGAGCTGCACTCGGACTTCGTGCCCCCGGACGGGGCGGAGATACTACGGGGCTCCGACGGGGAGATGATCGGGTACCGCCGGACCGACGGCAAGGAGATCCTCCTGCGGGGCATCGGGGACCGGGCCGAGATCGTCCCGCCGGCGACGGTGGGCGACGGGGTCAAGGCCTGGGACGGCGAGGACGGATCCGCGGCCGGGACCGACGGCTACGAGTACTTCACCGGCCTGGTGGAGGCGGAGCGGGCCGAACGGGCGGCCATCCCGCACGTGGTCAGGGGCCAGGACCGCTCCTGGGAGGACACCCGCAACGGCCGGATCAAGTGGCTGAGCCACCCCCGGACGGACCCGGGTATCCGGACCTACGAGTTCTACGTGCAGGAGATCCCACCCCAGGGCTCCTCCGGCCGCCACCGCCACGTCGGGGAGGAGGTGCACTTCATCCTCGAGGGAAGTGGCTACGAGGTGATCGACGGCGAGCGCCACGACTGGTCCCAGAACGATGTGGTCGCAGTGCCCATCCTGTCCGAGCACCAGACCTTCAACCCGTCCCGGACGGACAAGGTCACGATGCTGGTGGCCCGCAGCAACGACTACCTGCACTACGGGTTCGGCGGCATCCAGCACCTGGAGGACGCCCGCCCATGACCATCGACACCACCCCCTCCGCAGGGGGAGACAGCCGCCAGGACGCCGACATCGACGAGCGGTCCATCGACAACTACTCGCGGAAGCGGCGGGTGTTCGTGCGGGAGGTGGCCGGCGCGTACAGCGAGATCTACCGGCAGCTCGGCGAGCGGCCCCGGGTGTTCTCGGAGAAGGACGTGTCGTTCAAAGGCGGACCGCAGCACTTCGTCAAAGGGGTGATCAACCCCGGACGGGACTCCGGCACCCAGCTGTTCGAATGCCACATCGACGTCTACACCCCTGGCGCGCACGGCCAGCGCCACGCCCACATGAACAGCGCGGTGTTCTACATCCTCGAAGGCGAGGGCTACGACGTCCACGACGGCAAGCGCTACGACTGGAAGGCGGGCGACGTCTGCATCGTCGAACCGGGCTGTGTGCACCAGCACTTCAACGCCAGCCCGGACAAGCCGGCCCGCATGCTGGTCATCAAATCCAAGCCCCTGTTCATCTTCGCCGGGCTGATGCACCAGAGAACGGTGGTGCCCGAACCCACCGAACCGGTGCCGGGATGGGAGGACTTCGATCCCAGGCAGGTTGGCGCCCACACGTACGGGGAGGCCGAGGTCTCATGAGGGAGAGCGACCGGGTCAACCTGGGACGGGAGGGCGGCGACTTCTACCGGCGGGCGCTGGAAGGCGCCCGCGAGCACGAGATGGCGGTGACCAAGCTGTCCAGCCTCATCCCGTCCGAGGAGATGGTCTGGGAGGAGTCCCCCCAGGGGCGGCTGAAGCACATGGTCAACGAGTGGATGGCCACCCGGGAGTTCTGTCTGGACGTCTACCAGCAGGTGCTGGAGCCGGGCGAGCGGTCAGGGTCCCACCGGCACTTCTCCGAGGAGATCCTGTTCGTGCTGGAAGGCGACGGGTTCGACCTGCACTGGGACCCGATCTTCGAGGCCGATGTGGAGTACGAGTGGCGCTGGGAGGAGGAGCCGCGGCGTTTCGAGTGGACCGCCGGCGACTTCGTCTACGTGCCGCCCTTCGCCGTGCACCGGCACACCGCCGGTCCCGGCGGGGCCCGGCTGCTCAGCGCCACGTCCCGGATCGTCAAGGCGATGGGATTCGACGGGTTGGAGCAGGTCGAGCCGGCCGAGCGCTACCGGGAAGAGGCCCGGGGTCGGGCCGAAGGTCAGGTATGACCGGGGGAGGAGCGGGCCTCGTCAGCCACCAGCCGGGCGATGCGGTCCACCGACCGCTGCAGATGGCGGCGCATGAGGGCACCGGCCTCCGACGCCCGGCCGGCGGTGACCAGGGAGAGCAACTCCCGGTGCTCGTCGGCGGCCACCCCGGCATCGGAAGGGTCGGCCGTGAGCAGGATCCGGTAGCGGTCCGTCCGGTCCCACAGCCAGTCCAGGATCTCGGTCAGGACGGTGTTCCCCGACGACGAGTACAGGGTGCGGTGGAACGCCCGGTTGAGCTCCAGGCCGTGATGCGGATGCTCGGGGTCGGGCAGCGCGAGATAGCGCTCGGCCTCGACGGCCAGGCCGGGATCGGCGGCCCGGGCCGCCATACGCACCGACAGGCTGTCGAGATGCAGGCGGACCTCGTAGAGCTCGTGGAGCTCCTGAGGCGACAGCGGGGCGATGACGACCTGGCGGTGGGCGGCCCGCTGCACCAGCCGCTCGGCCTCGAGCCGGCGCAGCGCCTCCCGCAACGGGGTGGTGGACACCCCCAGGGCGGCGGCCAGCATCTCCTGATCCAGCCGGGAACCGGGCTCCAGGCTGGCGTCCACGATGCGCCGGCGGAGCTCCCGGTAGGCGGCGTCAGCCTTGGTCTCGGGGCGCAGACTCCCGTCTCCGCCCCCCGGCTCCATCTCCCCCCAGAACGCTGTGGTCACAGATCCTCGCAGATAGTCGACTCCCACCGGCTTTCTATAAGATTATGCTTCAGACCAAGTCACTGGGCGACCGCTCGGTACGGGGGGTTGGGCTCCAGAAGTTACACCGGGGAGCAGTCGGGCCGATCCGGCCGTTCCCATCCATTGACCCGTCCCAGGGGGAGGACTGACCAACGATGAAGATGAAGCGTCCTTTTGCAGCGACACTGGCCGCCGCCATGGGCATTGCGGTCGCCGGCTGCGGTTCCAGTTCGTCGCACTCCAGCGCCGCCAACACATCCGCGACCACGGCCGCCAACAGTGGCTCCTCGGCGGGGTCGTCCTCGGGGTCGGTGGCTCCCGACATGTCCTACTTCAAGGGCAAGACCATCACCTTCATCGCCCCTGACAAGCCGGGCGGATCGTTCGACGAGTGGTCCCGACTGCTGGCCCCGGTCATGGGCCAGTACCTCAACGCCACGGTCAACGTGGAGAACGTGCCTCCCGGCAACACCATCGTCGGGCAGAACCAGCTGGCTGCGTCCAGCCCGGACGGGCTCACCATCGGCTGGCTCAACGTGGGCGAGGACGTCGCGGATGTGGTGAAGGGAGCTGGAGGCATCAACTTCAGCCTGTCCAAGGTGGGCATCGTCGGGGCCCCGGGCTTCGGCCAGATGGTCCTGGTCGCCGAGCCCAACTCGCCCTACAAGACCTTCGCCGAGCTCCAGAAGGCGTCCGGCACGGTCAAGTCCCTGGACGTCACCAAGGGAACCGGTGACACGGTGGAGCGGGTGCTTCTCGGCGCCTACGGCATCAACGCCAAGATCATCACCGGCTACGAGTCCTCCAAGGACCTGGCCGCCGGCTTCCTCCGGGGAGACGGCCAGATCGCCGAGGAGGAGCTGGCGGTGTTCCAGAACGCCATCTCCGCCGGCAAGGCCATCCCGCTGTGGGTGAGCGAGGCGGTCCCGTCCCAGAACCCGGTGTACGCCCAGATGAAGTCGGTGCCGACCTTGCAGCAGCTGATCCAGAGCAACCCGCCTCAGGGCCAGCAGCAGGCCGACGCGGTCAAGGTGCTGGAGAGCATCACCCAGGTCGCCCAGGTGGTGGCCGCCCCGCCCGGCGTGGCGGCGGGCAAGCTGGCGGCCCTGCAGGCAGCCATGAAGTACGCCATGAGCCAGCCCAGCGTCAAGGCCCAGGCACTCAAGGAGTCGCTGGTCCCGACCTTCTACGACGCCCAGCAGACGACCCAGGCTCTGCAGACCGACCAGCAGGATGCCCAGTCGCTGAAGCCCTACCTGAAGTAGCGGCGCCGCCGGGGACCGAAGTTCGAAGGGGGTGGCCGCAGGGCCACCCCCTTCCCGCAGACAAGAACAGCAGGGGGATGTAGGAACACATGGCACAGCACCTATGGCAGGGTCTGGCGGCCTTCGGATCGTTGAAGGTCCTGGGCCTGCTGCTGACCGGTGTCTTTCTCGGCGTGTTCATGGGGGTGCTGCCCGGCCTGGGGGTGGCCATGGTGCTGAGCATCATGCTGGCCTTCGTGTACCACCTCGGGGTCACGTCGGCCATCGCCCTGATGCTCGGCACGCAGGCGGCCAGCTATTTCAGCGCGTCGATCACCGCCATCCTGCTCAACTCGCCGGGGGCGCCCGAGTCGATGGCCACCACCTTCGACGGCCACAAGATGGCGGCCCGGGGGGACGCCGGCAAGGCGCTCGGCATATCGGCCTCGGCCACCGCCATCGGCGGCCTGGTGGGTTGCGCCGCCCTGCTCGGGCTGCTGCAGGTGGTCGACTACCTGCCCAACGTGTTCCACCCGCCGGAGTACGTGGCCCTCATCGTGCTGGCTGTGATCCTGACCGCGACCCTGGGGACGGACTCGGTAACCAAGGCCATCCTGTCGGCGGCCCTGGGCCTGATGATCTCGTTCATCGGCAACGACTCCGTCACCGGGGACTACCGCTTCACCTTCGGCATCCCGTCCCTCTACGGCGGGATCAGCGTGGTGGCCCTGGCGCTCGGATCGTTCGCCGTGCCGCAGATGGTGTTCATGTACGGCACCAACCGGGCCATAACCGCCGACACCCCCGGAGGCAGCATCCCCGACTTCCGTCGCCAGGTGCGGGAAGGGGTGGCCGAATCCCTCCGGCACTGGTTCCTCCTGCTCCGCTCCGCCGTGATCGGGGTGCTCTGCGGGGTCATCCCGGGCATCGGCGGATTCGCGGCCAACTTCCTGTCATACGGGGTGGCCCAGCAGACCAGCAAGAACGGCCAGAAGTTCGGCACCGGGGTCGCCGAGGGCATCATCGCCCCCGAGGCGTCCTCTCTCTCCAAAGAGGCGGGTTCGCTGGTTCCAGCCCTCGGGCTGGGCCTGCCGTCCGGGCTGGGCATGGTGCTGTTCCTGGCCGCCCTGTCCATCCTGGGCCTGCAGCCCGGCCCCGGCTTCACGGCCAAGCACCCGGTGCTGCCCTACACGATGCTCTGGTCGGTGGCCATCGCCGGGCTGCTCGGCACCACCGTCGGGCTCGTCGCCGCCCCCGCCCTGGCCCGCGTCACCCGGGTCAGAGGACCGCTGCTGTTCCCCTTCATCGTGGGCCTGGCCGTGGTCGGATCGTTCGCATCCGACGCCAGCATGACCACGGTGGTGGAGGTGCTGTGCTTCGCATTCGTGGGGATCATCCTGCGCCGGCTGCGCTACTCCCTGGCGGCCCTGGCCGTGGGACTGGTGCTGGGACCCACCTTCGAGGACAACGTCTTCCTCACCAAACAGATCTTCGGGGCCAGCTTCTTGGAGCGGCCCCTCACCGTCATCATCTTCGTGCTGTGCATCGTGGTCCTGGTCGCCCAGGTGATCAGGGCCCGGCGGTCGGGGGGCATCGCTTCGGAGGCGGTGGAGGAGGCCGCCCGGGGGGATCACCGGTTGTTGGACATCGTGGTGGCGGCCGGGTTCGTGGTGGGCGGCGGCTTCTATGTCAACGCCGCCACCCACTACAGCAGCCAGACCCGGCTGCTCCCCCTCATCGTCGGATCGGTGGCCACAGCCATGGGCCTGCTACGCCTGACCGGCCTGTTGGTGCACCTGGCCCGCAGCCGGCGCCGGGCCGGGGCGGGCGGGGAGGCACCCACCGACCAGCCGGCCGGCCTCCTCGACGGCGCCGGGATACCGGCATCTGATCACCCCGGCGGCCCGTCCTCCCCGGACGGGCCGACCCCCGACGGGGCGCCCGGGGAGGACGGTCCGTCGCCCGACGGGGTGTCCGGCGGGGTCGTGCGTGCGGCCGGCCGAGGCGGTCGCAGCGCCACCGCGGTGGTGGCCCCGGCCTCCACCGGGATCGACCAGCGCCGGTCCCCGGCCTATGCGGATCCGGCCGCGGCGCCGGGCGTGGACGCCGTCCCGGTCGGATCACTGGCCGCCGCCCAAGCCCCGGCAGCGCCGGAGCCGCAGCAGGACATGCGGCGGCGGTACCTGCGCGAGGTGGCCGGCTACGCCTGGGTGCTGGCCATGGTGGCGGCCGCCTGGCTGTTCGGCTTCCGATGGGCGATACCGGTGGTGGTCGTGCTCTACGGGCTGTTCGGAGTCAGCTACCGCAGCCAGCGTCAGCGCATCGCCTTCGCGGTCGGCTCGGCGGTGGTCATGGGCGGCGT
This sequence comes from Acidimicrobiales bacterium, assembly GCA_035702985.1. Taxonomy (GTDB): domain Bacteria; phylum Actinomycetota; class Acidimicrobiia; order Acidimicrobiales; family Palsa-688; genus JAKAXG01. The sequence goes on from DASSZD010000194.1 coordinate 8,807, forward strand.
GGTCTGGGGCATCTTCGACCTGCTGCACCTCACGTACAGCGGTGTCATAGGCGGCTGACGCCGGGTGAGGCGGGTTTGAGCGGGGCCGAGGCGGTCGCGCCGGTACGCGAAGGCAGCCGGCGGATCATCTTCGCCACCGTGGCGGTGGCGCTGTTCATGGCTTCGGTGGACGGCACCATCGTGGCCACCGCACTGCCCAACCTGGGCCGCCACCTCCACGCCCCCATCACCTGGACCGCCTGGTCGGTCACCGCCTATCAGCTGGGCCAGGCGGTGGCCATGCCGGTGGCCGGCCGGGTGAGCGACGCCTGGGGGCGCCGGCCGGTTCTGCTCGCCAGCGTGGCCGCGTTCGTCCTGGCGTCCGCGGCGTGCGGGCTCTCCCCCAACATCTTCGTGCTGATCGTCTTCCGGGTGCTGCAGGCCCTGGCCGGGGGGGCGTTCATGCCCAGCGCCACCGGCGTGGTATCGGACGTGTACGGCGACAAGCGGGACCGGGCGGTCGGCCTGTTCACCAGCATCTTCCCTCTCGGCGCCCTGGTCGGGCCCATCCTGGGCGGGGTCATCGTCACCTACTGGGACTGGCGGGGGATCTTCTTCGTCAACGTGCCCATCGGCCTGGCTCTGCTCGCCGTCGGCTGGCGGGTCCTGCCCCACAGTGCCGCCCGGACCGGGCCCCGGCGGCGGATCGACTGGGTCGGGGCCGCCCTGCTCGGGGCCCTGCTGCTGGGTCTCATGCTCTCACTGGTCGAGCTGGGCAACGGCGCCCCTGCTTGGCTGGTGATCACCGCGGCTGCGGCCGGTGCTGTCGCAGCCGCGGTGTTCCTCCGCCGCCAGACCCGGGTGCCGGACCCGATAATCGCGGTGACCCTGCTGCGCCGTCCGGTGTTCGCCGCCCTCAACACGGTCAACTTCGCGTTCGGGGCGTGCGCCATGGGCTTCTCGGCGCTCATCCCGCTCCTGGGGGAATCGGCCTACCACCTGCCGGCCGTCCAGGCCGGCAGCCTGTTGAGCGCCCGGGCCCTGCTGATGATAGGCATGGCCGCCGTGACGTCGGTCTGCCTGTCCCGTACCGGCTACCGGATCCCCATGGCCGCCGGCCTGATGGTCACCGCCGCGTCCACCTTCCTGGTCGGACTCCACCCGCCCGCCGGGGTCAGCGCCTACAGCTGGCTGGCCGGCGGATCCGCCCTGATGGGCGTCGGGGTGGGTCTGGCCGCGCCGTCGTCCAACAACGCGGTGCTGGACCTGGTGCCGGGCGACATAGCGTCGGTGGCCGGCCTGCGGGGCACCTTCCGCCAGATCGGATCGATAGTCGGGGTCTCGACCGCCACCGTGGTGATGGCCCAGTCCGCCAACCAGGGGAGGGCGCTGGCCGACGTCTTCCGGTTCCTGTCACTGGTCCTGCTGGCCACCACCCCCCTGGTGCTGGCCGTGCCCCGCGGTGGGGGCAGAGTATCCACTCCCCGTCCGGGCCGGCCCGGCGCCCACCCGCCTGTACCGGCCCCCGCCCGGGACACGGCCCCGTCGGCGTGAGCACGCCCGACCCGGCGCCGGGGGTTCGCATCCGGGCGCTGGTCCCGTCGCTCTACGCCCCGGCTTTCCTGTACTCGATAGGGCAGGGGGCGCTGGTCCCGGTGATCGCCCTGATCGCCCGCCGGGAGGGGGCGTCCATCCCGCTGGCCGGGGCCATCGTGGGACTGCGGGGTATCGGCATATGTCTGGGCGACGTGCCCGCCGGGAAGCTGGTGAGCCGGCTGGGCCAGCGCCGCTCGGCCGTGGCGGCGTCCACTGTCCTGGCCGTCTCGGGCACGGTCGCGGCGCTGACGGCCAGTCCCTGGGTGCTCGGACCGGCGGTTCTGGTGATGGGTCTGGGCTGGTCGGTGTGGCTGGTGGCGAGGCTGTCGCTGGCGACCGATCTGGCTCCGGAGGGACGCCGGGGTCAGGTGATCGCCACTCTGGGTGGGGCCAGCCGGGTGGGGAACTTCTTGGGCCCGCTCATCGGCGCAGTGCTGATCACGGCCTTCGGGATCGACGCGGCGTTCTGGTTGCACGGGATCATGGTGATCATCGGCTGCGCCACCATGCTGACGTTCTCGCCCCCTACGACCGTCGCCGTGCCGGCCGGCCGGGATCACGGCCGGGTCCGGGTCTCGGTTGCCGCCGCCGGGATCCGCCGGGTCGCCGGACCCGGTCTCGGGGCCGTAGCCATATGCGCGCTCAGAAGCAGTCGGCAGGCCCTGCTGCCCCTGTGGGCGGCGCACATCGGGGTCGACGCGGCCGGTGTCAGCCTGGTGTTCGGCGTGTCGTCCGCCTTGGACATGCTCCTGTTCGCTCCCGCCGGGTACGCCTCGGACCGGTGGGGCCGCAAGGTGGTGGCGTTGTCCTGCCTGGCCGTGCTGGCCGTGGGTCATCTGCTCATCCCCTTCACCAGCGACCTGGGCGGGCTGATGGCGGTGGGGCTCCTGCTCGGGTTCGGCAACGGTCTGGGCAGCGGCATCGTCATGACCATGGGAGCCGACCTGGCCCCCGTGGCCGGGCGGGCGGCCTTCCTGGGGTTCTGGAGGTTCGTGGCGGACGTGGGAACGGCGGGAGGCCCGTTCCTGGTCTCGGCCGTCGTGGCGGTCACCGCCCTGGGCCCGGCCGCGCTGGCCATCGGCACCCTGGGTCTGGTGGTGGCGGCCGGCCTGCAGGCCCGCATGCCCGACCCGGCCCGGGCCGGAGTCGGATAAAGACGGAGTCGGATAGAGACGGAGATGGAGGAGGCGGTCGGCGAGCCGGGGAGCCCGGACCGGTCCCGGTGACCCGTCCGGGTCCCGGGAAGCCCGGAGGCCCCGGTGACCGTCAGGATCCCAGGAACCTCACCAGGGCCTCGTGGAACGCATCAGGCGCCTGCGACGCCGGGAAGTGACCGCAGTCGAGGACCACCAGTTCGGCGCCGGGTATGAGCTCGGCGGTGCGCCTGCCCATGTCCAGGCTGTTGACATCGTCGTGGCGGCCCCAGATCACCAGGGTGGGAGCCGGGATCAGGGGCAGCCGCCGAACGGTGTTGTAACGGGGCCGGTGCACCGGGTCGGTCATGTGCCCGAGGATCCGCCGGTAGGAGTCGAGCACCCCGGGACGCTGGACCCGCCGGAACTGGAGACGGGCCAGGTCCCGGGTGGCCGGACCGGGTGGGAATCCGCGCCGGTCGACCAGCTCGAGGTACACCTGCTCGGCCGAGGCGGGCGGCTCGAAGCCGGTCATCGACGCGAGCGGCCGGGTCATGGTCCCTCCGCTGCCGACCAGGACCAGACGGTCGACCCGCTGGGGACTCTCGTAGGCCAGCAGGGACGCCACCCAGCCCCCCATGGAGTGGCCGACCACGTGGCAGGACGGGAGCCCCAGGGCGTCCTGGAACTCCCTCACGAAGTCGACCAGGTAGGCGAACGAATAGGAGGCGTCCAGCCGGTCCCCCTCGCCCCATCCGAGGAGGTCCACGGCTATGGCGTCATGGGTGGCGGCCAGCCGCTCTACCGACCGGGACCACACCTCGGCCCCGTCGGTGAAACCGACCCCGTGCAGGAACAGCACCGGCGGACCGGATCCCTGCCTGAGGTAGCGGGTGCGTCCGTGGCTGAGTCCCACCCACGATTCGGCGGGCGGACCGCCCGGGCTCACTTGCCGGCCAGGGCCCGGCGGGAGTACCCGGTGGCGTCCCGGTACCCCTCGGCCAGGGCCTTCAGCTCCTCCTGGCTGATCACCGATTCGAGCTCGGTGAAAGGCTGATCGCCGGTGCGGTCGTACACCTCCCGCAGGATGGCATCGGGCGGGTTGGTCCGGTTCCGGTAGACCACGCCGGCGGTAGCCGGGCGACGCACCGCCTCGTAGGCCATCAGGCCGGCCTCGACCGAATCGGCTCCGGCCAGGGACTCCGCCAGCACCCGGCAGTCGACGATCGCCTGGCCGGCCCCGTTGGAGCCGCGCGGGACCATGGGGTGGGCCGCATCGCCGAGCAGCGTCAGGCGGCCGAACGTCCAGCGGGGAAGCGGCTCTTGATCGACCATCGGGTACTCGAGGACCGACTCGGCCGTCTCCAGCACGCCCGGGACATCCAGGAAGTCGAACTTCCAGTCGGCGAACGTGGGCAGGAAATCCTCGAGCCGGCCCTGCCGGCCCCAGTCCCGCTCGATGTGGCGGGGCGTGTGGAGGGCGGCGATCCAGTTCATCAGTTGCCTGCCGTCCGGCCCGGCCGGCCGGCACGGGTAGATGGTCAGCTTCCCGCTGCTGTACCACCCGACCCGCAGCATGGAGGCCCCGGACAGGAACGGCGGCCAGAAGGTCACTCCCCGCCACATGTTGATGCCCTGGTACAGCGGCTCGCCCTCGGTCGGGTACAGCTGGCGGCGCAGGGTCGAGTGGATCCCGTCGGCCCCGATGACGGCGTCGGCGCTGTCCACGCTGACCGAAGGGCCGTCCTCGGCGGCCAGGGAGAACTCCGCGAAGGCCCGGCTGCCGTCGTCCCAGGCCCGCAGCATCCGGTGGCCGAAACGCACCCGGTCCGGTCCCAGGCGCTCCATGGCGGCGTCCAGTAGCACCTGGTACAGGTCGCCGCGATGCACCGACAGCTGAGGCCAGCGCAGTCCGGATTCCGTGCCGACCTCCTCCCGGAACACGAACTGGCCGAAGCGGTTGTAGTACAGGGACTCCCGCGTCACCAGACCGCGTGCCATCAGGGCGTCGGCCAGGCCCAGATCCGAGAGGACCCGGGTGGCGTGGGGCAGGACGGTGATTCCCACGCCCACAGGCGCCGGCTCCCTGACCGCCTCGTACACCCGTGATCGGATGCCGAGACGGTCCAGTTCGAGGGCCAGGGTGAGGCCCCCGATCCCGCCCCCGGCGATGATTACCTCAGGTTTTGTCACTCTGTCCTCCCTCCCCCGACGCAGAGCCGGCCGGGGACGTAGATTTGATCTGCATCGACTACTGCAAGCCCCGCCGAACCGAGGAGGGACCCGGAATGCCGCAGACGTGGAATTCTTTCAACACCGGAATGCAACTTGCCATCACAGCGCAGACCATCGAGTTCACGGCTGGCGGGGGAGACCCCGTCCACGCCTACGTGGCCCGCCCGGCCGGGGAGGGCCGGTATCCCGCCGTCGTGGCCCTGCACCACATGCCCGGCTGGGACGAGTTCTACCAGGAACTGTGCGAGCGCCTGGCCCGCCATGGATATGCGGTGATCTGCCCGGACCTGTACTGCCGCTTCGGGCACGGCACGCCCGATGACGTCACGGCCAAGGTGCGCGCCGAGGGCGGCGTCGCCGACGACAGCGTGGTGGCCGACAGCGCGGCGGCCCTGGAGTGGTTGAAGGCTCAGCCGTGGTGCTCCGGGAAAGTGGCGGTCATGGGGACATGTTCGGGCGGCCGTCACGCCCTTCTGGCGGCCTCGCTGGTTCCGGGTTTCGCCGCGGTGGCGGATCTGTGGGGCGGCAACGTGGTGATGGCCGAGGACCAGTTGACGGCTGCCCGGCCGGTGGCCCCCATCGACTACACGGACCGGCTTCAGGTTCCGCTGCTGGGCCTGTTCGGCAATGACGACCGCTCGCCGGCCCCGGCTCAGGTCGACCGGCACGAGGCGGCGCTCCAAGAGCACGGCCGGGATTACGAGTTCCACCGCTACGACGGCGCCGGCCACGGATTCTTCTACTATCACACGCCCATGTACCGGCCCGAGCAGGCCATGGACGGCTGGGAGAAGTTGTTCGAGTTCCTGGGCCGTCAGCTGGGCGGGCACTGAGGGGAGGAGCAGACATGTGTACGGCGATCTCCCGATCGGACCAGGTTCGCGGCGCGGCCAAGGGTGCCGGGGGATGGTTCCCGCTGGCCCGCTGCACGGTCGGTTTCGACCACTCCACCCACACCCCCGACGAGCACGCGGTGCTGATCGACTTCGCCAACTACGGGATCGGCACCGATGCCCGGGTGGGGGTGGAACTGGACCTGGACTCGGCCCGGGTGCTGCTCGCCCAGCTGCAGGAGGCCGTGGACCGGGCCGAGGCCCTGGATTCCGGCGACGACTGACCGGGCCGGGACGATCGCCCCGGCCGACCCGTCGTGTGATCCCCCCCCGGGGAGCCGCAGCCATCGCGGCGCACGTTAGCGCAGTCGACCGCGATGGTCTATAGGTAATACCATGCCGGTCGTGGAGGAATCAGGGGGGACTTCGATGGCGGACGGGCTCGGCCCGGTGTTCCGGGACTACGCGGCCCGGTTGCGGGAGGCGTGGCAGAGCGATCGCATCCCGGACCGGGCCGAAGGCTGTCGCCGGGCCATGGAGCGCCTGCTCGGCAGCGCCGATCCCGCCTGCATCGAGGTGATGGACCGCGTGGCGCAGAGCGAGCGGCCGGTCGAGTTGTTCCGGGATCCCGGGCTCGGGGTCATCCAGATGGCCCACCCGTACCGCCCCGGCCACAACAGCCCTCCCCACGGCCACGGGGCCGGGGGATGGGTCGTCTACGGGGTGCAGCGAGGCCGGGTGGAGATCGCCACCTACGACCGGACCGGCGGGGACCCGCCCCTGAGGCTGTCGCGGTCGGAGGTGTTGGGTCCCGGCCAGGCGCGGGTCTACCTGCCGGGTGAGCTGCACTCGACCCGGATGATCTCGGGGGAGGGTGAGCCGGAGGCGGCTGTGGTGCTCCGGTTTCTCAGCGAGGACCTGTCCAAGCTGGACCGGCACCGCTACGGATGGCAGGACGTGTCGGTCGCCGGATGAGCCGCCGGCGGGCTTGTCCGGGTTTGAAAAAGGTATTACCATAAGGCCGACATTGGTCTTCATCGGGAGGGAACTCGGATGGCTCGTGAATATCAGCCTGGGGTGTTGGCCCCGTCCAACAAGTCGACGTCGGAGTTGGAGGCCCGGGACCAGTTCAACCGGGACCATCCGCCCATCCAGGGCCTGAGCTCGGGTGACGACCTCCGCAAGATGGAGCTCCCGGAGCGGCCCTGGCGCAACAACCGGGGCCAGTGGTTCGACCTGGCCGACTACGAGGTGCTCTCGGCCCACATCGCCGAGCTGAAGCCAGGGGGGGCCTCCAAGCGCCACCGCCACACCACCGAGGCGTACCTCTACGTGGTCAAGGGGTTCGGCTTCTCGGTGATCAACCACGAAGGCCAACCCGAGCAGGTGGTGGAGTGGTCCGAGGGAACACTGTTCGCGCCGCCGCGCTGGGCCTGGCACCAGCACTTCAATCTCGACCAGAACGACACGTCCCGTTACCTCGCCATCCAGGACACCGGGCTGGTCCGGACCATGCGCCTGCACCAGATCGAGCAGCACCCGGTGCAGCTGAGCATGGACGACGCCAAGCGGCTCCTCGACGCCTACCAGGAGTCGCTACGCCGCGGCGTCGATGGGTGACCGGGCGGGCGGTCCAGCCGGCACGGTCATAGTCGGCGCGTCGGTCGCCGGCGTGCGCGCCGCCCAGGCGCTGCGGCGGGAGGGATACAGGCTGCCCATCGTGCTGGTGGGCGACGAGCCGGAGCTGCCCTACGACAAGCCGCCGCTGTCCAAGCAGTATCTCGCCGGGCCCATGGACCCCGACGGACTGCTGCTGCTCACGGCGGAAGCGGCCTCGAAGGCCGGCATCGAGCTGCGCGCCGGTTCGCCGGCCGTGCGGCTCGACCCCTCCCGGCGGGTGGTGGAACTGGAGGACGGGCACGTCCTGCGCTACGACAGCTGCATCATCGCCACGGGGGCGTCGGCCCGCCCGTCGCCGTGGGCGGCCCGGTCCGGGCTGTACCTGCTGCGCAGCCGCCAGGACGGCGACGACCTGGCCCGGGCCCTGGGCCGCCACCAGCGGGTGGCGGTGATCGGCGGCGGGTTCATCGGAGCCGAGGTGGCCTCGGCGGCGGCGGCCAGGGGCTGCGAGGTGGTCGTCGTCGACCCCCTGGCCAACCCGCTGGGCCGGGTGGTGGGCGAGGAGCTGGGGCTGAGGTTGGCGGATCTGCACACCCGGCACGGGGTCACCACCCGGTTCGGGGTGGGCGCCTCCGACCTCTCGGGGACGGAAGGCGACCTCACCGTCCGGCTCACCGACGGGGAACAGCTGCACGCCGACATGGCCGTGGTAGGGATAGGGGCGGTCTGCAACGACGCCTGGCTGGCCGGGTCCGGACTGCCGGTCGACGACGGGGTGATCTGCGACGGGTACTGCCGGGTCCAGGGAGCCGAATCGGTGTACGCGGCGGGCGATGTGGCCAGGTGGTTCCACCGCAGGCACGACGAGCTGGTCCGGGTGGAGCACTGGACCAACGCGGTCGAGCAGGCGGCGTGCGTGGCCCACAACATCGTGTCCGACGCCCCCCGCGCCTACGAACCGGTTGAGTACGTCTGGAGCGATCAGTACGACGTGCGCCTCCAGGTGGTGGGCCGCCCTGCCCGGGGCAGCCGGACCGAGACGGTCGGCGACACGGACTCGGTGCCGGAACGGATGGCCACCCTGTACGGCGACGACGAGGGTGCCCTCACCGGGGCGGCCACGCTCAACTGGCCCCGGGCCCTGGTGGAGTGCCGCCGGATGCTGGCCACCGGAGCAGGGCTCCGAGCCGCGGCCCAGGTGCTGGGCGGCCTGCGGGTGCCCGCTATCGGCTGAAGGCAAAGGTGAAGCTGCTCCTGCTGCGCCACGGCCAGAGCACGGCCAACGCCGAGGACTCATTCAGCGGATGGATGGACGTCCCCCTGAGCGGGCGGGGCGAGAAGGAAGCTGATGCGGCCGCCGCCATGATGCGCGCCGCCGGTCTCCTGCCCTCGGTGGTCCACACGTCGCTCCTGCAGAGGTCGGTCCGCACCGCCGAGATCGTCATGGCACGCCTCGATCGCTCCTGGGTGCCGGTCACCCGCAGCTGGAGGCTCAACGAGCGCCACTACGGGCTGTTGCAGGGCCGGGGCCGGGCCGAGGTTCTGGCCGAGGTGGGGGAGGAGACGTTCATGCGCTGGCGGCGGTCGTACCACGCCCAGCCTCCCCCCGCCGGTCCCGCCGATACGGCGGCGCTGGCCCGGGATCCACGCTACGCCTGCCTCCCACCCGGGTGTCTGCCCGACGCGGAGTCGCTGGCCGACGTGCAGCGGAGGCTGCTGCCGCACTGGCAGGATGCCCTGGCCGCAGACGTCGCGACCGGGCGGCTCCCGCTGGTCGTGGCCCACGGCAACTCGCTGCGGGCCCTGTGCGTGATCCTGGACCGCCTTGGACCCGATGAGGTCGAGACGCTCAACATACCGACCGGGATCCCGCTCCTCTACGAGCTCACCGAGGGGTGGCGACCGGTGGTGCGGGGAGGCGTGTACCTGGATCCGGGCGCGGCCGAGCGGGGTGTCGCCGAGGTGGCCGCCCAGGGACGGGCGGGGCTCCGGGTTCCCGGCGCCCCGGGCCGAACCATTCCGTCTCCTTGACCCCCCGGATCCGGGTCATTAGCCTCGTATATCAGGACACAGGTCCCGTATTTCAGGACTGAGGTGGGGGATCGGGTGCGACTGACCGGCTTTGACCACAACGGCACGACCATGATGGGAGTGGTGATCGGCGACCGGGTCGAGCCCGTGTCGTCCGTCAGCGACTTCTACTCCGATGTGGAGGGGGCTCTGGCCTCGGCCCGGGCCGTGACCGGCGGGTCGCTCCGCCTCGGATCCCTGGAGCAGCTACCGCCGGTCCCCGCCACCGCCAAGGTCCTGTGCGTCGGGCTCAACTACCGGGCCCACGCTGCGGAAGGCGGTCGGGAGGTTCCCTCCCATCCCAACATCTTCGCCCGGTGGGCCTCCACTCTGGTCGCCGACGGGGCGGCCATCCCCCTACCGGTGGGGGAGCCCCGACTGGACTACGAGGCGGAGCTGGTGGCCGTGATCGGGAGGGAGCTGCACGGGGCGGATCGGGCTACCGCCGGCGGGGGGATCCTCGGATACGCCTGCGGCAACGACGTGACCGCCCGCGGCTACCAGCAGCGCACACCGCAGTGGGCGCTGGGAAAGAACGCCGACCGGTCGGCTCCGATCGGCACCATCGTCACCGCCGACGAGGTGGGGGACCTGGGCGGCCTGGAGATCGCCTGCCGGCTCAACGGACAGGAGATGCAGCGCAGCAGCCTGGACCGGATGATCTTCCCCCCGGACGAGATAGTGGCCTACGTGTCGGGGTGCCTGACGCTCAAGCCGGGAGACGTGGTCTTCACCGGAACCCCCGAAGGCGTCGGATTCCGCCGCTCCCCCCAGGTGTTCATGCAGGACGGCGACGTGGTGGAGGTGGAGATCGACCGTATCGGGAAGCTGCGCAACCGCATCGCCGACCGGCTCTCGGTGGCGCCGTGACCGGGCCGGGCCCGGATGCGGCCGCGCCCCGCATCGCGGAACTGGGTCACACCGGGCTGTGGGTGTACGACCTGGAGGTCATGCGCTCCTTCTACACCGAGGTGCTCGGGCTCACGGTCACCGACGAGGACCCGGAACTCGGGATGGTGTTCCTCAGCTCACGGCCCGAGGTCGAGCACCACGAGATGGTGCTGGCGCGGGGACGCACCGCGCCCCTGGACACCCGCCAGACCCACCAGATCTCGTGGCGGGTCGACACCCTCGACGCGCTGCGGGCCTTCAAACGGCGTTTCGACGCCGGTCGGGTCCCGATCCAGCAGGTGGTCACCCACGGCAACGCCTTCGGCATCTACTTCTTCGACCCGGAGGGCAACCGGGGGGAGGTGTACTGGCAGACCGGTCTGGAGATTCCCCAACCGTTCCGCAAGTCCCTCGATCTGGACCAGGACATCGAAGCCATCCTGGCCCAGGCCGAGACGCTGCTCTCAGAGGGCGGCCCCCGGTACCAACCGGTGCTGTGACGGCCGAGCCCGTCCCCGCCACCACGGCGGCCGTGCCCGGCCGGGTGGACGTCCTCGTGGTGGGATGCGGGCCGGTGGGGCTGGTGGCGGCCGGCCTGCTCGGCGCCGAAGGGGTGACCACGCTCGTGGTGGAGCGAAACCCGGCGACGAGCGATGAGGCCAAGGCCATCAGCATCGATGACGAATCGCTGCGCACGCTGCAGCGCGCCGGGCTGGCATCCGTCGTGTACCCGATTCTCCAGCCCGGCACCGGGACCCGCTACCACGGCGCGGACGGCTCGGTGCTGGTCCATTCCCGGGGCCGGCAGCCCTACCGGCTCGGGCACCCGTTCAAGAGCTCCTTCGCCCAGCCCGACCTCGAGCGGGTCCTCCTGTCCGCCGTCACCGGGTCGGAATCGGTCCGGGTGGCCCTCTCCACCGAGCTCGTCGGCCTGTCACCCGGGGCCACCGCCGGCCCCGACGGAGGTCACGTCGAGTGCACGTTGCGCTCGGGTGACGGATCCCGCACCTCGGTGCGCGCCTCCTACGTCCTCGGCTGCGACGGGGGCCGGAGCACGGTCCGCAAGCTGGCCGGTATCGAGATGGACGGCCGGGCCTTTGCCGAGGACTGGCTGGTCGCCGACACCGTCGGGGACCCCCACCGGGAGCGCTACGGGCTCCACCACGGCGATCCGGCCCGCCCCCATGTCATCATCCCCGGCCGCGACGGCCGCTGCCGGTACGAGTTCAAGCTGTCGGCGTCCGAATGCCGGCCGGGCGCCCCACCCCTGGAGGATCTGGCCGTCGGGCTGATCGGCCGCTACCGGAGCATCGCCCGGGAGGACATCGAACGCTGCACCGCCTACCGTTTCAACGCCCTGATCGCCCGCCGGTGGCGGCGGGGCCGGGTGCTGCTGGCGGGCGACGCCGCCCACATGATGCCCCCTTTCGCCGGGCAGGGCCTCAACTCGGGCATCCGCGACGTGGACAACCTGTGCTGGAAGCTGGCGGCGGTGGTGCAGGGCCGGGCATCGCCGGGTCTGCTCGACACCTACGAGCAGGAGCGGCGTCCCCACGCCCGGGCCATGATCCGACTGTCGGTGCGCCTGGGCCGGGTGGTGATGACCTCCAACCGGGCGGTGGCCGGCCTGCGGGACCGGGCCGTGCGGGGCGCCCGGCGGGTGGCCCCGGCCCGGCGCTGGCTCGAGGAGATGCGCTTCAAGCCGGCCGCCGTGCACCGGCGGGGTTTCGTGGCGGCTGCAGACGGTTGCCCCGACCGGGCGGTCAGCGCCGCAGTCGGCCGAATGCTGCCCCAGCCCCGCGTCCTCGACGCCCAGGGCCGGCTCACCCTGCTGGACGACGTGCTGGGCCCGGGGTTCGCCCTGCTGGCGGTCGACTGCCCCGACGATGCGTGGACGGCCGCCGACCTGTCCGGCCTGGCGGGTCTGGACTGCCGGTGGGTCGACGTGACGCTCGACGACACCATGGCCGTCGATGCCCCGGCCGGGCCGGGATCCCCGCGCCGGGCCGGGGTCGCCGATGCGGACGGGTGCCTGCAGCAGGTGATGGCCCCCCTGCGGGGCCGCATGCTGCTGGTCCGCCCGGACCGCTATGTCGCCGCCGGCGCCCACCCCGACCGGCTCGGCCCGGTCCTCGCCGTACTCGGCCGGGACCTGCTGCTGCCCGAAGCGGTCCGGCCGGCTCGGCAGGCGGCCGGGGCCGCATCCGGCAGCCGCCTGGACCTCCCCCGCCCACCGATGACGACAGGAGCGCCATGACCAGCCTGGCCGGAGAGGTGTCGCAGGCCTGCCGGATCCTCGGCGAGCGGGGCCTGGGCGACATGATCTGGGGTCACGCGTCGGCCCGCGATCCTGACGGTAGGGGGGTGTGGCTGAAGGGGAGCGGTCTCGGATTCGACGAGGTGACCGCCTCGGACGTGGTGCTGGTCGACGCCGCCGGGACCCGGCTGGAGGGATCGGCTCCGGTGCACATCGAGTTCCCCATCCACACCGAGATCATGGCCGCCCGGCCCGATGTCAACAGCGTGGTGCACTGCCACCCGGCGCACTGCATCGCGTTCGCCGCCACCGGGGAGCCGCTGCTGCCCATCTCCCACGAGGGCACGCTGTTCGCACCGCCCGGTCCGGCCCGATTCACCGACACCGCGGACCTGATCTCCACACCCGGGCTGGGCCGCTCGCTGGCCGCCGCCCTGGGGTCCGGCAACGCCCTGCTCATCCCGGGCCACGGCATGGTGGCCGTAGGAGCGGACCTGGCGACGGCGGTCATGACCGCCGTGCTCCTGGAGCGGGCGTGCGAGCTGCAGCTGATGGCCATGGCCGCGGGAGGGGTGAAGTTCTGGTCGTCCGACGAGGAGGCCCTGGCCAAGCGGGCGCACTGCTGGGGGCCGAAGCAGATCAGCGGCGGCTACGAGTATCTGCGGCGAAGGGCGGCGGTCAGCCGGCCCGGCGCAGGAGATCGCTGAACTCGGCGGCTGACCCGCGGACCGCCGATACCACCGACCGGCGCCTCCGGCCGGCCAGGCGGAGCGCCGGACCGACCACGCTGAGACCGGCGGCGACCCTGCCGTCGGCACCGAACACCGGGGCGGCCACCCCGACCACGCCCTCGTCCACCTCGCCCTCCGATTCGGCGTAGCCCTGGGCCCGGATGGCCGCCAGACGACGCCGCAGGCGGCGAGGGTCGGTGACGGTGGCGCTCGTGAAGCGGGGCAGCCGGCCGGCGGAGAGGACGGCATCGACGTCGGCCGGTTCGGACCAGGCCAACAGCACCATGGCCGACGCCCCGGCATGGAGCGGAAGGACGTGGCCCGGCTCGTAAGAGATGCGTAACGGCGACCGGCTCTCCACCCGCTCCAGGCACACGACCTGGTTCCCGGAGCGGCGGGTGAGCAGCACCGTCTCACCCGTCTGGGTCGACAACGCATCCAGGAACGGCCGGGCCAGAGGGCCCAGTTGCGGCCGGCCCCGGGCTATGCGCCCCAGGTGGAGTATCAGAGGTCCCAGACGGAACCCCGAGCGGTCCGGGTCGTCCTCCAGCAGGCCCGCCGTCCTGAGACTCTGGAGGTAGCGGTAGCTGGTGCTGCGCGCCATGCCCAGCCGGTGGGCCACCTCGGCGGCGGTGACCACGGGGTGTTCCTCGCTGAAGAGGGTCAGGACGTCGATCACCCGGTCCGCGGTGGCGTTTCGGAGCGGCTGCACCCGGTCGGGGTTCGGTTCCCGGGCGGGCACGGCCCGATGTTAGGGCGCGGTCGGCCGGGGCGCCCCCTCCGGCCCGGCACGGGCGCGTCGCAGGACGCCCCCCGCCGGGAGCGCCATGGCCGCCCCCGTCACCTCCAGTGCCGGGACGAGGCCCAGCACCGAGAGCAGCCCGGCCACCGCCAGAGGGGCGACGAAGAGCGCCCCGGCCCGGAACGCCCCGGTCAGGCCCACGGCATCGGGGCGGGCGCTGCGGTCCACCGCGATGGCGGCCACGGCGGGACTGAGGGTCTGCAGGACCCCGGCTCCCCAGCCGCTCAGCACCAGCAGGATCCCGGCTCCCAGCCAGTTCCGGCCGGCGATCCCGAGCAGGACGATCCCGGCCCCGGTCGCCACGGTGGCCGCCCCCACCGTGACCATCAACCGACGGGAGCGGTCCCCCACGAAGCCGCTCAGGCCCGATCCGGCGATGCTGGCGCCGTTCCCGGCGGCGACGACCACGCCGATCGCACCGGTCGTCAGCCCGCTGCCGGCCAACAGCACCGGTACATAGGAGTTGAGCATGGCCCTCCACCCGCCCGCCGTGAGCCCGGCCCAGCAGCCGAGCCGCACCGGTGGGGAGTGCAGGAGGGACAGGGTCCCCGTTCTGGTCTCGACCGGGACCGGAGGAACGCTACGGATGCGCGCCACGGTGAGGGCGGCGGCCGTCACCCCGACCACGGCTGACACGGTCAGGGTCAGCGAAGCGGAGACCGGTATCAGGGCGGCGGCTGTCAGCGGCCCCACCAGCTGGCCGAAGCTCGACACGAAGGTGGTGGCGGCCAGCCGGCCGACGGCCCGCTTCCGGCTGCGCACCACATGGGCCTGTGAACCGGTCCAGAAGGCCCCCCGTCCGGCACCTTGGAGGAACTCGGACGCCACGAACACCGGCAGGGCTGCTGAGACGGCCAGCAGGGCGGCGGCCCCGGCCATCATCAGGCAGGCGGCGGTGATGATCACCCGGTCGGGGCGGTACCGCAACGCCCGGGCCGAGCCGATGCGGACGAATACCTGCGCCACCGCCGACAGCGCCGTCAGCACCCCGATGGTCGGCTTGCTGTAGCCGAGATGGAGGGCCAGGAGCGGCATGGTGATCGTCTGGATCGCCAGTGCCGTGGTGTACACGAACGACACCGCGGCGACGTCCCTGGTGTCGTCGCGGCCGCCGTCCGGCTCGATAGCTCCGGCCTCCGAGCCGGCAGCCCCGGACCCCGGGCCGCTCACGTCAGCCGGCGCCGGACAGCTGGCCGGCGGTTCCCGGCGGCGCCAGGCAGGCCAGCAGGGCACGCTCGGCCCACACGGCCGCCATCTCCCGCTTGTAACCGGCCGACCCGAGCCGGTCGGACACCGGATCGGAGCGGGTTCGGGCGGCGGCCGCCACGTCGGCGATACGGGCGTGCGGGTCGTCGGCGCCGGCCAGCTGCGCCGCCTCCGGCACCACGAGCGGGGTGGAGGCCACCCCTCCCAGGACCAGCCTCAGCGACACCAGGCGGTCGTCGTCGCTCCACACCGCGGCAGCAGCAACCGCCACGGTCGGGAAGTCGGCCACGCTGCCGGGGGTGTAGCGGAAGTAGATGCTCGACGACCGCGCCGCGGTCGGCAGATCCACGGCTGTGAGCAGCTCGTCGGGGGCCACCACGGTTTCGAGGAATCCGGTGGCCAGGTCGGACACCGCCACCCGCCGGGAACCGCGGGGACCGACGATCTCCGCCTCCGCCCCGCACGCCGCCAGGGCGGGAGGAAGGTCCTGCCTGGGGTCGGCGTGCACCAGCGCCCCGCCCACCGTGGCTACCGCTCTGACCCTCGGGTTGCCGACGCATCCGGCCGCCGCCGCCACGGCAGGAGCGACCGCCCGCACCCCGGGATGGGCGGCCACCTGCCTGAGGGTGGCCCCGGCGCCGATGCGCAGGGCGCCCGGAACGGGCGTGATGGCGGCCATCCCCTCGATGCCCGACAGCCACACCAGGCAATCGGCTTCTATCAGTCCCTGGCCGATCAGCAGTCCTACCGACGTGCCTCCCGCCATCACCGTGGCCTCACCTCCCGCCAGCATCCCGATCGCCTCGGCGACCGAGGCCGGGCGGAGGAACTCGGGGTCAACCATCGGCGCGCCCCGATCCGCGCAACGCTTCGAGGATGGTCGAGTAGCCGGTGCAGCGGCACAGGTTCCCGTCGAGATAGCCGGCGTCGGGCTCTCCGGCCCCGGCCTCCTGCGCCGCGGCGGCCATGACCACCTGGCCGGGCGTGCAGATTCCGCACTGCATGGCTTCGACCGCGGCGAAACGGTCGGCCAGGTCGGGGCGGGCGGCCGCCAGGCCTTCGACCGTCCACACCTCCCTGCCCTCCGCGCAGGGCGCCAGGAGCAGGCAGGAGCTCACCGGCAGGCCGTCGACCAGGACGCTGCACAGCCCGCACACCCCGATCCGGCACCCCTCCTTCGTGCCGGTGAGGCCCCCTTCCCGCAGTACCTCGAGCAGGCTGGCGGTGACCGGGGCGTCGACGCAGGTCTCTTCACCGTTGAGAGAAAGGCGTATGGCCACCATGGTCCTCTACCTCCCGTCCCGGCCCGGGGGGTGGAGCCGCCAGTAGACCGCCTCCGCGCTCAGGGGCAGGTCCCTCAGCCTGACACCGACGGCATCGGCGACCGCGTTGGCGACGGCGGCCGCCGCCGGGACGTTGGTGAGCTCCCCGACGGCCTTGATGTTGGCCGGTCCCACCCCCTTGCCGCCCACCACGGTGACGGTACGCAACCGGGGCAGGTCGGCGGCGACGGGCAGCTTGAACTCGCCCAGCGTGGACCCCCACACCTGCCCGCCGTCCTCCAGGAGATCCTCGAAGCGGGCGAATCCGATGCCCATCACCGCCCCACCGTCGATCTGCATCTGGTGGGACCGGCGGCGCAGCACCTCGGCCACGTCCACCGCGCTGACCAGTTCGAGGAGCCGTATCTGGCCGGTCCCGGGGTCGACCGCCACGTGGGCGACCTGGGCGCAGCACGTCAGGGCCGGCCCGTCGTCACCGGCGGGCACGTCGATGCGCAGGGAGTCGGTGCCGGGAGGTCGGTCCCGCCAGGCGGCGGCGAGCCGCTCGACGGCCGCTGTCATCCCGGCCGTAACCCGGCTGGCGCCCACCCCGGGATCGAATCCGAGGGCGCTGGTCGGCAGCTGGCGCACCTCCACGTTGGCCGGGTCGGTGCCCAGGGCGGCGGCCATCTGCTGGCCCACCAGACTGTGGCTCCCGGTTCCCGTTTCCGGCACGGGCACACCGACCTCGAACCGGCCGTCGGGCAGCCGGCTCAGGGCCAGGGCGGTGGCCGGCGGGGCGGGGGTGGGCCGGCAGTAGAAGGCCACGCCCCTCCCTGCCGACCATCCCGGCGGCAGGTCCGAGCCGCCGAGCTCGGCGCCTGACAGCGCCGCGTCGAGCACGTCGATGCCCCTGGCGTCGGGCCAGACGTGGCCGTAGGCATCCTCCTCGCCGCTGCGCAGGAGGTTCCGTCGGCGCAGCTCGGCCGGTTCCACGCCGGCCCGCACCGCCAGCTCGTCCATGGCGCTCTCGATGGCGAACACCGTCTGGGGGGCGCCCGGGGCCCGCATGTGGCCCTTGGGCACGGTATGGGTGTAGGCCACCCGGGAACGCAGGGCGAAGCAACCGAACCGGTAACCGAGGGCGGCCTCCGCCGCCCCGTGCAGGTTGACGCTGGGCACGGGCTTGGCCGATGCGTAGGCTCCGCCGTCGAACACGGCGTCGAAGTCCAGAGCGACCAGCCTGGCGTCGTCGTCGCAGGCCAGGCTCACCGTGATCACCGACGGGTGACGGGCGTCGGTCGCAGTGAGATCCTCGGAGGATCGCAGCACCAGTTGGACCGGGTGGTCGACCGCCCTGGCGATGGCCGCGCAGAGGATGGGGTCCACCACCGACCCCTTACCGCCGAAGTCACCGCCGAGGGCGACCGGTTCCACATCGATGTCGGCCGGCTCGAGGCCCAGGGTGGCCGCCACCTGCTCCCGTAGCCGGTAGGGGGACTTGGTGGTCCCGCGCAGCCTGACACAGCCACCGTCGGGCCAGGCGGTCCAGGCCTGCGGCTCCAGGTACCCCTGGTGGCCGGCCGGCGTCCGGTAGGTGGCGGTGACCACGTGAGCGGCCCGGGCCAGGGCGCGTGACACCCGGTCGGGGTCGCCGTCGGTCACCACCGACTGCAGGTTGGGCCCGTCCCCGGGTCCGATCACCGCCCCCGGGTAGGTCCACGGTGAGTCGTGCACCAGCGGGCTCGCCGCGTCGAGGGCGACCACCGGATCGAACACCGCCTCCAGGGGTTCGTAGGAGACCTCGACCAGGGCCGCCGCCGCCTCCGCCTCCCGGCGGGTGTCGGCCAGCACCGCGGCGACCGGCTCGCCGCTGTAGAGGGCGACCTCGCCGGCCAGGAGCGGCTGGTCCCGCACCCGGCGTCCGGCCCGCTCCGCCGGAAGGTCGGCGGCGGTGAGGACGGCGCGGACGCCCGGCGCGGCGAGGGCGGCGGCGGGGTCGATCCCGAGGATCCTGGCCCCCGGATGGGGGCAGCGCACGAGCGTCACGTGCCAGGCACCGGGACAGGGCAGGTCGGCGGCATAGCGGAAGGCGCCGGTGGCCTTGTCCCGGGCGTCGTGCCGGGGCCGGTCGGCGGGATCCCCCCCCGGGCACCCTCCGGTGCCGTCGAGGGGGAGGGCCGCCCCGGTGATCATGGAGCGGTCTGCATCAGGCCGTCGATGACGGGTCCCGTGGCGCCGATCCGGTGCGGGAGGGTGGTCACCGCCGGTCGGTCGGTCATCGCTTGGGGGTGACGGTGGGCATGGCGCATTCGATCCCGGCCGCCGCCAGCTCCTGCTCGTACAGGCGCCGGATGCGGGGGTCCTCATCTGCGTAGTCGATCTGCCGGCCGCCCTTGTTGACGTCCTGGTCGACACCCAGGAAGTGCCGGCGACGCTCGTCGGTGAAGGGGTAGCGCAGCCCCCCGTAGGCGATGGCGAGGTACCGGGTCGGGTGGGGGGCAGTGTTGAAGTGCTGGTGGAACTGCTGGTCGGCCGGGGCGTAGACCACGCCGTGTCGCCAGTCGATCCGTTTGAAATCCTGGTCCCCCTGGTACCAGAGCAGGCTGTATCCATGGCCGGTGACGGTGAACACATGGAAGTCCGGGGTGTGGCGGTGCCCCTTCTTGTAGGTCCCCACTGGCATCTCCGAGACGTGGGCGTGCATGGTCGATTCGGCCAGCACGAACTTGAGGTTGCGGCTGCCGGTGCCCCGGGCGGCCCAGGCCGGGAGCTCGAACGCCGCCAGGTCGGGGACGAAGTTGGTCTCCCACATGTGCCGCCCGGGGGCCACCGGCACGAAGGTCC
The DNA here is from genome assembly GCA_035702985.1 of Acidimicrobiales bacterium. GTDB lineage: Bacteria > Actinomycetota > Acidimicrobiia > Acidimicrobiales > Palsa-688 > JAKAXG01. The sequence goes on from DASSZD010000194.1 coordinate 28,269, forward strand.
CCTCGCCCCGGAACCGTCCGGCATCCCCGAACCGGGCGGGGAAGTCCCACGGGTTGTCCCACACGAAGTCGTCGTCGTGGAAGGCGTTGAGCACCATCGGCAGGCTGGTGACCGACGCCAGCCGGACCGGCTCGCTTCCGCTCGTGTTGAAGTGCCTGTAGCGACCGTTGAGGGGCAGCCCGAAGAGGCTCCGGGGACCCCACTCGAAGCTGTGCTCGTGACCGGCGCCGTCCTCGACCACGGTCGATCCGTGTCCCGACAGCACGTAGGTCACCTCCTCGTAGAGGTGGCGTTGGGGGAGGGTGGCGGAACCGGGATCCAGTTCCATGACGACGATGTTGGTCCAGTCTCCCCGTCCGACCAGGTGCACCAGGGCCGCTCGGGCCCCCAGCCGGTCCCAGGAGGCGACCTCCACGTCGAGCAGGTCGACGGCGAAGTCCTCGATCACGGGCAGGTTCTGCCGCTGGGCCCATCGGGCGTAGGGCTGCACCAGGAGCTTGCCGGCAGCCGTGGCCTCGGCGATGGCCCGGTCGGGATCGAGGGGCGGGTCGTCGGTCGGAGCCGGATGTCCGGAGGACGGGGTGATGGTCATGTAGGTGGCCTCCTGTGGGTGTCGGCACCGACGTCGGGCGGGGCGAACAACAGTGATTTGATCACGACCGGGCACGCCCCCCCGTTGACCGACGGGCGCCCGATGTCGAGGTAGTCCAGGTCGGTGGTTTCCAGGCCGTCCAGGCAGACGAGGGACGGACCTTGCCAGCCGAGCTCCGAGATCAGGATGCGGCCGAAGGTGGCGGACAGGTCGGCGTCGACCACCAGGACCACCATGCGCAACTGCGGTCGGGAGGCGACCGCCCGGCGGATGCCCTCGGCCACCGGCCTGATGCGGGACCAGGCCGGAGCACCGTGCCAGCGAAGCGAGAGCGCCACCTGCTGCAGGGGTGGTCCCCCGGCGGCTCTGGTGTCCAGGGCCCGGCCGACCGCCGTGGCGGCGTGGTCCTCGTCCGGGGCGTCGACGATGTCCCCCAGCGCCACGACCGGCAGGGCGTGAGCCGGCAGCAGGTCGGGATCGCCGAGATGGATGGTCGTACCGCTCACCTGGGTGGAGAACTGTGACGCTCCCACGACAGTGGCGCGCAGCCGCTGCCGGGCCGGCATCAACCGCTGGTCCAACCCGGCCGAGCGCAACCGGTCGACCACGGCCTCCGCCAGGGCCGGACCGAGGTCCCCGCAGCCGTCGGCCCGGGTGACCAGCCATTCCATCGCCCCGCCGGAGAGGACCAGCTCCCACCGCCCCCCGGGTAGGGCGGCGGGAGGAGTCAGAGCGAAGGCCTCCGCCCCGGGTCCCGGGTCCGGTGTGAGCGCCGACACGATCAGGTCCGCCATGGTCGACGCCAGCCGGGACCCCTCCTCCTCGGTGAGCGTCCCCCCCGGCCGGAGCGCCACGCCGGCCCGTTCCGCCACATCCAGGGCCGAGGGCTCCAACCGGATCAGCCGCCGGTCGTGATCCCACGCCACCAGGCGGGAGCCCACGGCGATGGCGGCGGTGCCGGTCACCCGGCCGTCCTGGCAGACGGCCACCTTGGTCGTGCCGCCCCCGATGTCCACGTTGACGACCGGGACCCGGTCCTCTTCCGAGCGTTCCACGGCACCCGATCCGTGGGCGGCCAGTATCGCCTCGAGATGGTGGCCGGCGGCGGCGCACACGAAGTCACCGGCCAGCTCGGCCAACTCGTCGACGATGGCCCTGGCGTTGCGGCGCTGCAGAGCCGTGCCCGTCAGCAGGACCGCCCCGCTGTCGATCGTGTCGCTGTCCACCCCGGCCTCCCCGGCGCAGCGCTCGACGAACCGGCGCAGGGCGGAACTGTCGATGGTGTCGCCCTCGTCCGAGTAGGGGGTGAGCAGCACCGGGGACGTCCAGACCACCCGGCGGTCGACGGCGACGAAGCGGCTGGACAGCTCCTGGGTGAGCCGGGCCATGACCACCTCGGCGAACATGAGGTGGCTGGTGGCAGACCCTATGTCGATGCCCACGGTGCGCAGCGTCACCGTGTCGAGGTCCGAGAAGGTCGGACGCGCCAGCTCAGGCGCCCTCACCATCCGGCTCACGCGGCCCGGGCCCCGCGGTCCACGAGGGGGGCTGCCGCCCGTTCGTGGGTATCCGGCCCGGCCAGGTGGGGATCCGCCGGCAGAAGCCGCCGGTCGCCCGACGGGCGGCCCCGGCCTGACCCAGCGGCGCGCTCCGGAGGCGGGACGGGGTCGACCCAGCTCATTTGGTGCCAGCCGTCCAGCTCATCCGTCGTCCCCCGACCCGATACCAGCAGAAACCGTTTCTCCGATTCTGACCATCCGCGGTCAGGTGTGTCAACCCTCCTGCAGTCGACCGTAAGGCTCGCCATCGAACCACTCGAGAACGCCTACTCTGACCCCGTGGCCACCAAGCGCGACCTCGACCCCGAAGCCGAGCCCCGCAAGCCCAACTACCCGATCGAGTCCGTGGACAATGCGCTCCGGCTGCTGATCATGGTTGCGGAGCAGAAACAGATTCGGGTGTCGGAGGCCAGTTCGGAGTTGGGTATCGCCATCTCGACGGCCCACCGGCTGCTGGCGATGCTGTCGCACCACGACTTCGTCGTGCAGGATTCGGAATCGAAGGTCTACAAGGCCGGCCCGGTGCTGCTGCGCATCGGGCTGGCAGCCGCCAAGAACCACGACGTCCGGGCCATCCTGCACCCCTTCGCCGAGGACCTGCGCGACGAGACGGGGGAGACGGTGCACGTGGCCGTCCTCCAGGGCAACGAGGTCCTCTTCGTCGATTGCGTGGAGAGCCCCAATGCCCTCCGGGTCGCCTCCCGGGTGGGATCGCGGATGTACGCACACTGCACCTCGATCGGCAAGGCATGGCTGGCCTTCGAGAGCGAGGACTTCATCCGGGGCCTGTACACGTCGCCCCGGCTGCCGGCCCTGACGCCCAGCTCCATCACCTCCCGGGCGGCTCTGATCAAGGAGCTGGCGGAGGTCCGGGGCAAGGGCTACTCGCACAACGAGAACGAGAGCGAACTGGGCGTTGGCTCTGTCAGCTCGGCCGTGCTCGACCACGGCGGCAAGCCCCTGGCGGCCATGAGCGTGTCCGTCCCGCTCGTCCGCATGCCGGCGAATCGGTGGGCTCTCCTGGCCGAGGCGGTACAGAGAGTGTGCCGCTCGGCGCAGTCCGCCATGCCCTGACATCCCCACAGCCGGGATCCCGTCCTTGACAGGTATGGGGCCGGTAGTTAGCTTTATCCAGCAGAAAGAGTTTCTGGCAGTGCGGTACGATCCGCTCGTCCGCTGATCTGCCGCAGAGCGACGACGAACCCGGCCGGTTCGTCCACAGGGGGAAGGCGCCATGTCGAGCACTGGTGGGCGCAGTGGCTGAGGCCACTCTTTGGATATCAGAAGCCGAGGTGGCGGCGACCGTCGATCTGGTGGACGCCCTGGGCGTCATGGCCCGGGTGTTCGCAGCTGACGGGTCGGGGCAGGTGTCTTCCATGGAGAAGACCATGACCGCCTTCGCCGGGGGCGGGACCCTGCATTCTCTGGGGGCTGCGCTGCCGGAGGTGGTGGGAGTGAAGAGCTGGGCCCACACCCCGGGCGGGGCCGATCCGGCGCTGCTGCTGCTGGACGCCGCAACCGGCAGGATCATCGCGGTCATCGAGGCCTTCGCCCTGGGACAGTTGCGCACCGCCGCCACCGCCGGATTGGCGACCGACCACCTGGCCTCGCCGGACGCGTCGGTGCTGGCGGTGATCGGCAGCGGCAAGCAGGCCCTGGCCCAGGTCGCCGCCGTCGCCGCTGTCCGCCGGCTCGACGAGGTCCGCGTGTTCAGCCCCACCCCCGCCCACCGGGAGGACTTCGCCGCCCGGGTCGGGGACGAGTTGGACCTGGACTGCCGCCCCGCCGCGACGGCGGCGGAGGCCTGCTCCGGCGCCGACATCGTCACCCTGGTGACCAGGGCCAGGTCGCCGGTGCTCACCGCAGATCTTCTCCGGCCCGGCATGCACGTCAACGCGGTCGGGGCCATCGACCTGGCCCGCCGGGAGTTCGACCCGTCGATCCTCGGGGAGGCGGAGGTCGTGGCCACCGACAGCGTGGAGCAGACCCGGAAGCTGTCCTCCGAACTCCGCGAGTGGTTCGGCTCCCGGCCCGACGGCTGGGACGGACTCAGGAGCCTGGGTGAGGTCGTGCACCAGGGTCTGCGGCGCAGCCAGGACACCTCCGTCACGCTGTTCAAGGGGATGGGATCGGGAGTGGAGGACGTGGCTCTCGGCGTGGAGATCCTCGAAAGGGTCACCAGGCAGGGTGGAGGGACGCTCATCGAACGGCGCGGCCGGGTACGTCCCGTCCTCAGCCGTAGGAGCAGCACGACGGACGGACTCGGCGACGAAGGAAGGGTGGTGGTGTCCAGCCATGACTGATCAGGTGGCGGAGACCGGGACGGAGCTTCGAGTGGGTCCCGACGGCCCGGGCTCGTCTCCGGGAGACGGTGCAAAGGGTCTACCACTGAAGGCCCGGTTCGTGGATCACGGAGCGGATCCGGCACCGGCCGTAGAGGACGGGGTGTGGCCGCCGGTCGTCATCCCGGCTGCGCAGATCGCCGCCGAGGTGGACCGCCTCAGCGCGCTGCCCCGCCCGGAGAACGGGCGGCGCGGATCCCTGGTGGTGCACCCGCTGGCCGAGGCCCCCGGGCTCGGGTTGGCGCCCGGAATCCAGGTCCGTCTGGAGGTCCTGCTGCCGGGCGAGCGGACGTCGCCGATCCGCCACAACTCCTCGCAGGTGTGCTTCTGCATCGAGGGCGCCGGCATCTCGTCGGTCGGCGGCAGGGAGGTGTCCTTCCGCCGTTACGACGTGTGGACCGTCCCCGGCCTCACGTCGTACTACCACGTCAACCCGACCGACGAGCGCCAGGTCCGCCTGACCTACTCCAACGCCGCCCTCCTGGAGAAGCTGAAGGTCCACTTCGTGGACGAGCACCCGCCCGAGCCGTCAGCGTACGGCGCCGCCCCCGAGGTGGAGGAGAAGCCGCATCCGGTGGCCCACGTCTTCCCCATGGGCGGGGACGGCCCCCTGCTCATGTCCTACGAGCGGCTCATCAACCCGCCGGTCGTGCCGCAGGAACCCCTCCACTGGCCCTGGGAGGACGTGAAGCGCGAGCTGGACAAGCTCATGGCCCTCGGTCCGTCGTACCGCGGGCGGCGGCTCTACCTGCTCTACAACCCGGCCACCGGGCGCACCAACGGCACGACCAACAACTTCTTCGCCACCATGACGATCCGCCCGCCCGGGATCGTCGACCGGCCCCACCGTCACGCCTCGGCGGCGATCAACTACTTCTTCGCCGGTAGCGGCTGGAGCCGGGTGGCCGGCCGGCGCTACGAGTGGTCGGCCGGCGATCTGATGCTCACCGCGCCGGGCTGGTCCATCCACAACCATGCGTCCAACGACGAACCGGTGTACGAGCTCACCATCCAGGACAGCCCGCTGCACCTGTCGATGGACTCGCTCATGTGGCAGGAGGACCTCAAGCACCCGCTGCGCCTCCTGGGTTCCCAGCCCGGATTCGCAACCAACCGGGAAGAGATCTGATGGCGGTGGCGTCCGAGCAGTTGGCCGGGTCGTTCACCCCCCTGGTGACACCGTTCCGGGGGGAAGCGGTGGACCTCGAAGCCTACGGCCGGCTGGTCGACCACCAGGTCCGGGGCGGGTCCAGCGGGGTAGTGGTGACGGGCACCAGCGGCGAGCCGAGCGTCCTCACCTCCTCCGAGCGGCTCGACCTGGTGAGGGCGGCCGTGGCCGCCGCCGCCGGGCGGCTGCCGGTGGTGGCGGCCACCGGCAGCGGCTCCCACGCCGAGACGGCCGACCTGACCGAAGCGGCGGTGGACGCCGGTGCCGACGCCGTGCTCGTGGTCACGCCGTACTACCTGCGGCCCCCGCAGCGAGGGGCCGCCGACTACTTCGTCGACATCGCATCGAGGGTGGGGGTGCCGGTGCTCATCTACCACATCCCCGGACGCTCGGCGTTCACCATGGACATCTCCACGCTCGAGTCCATCGTGGAGCGGGCTCCCAACGTGGTGGGCATGAAGCACGCCAGCACGGACCTGGGCCTGGTCACCGAGGCGCTCCTGCGCGTGGGCCCCGACTTCAGGATCTTCGTGGGACTGGAGGAGCTGAGCCTCCCCATGCTGGCGATCGGAGCCTGCGGCCTGATGAACGCCGTCGGCAACCTGGTCCCCGGGCGGGTGGCCGCCCTGTGCCAGGCCGTCCTCGAACAGCGTCTGCTCGACGCCCGCAAGCTGCACCAGGAACTGTGGGAGCTCAACAAGGCGGTTTTCCTCGACACCAACCCGATCCCCATCAAATACATGATGCGCCGGATGGGGTTGCTCGAGACCAACGACCACAGGCTGCCGATGGTGCCGGCCACCCCCCAGGCCGAAGAGGCCCTCGACGGGGTCCTGGGCCGGGCCGGGCTGCTGGACTGACGGGGGCCGCGGATCATGAGCATCCATCTGACGCTGGCGTTGAGCGGCTACGACCACACCAGGGACGTGGTCACGGGCGAGGTGCCCGTGGACGGCGTGGACCTGACCTGCCTCACCCTCCCGGTCGAGGAGATCTTCTTCAGGTTCCTCCGGTACCGGGAATGGCACGTCTCGGAGCTCTCGTTCGCCAAGTACGTCGCCCTCCGGGCGTCGGGGGACGACAGCATCGTGGCCATCCCGGTGTTCCCCTCCCGGGTCTGCCGGCACTCGTCCATCTACGTCCGGCCCGACGGTCCATCGGACCCGAAGGAGCTGGCCGGAGCCCGGGTGGGCCTCCCGGAGTGGGCGCAGACGGCATCCGTCTACAGCCGCTCGCTCCTGATGCACGAGTGGGGGATCCCGCTGACCGACGTGCAGTGGTTCCAGGCGGGGGTCAACCAGCCGGGCCGCCGGGAGAAGGTGGCTCTGTCCCTGCCTGAAGGCGTGTCCCTCACACCGGTGGCGGACCGGAACCTGGACGAGATGCTGGCATCCGGGGACCTGGATGCCGTCTTCTCGGCCCACCCGCCCGAGAGCTTCGAGCGTGGCGATCCGGGGATCGTGAGGCTCTTCCCCGACTACGAGCCGGTGGAGCGGGAGTACGTGAGGCGCACCGGCATCTTCCCCATCATGCACGTCGTCGTCATCCGGGCCGACGTGCTGGAGGAGAACCCCTGGGTGGCCGGGAACCTGTTCACCTCCCTCACCGCCGCCAAAGATCGCAGTGTCGCCCGGCTCTGCGAGATGACGGCCAGCCGCCTGCCCCTTCCGTGGTCACCCACCCGGCTGGACGAGTCCAGGGAAATGCTCGGGGGAGATCCCTGGCCCTACGGGGTCGAGGCCAACAGGATCACCATCGACGCGTTCTGCCGGTTCGCCTACGAGCAGGGGGTGGCGGCCCGGCGGCTCCGACCAGAGGACCTGTTCGCGCCCCAGGTCCTGGACCAGTACAAGGTTTGACCACAGAGAGGACGGACACCATGGATATCGGACAGGAGCGGGGGCTTCAATCAGACGCGGCCGACCTGGCCGAAGCGACCCGGATGCTGGTGCAGGCCGGGATCCTCGGTTACAGCGGCCATCTGAGTGCCCTCCTCCCGGATCGGCAATCCCTGCTGATCCAGCCCGTCAACGACGCCAGGGGGGAGCTCCTACCGGAGAGGATCCTCACCGTGACCCTGGATGGCGACGTCCTGGCCGGCGAGGGCAGGCCCCCGTCCGAGCTGCCCATCCACGCGGAGATCTACCGGTCCCGCCCGGACGTGGGGGCCGTGGCTCACTTCCACCACGATCCGACGACCGTGTTCTCCGTGGTCGACAACCTGCCGATCGTGGCGGTCAAGAACCACGCCAGCCGCTGGTCAGATGGCGTACCGGTACATCCCGATCCGTCGCACATCTCGACCCGGGAGCAGGGCGCCGCCCTGGTCGCCACCCTCGGCTCGTGCCACGCCGCGCTGCTCCGGGGACACGGCGAGGTGGTGGTGGCCGAAACCGTGCGCAGCCTGTTCGCAGATGTCATCCACTTCGTCGAGAACGCCATGGCCCTGGCCTCGGCCCTGCAACTGGGCCGCGTGGTACCCCTCGACCTTGCGGAAGCGGGCGGGTTCCAGACCACCTTCGACAGGGACCGCCACGCCAACAAGGTGTGGAAATACCACCGATCTGTCGCTGTCCGTGACGGTGTGGTGCCCTCCCAGTGGCCAACACGCTCCGGTGGCGAAGAACTGCGCTCCTCGCTTGACGCTGATCGAGAAGCGGTGCTGTAATGGTGCAGAAAGTGTTTCTTCTGGGGGAACGGGGGATTCGTACTTTGGCCTGACGCTCTCATCCAAGCTGCGCCGCGGTAAAGGCTGTACGGCTGTGCGCCCGGATCCCGGGAGCCGCCAGAACTCCAGGTTCGATCCGATAAATCAGACGCAATACAGAGGGGGATTCTCTTGAACAAGAAGGTGCTCGGGTTCGCCGCAGCCGTAACGCTGCTGGCAGGAGCCTGTGGATCCAGTAGCAGCAACAAGGCGTCCGCCGGGGGAACGGCAGGCACGTCAGGAGGCTCTGGTGCGTCGGGGACGTCAGCCCCGGCCACCAGCACCGCCACCCATCTGGCGTTCCGCGCCGACGGAACCCCGATTCTCACCGGCATGACGTTCAAGTTCGGCAACGCCGCCGGTAGTGCCCATACGGGTGACACCAACGTCCACGACCTGGTGCAGTTCCTCAAGCAGTGGGGAGCCAGCGCCAGCCAGACCAACGCCTCGCAGAACGCTCCCGAACTGGCCGTGGCCAGCGGCCAGCTGGATGCGGCGGCCGGACCGCTGCCGACCGAGGTGGACAGCGGGCTGACCGTGTTCGGGCCCAACCAGGCCCGCCTGGACGACATCGTCCTGGCCAAGAACAGCGTGGCGACCATCGCCGACATGAAGGGCAAGACCGTGGCCATCTGCTGCGACGCCTCTCCCGACGGGGTGCTCCTCACCGCGGTGCTGAAGAAGGGCGGTCTCACCTCCTCCAACGTCAACGTCCTGCGCACCGGGGCCAGCTCGGCGTCGCTCAACGCCCTCATCGCCGGCAAGGTGGACGTGGCCTTCGTGCACTCCAACGGGGTGCCCAAGGCCGGAAACGGGTTCCACGTGCTCGGGAGCGGGGCCACGATCCTGCCCCAGTACGCCGACAGCTTCATGGCGGCCCAGCCGTCCTGGCTGCAATCGCACCCGGCCATGGCCGAGGCCATCGACCTGGCCTGGCTGGCCTCCGCCAAGCTGTTCAACACCCAGGAGTCCACCTGGGTCCAGAACGCGGCGGCCTACACCAGCAACGCCGACAGCACCTCTGCGTACCAGGAGTCCTGGAAGGAACTGCAGTCGATCCAGGGCTGGCCGACCGACCAGAGCACCTTCTCCACCTCGGTGGTCCAGTTCAACCTGAACATCGCCCAGCAGCAGAGCGCCCTCAAGGGACAGGGGAACCGTCCCATCGCCCAGGAGATGGACGTGACGCCCTGGACGGCCGCCTGGAGCCAGTTCAGCGCTCACGAGAGCTCCTACTAGCAGCGTCGACGGAGAGGACCCCGGCAACGACGCCGGGGTCCTCTCCGTTGCAGCATTCCGTACCTCGATTCGATCGGAGAAGGTTTGGTGGCATCAGGACAACCGAATCCACCCACGCTCACAGAGGAGACCCTGGTCGCCGAGACCCGGATGGCCGCGGCGGCCCCGGTGCCCACCCCCGCCGCCCCGGTCGTGGGACCCGTGGCGAACAGGTCGGTCATGCCGTTCCTGGGCGCCAGGCGGGACCTGATCGCCAAGATGGTCGCGGTCATCGCCGCCCTGGCCCTCTGGCAGGCGTCGTCGGCGTTCCTCAAGCCCATATTCATCTCGACCCCATCGAAGGTCGTGTCGGCCCTGATCAACCTGATCGGCAACGGTCAGTTGCCGGGGGCATTCCTGCGCAGCCTGATCGAGATGCTCATCGGGATGGCCATCGCCGCCGGTGTCGGCATCGCTGTGGGCCTGCTCATGGGCCGGATCCGCCTGGTGGAGCGGGCCCTCGACCCGGTCGTCGCCTTCGGCAACGCCACGCCGTCCATCGCTCTCCTTCCGGTCATGGAAGTCTGGTTCGGGATCGGCACGTCCGCCCGGGTGGCGTTCATCATGGTGATCTGCACCTGGCCTCTGCTGGTCAATACCTACGCCGGGGCCCGGGCCGTCCGAGGTCGGTACCTCGACGTCGGAAACGCCTTCGGAATGAGCGGGTGGCAGCAGACCTGGAAGATCTACCTTCCGGGCGCCATGCCGTTCATCTTCGTCGGTCTGCGGATCGCCCTGGCCGTGGGCGCCGTGGGCATGATCCTCGGCGGCCAGGAGATCGGGCAGTCCGGCCTCGGCGGACTGACGGCGGATTTCGGCAGCTACAGCGAGACGGCGGACCTGGTGGCGACCATCGTCACCACGACCGCTCTGGCCATGTTCCTGTTCGGCGCTTTCCGCCGGATCCAGGACTGGCGCTTCCCATGGATCGCAGCAACCTCAGCAGGAAGGCGGCAAGCCAAGTGATCGACCCTTCAACCACTTCTCTGGGCGTCTCCCCGTCGGCTCCGGCCGGCCCCGGGACGGCACCGGACCCGGGCCGGCAGATCCTGGAGTACCGCAACGTCTCCAAGACGTTCCCCGGCGAGGCCCGCACCGTGGTGGCCCTCGACGGCGTGAGCTTCAGCGTCCAGGAGGGCGAGTTCATCAGCCTGGTGGGACCGAGCGGCTGCGGGAAGACCACCCTCCTGCGCATCACCGACGGTCTGGAGACCGCCGACGAGGGGGAGATCCGCCTGGACGGGAGGGCCCTGTCGGGGGTGTCACGTGAGATGTCCTACGTGTTCCAGGACATCAACCTGCTGCCGTGGCGCAGTGTCATCCAGAACGTGGAGCTGGGCCTCGAGGTCAGAGGCGTCCCCAAGGCCGAGCGGCGCAGCCGGGCCATGGAGGTGCTCGAGATGGTCGGCCTGGGCGCCGTGGCCTCCGTGCCCCCCTACACCCTGTCGGGCGGTATGCAGCAGAGGGTCGGGGTGGCCCGGGCGGTGGCCGTGCGGCCCAAGGTGCTCCTCATGGACGAGCCGTTCGGGCAGCTCGACAACTTCACCCGGGAGTCCCTGCAGGTGGAGATCGCCGAGCTGTGGCAGAAGCTGGGCACGACCATCGTCTTCGTCACCCACGACGTGGACGAGGCCATCTTCCTGTCGGACCGCATCGCGCTGTTCCTGCCCGAGCCGGGCCGGCTGACCGAGATCGTCGACGTCGACCTTCCCCGGCCCCGCACCGACTACGACGTCCGGGCCCACCCGAACGCCATCAAGCTGCGGTCCTACATCATGGACCACCTGCGCGGAGATCGGGGTGTGAGGCCATGACGGCTGCGATCACCACCGGCCCGCCGGCCGCCGGCACGACGGTCTCCGGCCGCCGGCGGGCCCCGGCCAAGCCGCTGGTCGAACGGCGGATCACCGGGATAGTCGCACCGCTGGCTGTGGTGGCGATCATCCTGGGGGCGTGGGAGATCACCGGGCTCTACGTCTCCACGGTGCTGATCTCGTCCCCGCAGAGAGTCGTGGCGGACTTCTGGAAGATGCTGTTCCAGGGAACCATCTCCTCTGCCCTGGCCATATCGCTCCGAGAGCTGTACATCGGCCTCCTCATCGGGGTGGCGGCGGGGATCCTGCTGGGCATCGTCGTCGGCAGGTACTCGCTGCTCGACGCCATCTGCGCCCCTTTCATCAACGCCGCCAACGCCACCCCACTCAACGTGCTGATACCTCTGCTCATCGTCTGGGTCGGCATCTCGGCCCGGGCCAGGATCCTCTTCGTGGTCCTGATCAGCTTCTTCCCGGTGCTGCTCAACACAGCCGGGGGATTGCGCAACGTCAGCAAGGGTTACGTCGAGGTGGGCCAGACGCTGGGCCTCAACGAGAGACAGCTGATGCGCAAGATCGTCCTGCCGGCGTCGGTGCCGTACATCTTCGCCGGCGTCCGCATCGGCGCCGCCCTCGGCGTGATCGGGATGATCGTGGGCGAGATGGAGGTGTCCAACGTGGGCATCGGCTACCTCGACAACTTCTACGGTGAGGGCTTCCAGACCGGCCGGCTGCTGGCTCTGGTCTTCATCTCGGCCCTGATCGGGGTCTTCAACGTGATGATCGTCCGGGGCGTGCAGTACCGCTGGTTCAAGTGGATCACCGCCGCTCGATGAGCCGCACCGGCAGGGCCCCCCGAAGGAGACACTGGTAGTGACCGAAATCAAACGGATTGCCTACGAGGATCTCGACCCGGCGCTCAAGGAGACCCTGAGACCCAAGGTGGAGCGGCTGGGATACCTGGGCGAGTTCTTCGCGGTGGGCGGCCATCAGCCGGACTCCACCCGCCTCTTCCAGGAGTTCACGGAATCACTGAAGGCGGCCCTGCCGTCTGAGCTCACCGAGGCCGTGGCCCTGGGCGTGGCGTCCACCCTCGGCAACGGCTACGAGCAGGCCCAGCACGAGCGGCTGGCGTCCAAGCTGGGCTTCCCCGACGAATGGATCGCCGCGGCCATCGGCCGAGGCGACGAGTCGGTCATGAGTGAGGCCGCCCGGGCGGCCCGCTCGCTGGCCCTGACCATGGTGGCCGGCTACGGCCGGGACGCCGCCGGTGAGCTGTCCAGGACCGTGGATGTGCTCGGCGAGGAGGTGGCCGTGGGGGTCCTCCTCACCGTCGGCCGCTACGTGGCCCACGCCGTCATCGCCAACACCCTGGAGCTGGCTCCGCCGGTGAAGACCGTGGTGCCGGCGGCCGGGGCATGACCACCGACGACGACCCGTACCGGGAGGGCCGGGTGGCGGTTGCGTCCGCCTGCCGGGTGCTGGCCATGGAGGGCCTGGTCGCCGACATCCTCGGCCACGTCAGCCTGAGGGTGGGCGACGGGCGGGCCCTGGTCCGGGCCCGGCGCCCGTCGGATCAGGGGCTGTTGCTGAGCGAGCCCGGTGACGTGGTGCTGGTGGACCTCGACGGCAATCCGGCCGAGGATCTGGGCGACCACACCCTGCCGGCGGAGCTGCCCATCCACACCACCGTGCTGTCCCGGCGGCCGGACGTCAACGCGGTGGTCCACGCCCACCCGCCCGAGGTGGTGGCGGCGAGCATCGCCTCGCTGCCCCTCCGGCCCATCTTCGGCGCCTTCAACATCCCGGCCATGCGCCTGGCCGAGGCCGGCATCCCCACCTACGACTACTACGGCCTCATCCGCAACTCCCGCCGGGCCACCGAGATGTCCGACCTCCTGGCCGACGGCCGGGTGGTCCTGCTCCGGGGGCACGGGCTCACCTCCGCCGGCCCCACCCTGGCGGCTGCGGCGGTGACGGCGCTCAACGTCAACCGGCTGGCGGCCATGACCTGTGCCGTGGCCCGGATGGGGGCCACCGCCCCGTTGGTCCCCGAGGCCGATCGGCAGGAGCTACCGGATCTGGGGGCGGCCTTCCACGACGACGCCACCTGGCGGGCCTACCTGTCCAAGCTCGGGCCGGCCGGGCTGTCCCTCACGTAGGCCCGCTGCCTACAGCGCTTCGCCGAGGGCGTCGAGGAGGTCCTCCCACCGGTTGATCCCCGGCCCCCGGGCCGGCTCGCCCGGGCGGCCGGCTGCAACGGCCCCGTCGGCCAGGACGATGGTCACCGGGGCGTCGATGTAGCGGGCCAGGCCCGCCAGCCGGTCCGACAGCACGGCCGCGTCGGCTGTGACCGGGTGGCCGGGCTCGGCGGCGCAGGGCTGCACCTGCCAGCCCCTGGACCGCAGGAGCCGGGCCAGAGTCCCGGCCAGCAGCTCCGGTTCCACCGCGATCACCACCACCCGCCCCGGTGCAGAACCGGGCCCGGCCCGGCCCCCGGCCACCGGAGGTCTACCGCTCGGCCCGGGGCCGGCGCCGGCGGGCGGCCGTCACCGCCAGGGACCCGAGGACTACCGCGGCCACCCCGATCTCGACGGGCAGGACCACGGCGCCGCCGGTGAAAGCCAGCCGGCCGAGCATGGAGGGGGCGGCAGATGCCTGGGACCCGGCTCCGGCCACGATCACCGACGAGGTCCCCGCCGCCGGTCCGGGCGCGGGCGACCCGACCGACGGTGCTCCGCCCGAGCCGGCTTCCAGGCCGGTGTCGGTGAGCGACCACACGATGTCGAACGACGTGCTGCGTCCCTGCCACTGGTTGCCGGCGCCGGCGGGGAAGGTGACCGTGATCTGGTACCCGTCGGTAGCTCCGGGCGCCAGGTCCGGGTCCATGACCACGCCCTGCTCCAGAGCGGCCAGCGTCTCCGGCCGGCCGTCGGCTGGACGGCCCGGGGGACCTACGGAGTACTCCAGTTCACCGGCCAGGGCCCCGTTGACGCCGGAGAACGCCAGGCTGATCAGGCCGGGCCCGTTGCCGGTGTTGCGCACCCCGATGGTCCCGGTGATGCTCTGCCCGGGAACCATGTTCTGCGCCCCGAACATGGCCACCGTGGGGTTGGCGGTCCAGCCGGCCGGGTCGCCGGGCAGCTCGACCAGCAGGCCGGACCCGGAGGCGAAAGCGGGGGAGGACCCCACCGCTGTCCCGATCCCGGCCAGCAGCACGGCCGCCAGCGCGGCGGACCGGCGTCCCGGCCGGGGCCACCTCGCGGCTGTTCGGGCGGCGGGCATGCCGAGATTCTCCGTGGCCCGGCGTCAGCGTCGCATCGTCAAGATTGTTGATCCGCTGCCCTCC